>PALY01000016.1 GCA_002707085.1 Deltaproteobacteria bacterium
CCGTGAATGGTTCCAATCGAGACAAGGCTCGGCGAGCCACTGCAGCCTCTCCTCCCTCTCCAACGGCCCACGAAGAAGCCATCAAGTCCACCACCAACCGCCGGAGCGACTCTGCACCCTTCAGCCGATCTCTTTCCAGCATGGACTCCGCTTCATGCAATCGAGTCAGGTCGATCATCCGAAATCCCCACGGATCTCGCATTTGGCCATATTTCTTATTGACCTCTTTCAACTGATCCGCAGCCTCAGCGTACCGGCGAGCCTTGGTGAGCATCCGGGCACGATCAAACAGAAGTCTGGCCCGTGTTTTGGAGTCACTGCTGGCGCGCGCAGCACGTCCATACAGTCGCGCTACCACACCCGCATCCTCGCCACGACGTTCGGCCGCATTGGCTCTCTGTGCATCTGCATCAAAAAGATAGTTGATGGGTTCCACACCTGGAACAGAAGGTCGGTAAAATGGATTTTTTACGGTCAAATCTGAACTGAGCTTCAGGGCAACCAACATATGGGGATGCAGTTCTGTGGGACGCTCCAGGGGAGAATGACCCGCTTCCAAACGGTTCAGTACCCGAGTCTCAAAACTCGTAAAACTACGCTCATAGCGTTCAATAAATGCCGAACTGGCGCCTTCAGCCTGGATTTGAACATCTTCAACCATGGCCAATTCCTCGCCATGAATCGAAGAGATACCGAAATAGGCCAGAAGAACCGATGGCAAAAGGATCATGAACGATCCCATGGAGATGAATCTCAATAGTCGACGAAACCGAAGTGCATTTTCCATCGCTTTTACTGGAGTTCTGCGGAACTCCATGATCCAACGAAGAAAATGTATAAATTGGCTCTGACTGGGATCGGTCTGTTTGACGGACATCGGAGGCATCATAAGCCTGTTTGATGAAGACGTACCGTATAGATCAGCATGGTGGACCCGAAGTTCTCCGTATTGTCGATGTAGAAGAGCCGATTCCAGGCCCCGATGAGGTCTTGGTGAATGTGACCCATGTGGGACTCAACCATCTCGACGTATGGGTGCGCAGAGGCGTAGACTCCCACCCCTTTCCTTTGCCCTTGGTACCCGGATCCGATGTCGTTGGAATCCGTGAAGATACCGGAGATCGCGTGGCGCTCCATCCTGGTTTTGGGTGCCTCAAATGTGAGATCTGCAAACATGGCCGACATGATTTGTGTCGGCACTACCAAATTCGGGGCGAATCGATCAACGGCGGCATGGCTCAACGCGTGGTCGTCCCAAAAACACATCTGATGCCTTGTCCCATCGAACCTGCAAAAGCCGCTGCAATGCCGCTCAGTTTGTTGACCGCATGGCACATGCTGGTTGGACGAGCCCGGGTTCGGCCGGGACAAAAAGTGTTGATTCAAGCTGGAGCTTCAGGGGTGGGATCTTTGGCCATACAAGTGGCCAAACTCCACGGTGCTGAAGTCGCGGTCACCGCATCGACAGAACGAAAACGAGAGCGATGTATGGAACTGGGTGCAGATCACGCCTGGACCTATGAAGAGGCCAAAACAGAAGTGCGCTCATGGACCCAAAAACGGGGCGTAGACATCGTGATGGATCATGTGGGTGAAGCCACTTGGAAGCAATCCGTCCGCGCTTTGGCCCGAGGCGGGACATTGGTCACTTGTGGGGCAACGACCGGCCACCAGGCCAATATCGACCTTCGAGTTTTGTTTTTCAAACAATTGAATCTATTGGGGTCCACCATGGGAACAATGGATGAGATGCAAGAAGCCTGGGCAGCCGTTACCACGGGCGCAATTCGTCCCGTAGTCGACAAAATTATGCCAATGACAGAGTTGGCAAAGGCCCACACCATGCTTGAATCACGCGCTCTCGCCGGCAAAGTGGTCATGGAACAAAATCTATGACGCGCTTTCTTTTGCTTTTACTCGTTGGCTGTGCCGATCACACCAAGAATACAGACTCCGCTGAACCCGCATCGTCATGGGACGGGCTGTGTGAAACAAGCTTTCACTATTCTCCATCCGCTACGGTAGATGGCGTTCGACTTGTCGGAGAGTTCAACAACTGGGATTCCAGCGCAACACCCCTGGATGAATGGACTGAAGGGCAATGGTCCACTTCGATGCGGCTCCCTCCTGGCACGCACGCATACCGATTCGTGGAATACACCGAATGGGAATACGACGGCGCCCTTGTCGAGGTCTGCGATCCGTCGGCCGATTTGGCCATTTGTGATGCCTCTACTTTTGCTGACCGAGACTGGGCGCAAGAGTGTACAAACGGCTCCATAGATTGTGACTCGATGATTCAAGTTCCAGATTGTCATAGCCCCCAGATTCACATCCAAAACGTGAACGTCAACAGGGCAGAAGGACACGTAGAATTAAGCTTTAGAGCCGTCCCTGGAACCGAAGGCGATCCCAACCTCTCTGTACAAGTATTGGTCGGTGGTGTGTCTGTAGAAGCCACAGAAGCTGATGGATTGTTCCACGTGGAACAATCGGGCTTAGAGCCGGGCCGTATCCAATTCGATCTCCAGGTAACCGATGATTCTGGGGAAACTAACTCTGTATCTGTACCCATATGGACAGATGAATGGAACTGGGATCAGGCGGTGATTTACCATGCCCTGATCGACAGGGTCGCCAATGGGAATCCAGACAACGATCCCGCATTAGAAACCACCCACCCCATCACAGATTGGGCCGGTGGAGACATCGAAGGCCTAACGATGGCCCTCCCCTATCTGGAGAGCTTGGGCATCAACACGATTTGGATTTCCAACCCGCAATTGGGCCCAGAAGGCGCATGGGATGGCGACTGTGGTGCAACGTATTCTGGATACCATGGCTTCTGGCCCGTCAGCTGGGACCAAACAGACCCCCGATTGGGTGGCGAAAACTTGAAATCATTCATCGACGCTGCCCATGACCGTAAAATGCGCGTCATCATGGATTGGGTCGGCAATCATGTCCACAGCGACCATGAGTTGGCACAAGATACATCGGCATTCCACCCTGAAGCGCTGTGCAAAGACACCAATTGGGAGGGTGTGCAGAATTGGGACACAATTCCTGAATCCTGCTGGTTCACATCGTATATGCCAGATGCGGATCACACCCAGCCAGGCATCTCCACCGAAATCGTAGAAATGGGCGTACAGTGGGCCACCGAATACGAATTGGATGGGTTGAGAGTCGATGCTGCCAAACACATGCCACACACCGTCTCGTACAACCTTCGAAGTCGCGTTCACGCGGCTTTAGAACACGAAGGTTCGGGCTTCGACTTCAACCTGATTGGTGAAACCTTCGACCAAGCAGAACTCATCAACGCATACATCGGTCCCAATAAGCTGCACGGTCAGTTTGATTTTCCACTGTATTGGACCCTCCGATCCGCTTTTGTAGATGACTCGGTCAGTGTGGCTTCGGCCGTTCAAACCGCAGCCAGTATCCACGACCGATACCCCCAAGGAAGAATGTCCACATTTCTTGGAAACCTTGATGTCGGTCGGTTTCTGACAGATGCCATCGAACACACAGCAGATGTCTGCCCAGATGGCTCTTTACGCCAGGCTGGTTCACCAGAAGACGGTGTGGCATACGACCGTCTGCGACTGGCATTCACCGTCCTGTTCACTCAGCCGGGTATGCCCATGATTTACTATGGCGATGAACTGGGCATCCCCGGGTACACCGATCCAGACAATCGACAGCCCCTGTGGTGGCACGGTGCAGACCTGACCATCCACGATGCTGAAAGCTTGGCGAGCGAACTCCCACCAGGTCCCAGCCGAGTCCTGGACACGGTCCGACGCCTCGTCCATGCACGAGCAGCACACCCAGCACTTCGGGGCGGCGAATGGGCAGAATGGTGGGATGGCGGAGAAGGACTGTACGCCACGGCCCACACCAACGGTGAAGACGCGGCGATCGTTATCATTAATCGGACAGGTGAAAACCAATGGATCGATAACGACATTATGTTCGCTAACCTTCCGCCGGGTAGATATATCGACGTCCTTTCCGACGAAACCTTTACGACCGAGTCGAACAGACTCTCTCTTGAAGTGTCCTCTTTTTCCTCTCGTGTACTCGTTCCATCCGACTGAGACGATTCTATGTTGAGCCTATTGACTGTCCTTCTCTGGCACGGGTGTGCCTCAGAAGAATATCCCCGCCTGTATACAGTGCAGGACAAAGCACCTTCACTCACCTGGGATGCCATCGAATCGATGGACCACATGGGTCCCACCCTTATCGATGGTGGAACCAACTTCACGGTGTATTCAGAGCGTGCAGAACGAGTAGAGCTTCTGCTGTTTGAAGATCCTGAAAGCGATCTGCCCACCCAACAAGTCGTTTTGAACCGCACAGGTTCGGTATGGAATGGTTTTGTTGAAGGCGTGGGGTTGGGTCAACACTACGGATACATCGCCTGGGGACCAAACTGGCCCTACGACGAAGAGTGGATTCCGGGTACAACCACTGGCTTTCGTACCGACGTAGATTTGATGGGAAACCGGTTCAACCCCAACAAGCTCCTCTTCGATCCTTGGGGAAAAGCACTACATCGGGATCATGACTGGTCCAAAGGCTCCTCGGCTTCTGGGCCCCATAGGGCTGAGTCCACATGGGCGGCGGCTGCAAAATCCGTCGTGGTCCAAAGCGAGTATGAGTGGTCTGATCACGAAGAATCTTGGAGAGCCGACCGCGCCGCTGACACACTCGATGGACACGCTTGGAACGAACTGGTCATCTACGAAGTACACCCCAAAGGCTTCACCATGAACCCAGCATCGGGTGTGGATCACCCCGGTACATTCAGGGGAGTCGGTGAGAAAGCAGCATACCTCCAAGAACTTGGAGTCAACGCCGTCGAACTGTTGCCCATCCACGAAAAACCGCTGGACGGCGGGTATTGGGGCTACAACAACCTGAGCTTTTTCGCACCAGAAATCAGCTATTCATCGAGCTACGCGACCACAGGCCGTGTGGATGGAATTTTGGATGAATTCAAGTGGATGGTCGACCAGCTTCACCAACACGACATTGAAGTGATTGTTGANGTNGTCTACAACCACACCGGCGAAGGCGGTCTTTGGCGAGAACGTCTGTTCTTCGAATCCTTCGATGATGCATACGACGTCAATTACGATCCCAAAGAGGTGGCTGGACTGTACAGCTACCGGGGTCTGGACAATGCCAGCTGGTACGCGCTGAGCGAAGATGGTCAGACCTATTGGAACAACACCGGTGTGGGCAATCAAACTCGACCCAATCACACACCGGGCAGAAGACTCATCCTCGATTCCATCGAATTTATGGTCGAAGAGCTTCATGTCGATGGTTTTCGATTCGACTTGGCCGGCATCTTGGGCGAAAAGGACCTGGACTACAACAGCCCTACACCCGTAGAAGGCACCATCGTTCAGGAAATTGCGGACCACCCGGTACTGCAAGAAAACAACACACGAATCATATCGGAACCATGGACTGCTTCGGGAACAGGTCCAGGCATCGGTGGCTTTCCCCTAAGCACCACCCGTGACGACTATGGTTGGTCGGAATGGAACCCTCATTTCAGAGACTGGTGGCGGTCATTCGTGAATCACTGCAACTGGGGAGAAGGTGGAATGGTCTGCCACGGTGGATCCAATCTCGACACGCCCGTATTCGTACTCAATAGCAACGAAGGCGTGGATGGCGGCCAGGCACTGACCGGTTCAGAAGCCATTTACGGAGATGAAGGAAGGTCCCCTCATCACAGCGTGAATTTCATTACAGTTCATGATGGCTTCACGATGTACGACCTCTTCTCGTACGAAGACAAACAGAATGAATGTGGACTTCTCAACCCCAAATGCTGTGACGATCCGCTGAGCGTCTGGTGTGACACGGAGTCCGGTGAAGAACACAATCGGAGTCACAACTGGTACTCCGAACCCATGAAGCGTCAGCAAATGCGAAACCTCTTCACCGCCATGTTTATCTCGCAGGGCACCCCACTTCTGTTGGGTGGAGACGAGTGGATGCGGACCCAATTTGGGAACAACAATGCATATTCGACCTGGTCCGATAACCAATGGAATTGGTTCCGTTGGGGCGAGTGGGAAAATGTGACGGCTACACACCGCCACCGAATGCACGACTTTGTGTCTCAACTCACCCGCTTCCGTCGGGACAGAATCGAACGACTAAACCCAATGGAGTACGGTACACAGGCTGTGGCATGGAAGTCCGCCAACAATACCGATCTTACGTCCGACGAATGGTCCAGCAAGAGACATCTCATGGTCCACCACTATGGGGATGAACAGGGTCCCGAACTGGCCATCTTGATCAACATGGAAACAGGACCCGTTTCATTCACTCTCCCCGAAGGCAGAAACTGGGTACGAATCGTCGATACACAGCCATGGTTTGATGTCCCCACCAACGGAAGCGAACCTGAGGGCCTTCTATCAACGGATCCCACCATCGATCCCTACCGGTCTTGGAATATCGAACTGCAAGAACCAGAAGAAGTGGGTTCATCCTATGACGCACAACCCTTTACCATTGTGATTCTGGAGCAACAGTGAAACTGCTCCTGCTTGCCCTTGCGGCCACATTTACTGCATCCAACCAAGCAATGGCCGGAGCCAGAGTGGGTGGATACGCCCGCGTTATGGCCCGTCCCGACCTTCAAGGCGGCTCTGGACGACTGGGCTATTGGAATCTGTATGGACGCCTTCTCAACGAGGGACCGTACGCAAACCTCGACTTTGATTACGACATATTGGAACCCAAAGTCGATGCCCTGACCCCATGGACCACGGTTCATATGCGGGTAGAAGGCGGAAGCATTGGGNGTACCGATGCGGGCAATGGGCGACTGGATAACTTTCGTCTTTCCCAACTCCACATCCTCGCCGGAAATGTCTTGCTCGACAATGTCACCTGGCAGGTAGGAACCCTTGAAAGCACAATGGGAGATCTGGGTCTGTACGATATGCGACCAGCCCAAATCTTCCATGAAACCGTCGGCATGTCGGCCCGTTACCAAAAGGGCAAAAGTGACCTCACTTTGGGCATCGGAGACTCTGGGTACACCGTTCGGGGTGACCGGTACAATCCCATACTCACAGCCGGAGGTTCACTGAGAGTCGGCCTGGGAGACCATGTACAACTCGGATTCGGTGGGCAATGGATGGTCGAGCCTGGAGTGGAAGGCAATGTCCACGCCCCCTACGACACACCCAACCTGATGTANGAAGACTGGATTCGACAAGAAGTGATCCAATCCTTTCGCGCCAATCATCCAATTCAAGCCGACAGGTTTCCCGACCCTCAACCCACTGCAGCAGATTCCGGCCACGCATTTGGCTATCTGGGGTTTGGGGATTTGGGGCCGATTCGCTGGAACAGTACCTATGCTCGATGGCAAAAGTTTCACCCCGATGGGCCGAGCAGTGAAACGTGGAATGGCGAGACAGAAGACATTCATGTCACCGCCCTCACCGATGAGCGCAGCATGTTGATGATCGGCAACGAAATGAACGTCGAAATCGTTCCAGGAAAGCTCGATATGGCATGGGGTGTACTGTACGGAAATCACCAAGATGGCGACAACGACATCCTCCCNTCCGATCACGATCGCGANTATGCGAGTACCGTGCTTCGCCTACAAGCAGCGCTCAATCAAACCTTGGGCATCCTGACTGAAAGCAGCCTCGCCCATGAATGGTCACGAAATGGGAACCTATACCGAGAACACTCAGACTCAATCTTTGCCAATACGAATGGAGTCGCGGATACACGAGGNNTGGAACGAGGAGATTCAGACACAAGAATCACTTGGCAAGGAAAGGCTGGATTCATCCTCAACCCACTCGGACCCGGAATCACATCCAGACCCAGTCTTCGACTCCTATATGGAGCGCAGCACTCAAACGAAAACAACGCCTTTTCCAATCAATTTGTGACGACGCTCGACCAATACAACGAGTTTGGAAATGTCGAACAACACTGGCACCATATTTTGGCGCTGGAGGCAGAAGCATGGTTCTAATCTTCACCCTATTGGCGGGATGCCTGAATGCCCGTCCTGTTCCTCCCATCGTTGGCCCCGTCGACGTATCGACCGTCGTTGTTGTGGAAAGTCCTGAACACGCAGACATGCTGACTGCGCCTCCACCTGTACAGGCAGCGCTCAGTCGGGCGCTGAAGTCCCAGGGTCTCAAACTAAATTCGATTGAAACCCCTGGAAACTTCCAATCCCTGGGCACCACACAGCATCGGCTCAATTGGATTCACGAACAAAACGATGGAACTGTTTTGTTGGTGGAAACTTCCATTCGGCCTCGAGGTCACTTGGGTGGACGTTACCGATGGCAGGTGGATGCCACCATATCGGTGACGACACAACCCGATGGACAACTTCGTGAAGAACTGACNATACCCGTCACGCTCCAGCACATTCATCAGCAAGAAACAGATGCGCTCATCGAAGCGTCAACTCAAATTGCGGACCGGGCTGCCACNATGCTCTCCCGCCAGTTGCGAGGGTCTACCCCTTGAACGGTTTGCTGCTGACGTGGCTCTTCGTATTCGCCGCCCAAGCGGAACCCATACAGAGCGTGTATCTGATCATGGTGGATCGATATGCCAACGGTGATCCGAGCAATGATGAAAACGCTGATCCCAGTGACCCCACGGCATTTCATGGTGGAGACATTCAGGGAATTATCGATCATCTCGATGACATAGAGTCATTGGGCGTTCAAACCATTTGGCTCACACCCGTTTCCAAAATGCGTACCGATCCCATCGATATCCATGGTGCCTTTCACGGCTATTGGACCGATGAATTCGGAACCATGGAACCGCGCTTTGGCACCAAAAAAGACCTGCTTGCGCTGAAATCAGCCCTTCATAAACGAAAGATGAATCTTGTCATCGATGTCGTATTGAATCACGTAGGGCCCGATACAAGCCTGACTCATCAACAACCTGATTGGTTTCACACCTTTGGCGACATCAAAGACTGGGACGATGACCAACAGTGCCGAACCCACGATGTACACGGTCTCCCCGATCTGGCACACGAAAAACAAGAGGTGGCTGACTTTCTAATTGAGCAGTCCGCAAAATGGATTCAAGAGGTGTCGCCTGACGGATTCCGCATCGACGCTGTACGGCATATCGATTCGAACTTTTTGTCTCGATATGTTTCGGAACTGAATGACATCACCGACCCAGACTTCGCCTTTATTGGTGAAGTGTATGAGGGGAACCCCCATAAGGTGGCTTCAGAAACCGAGAAAACAGGGCTGACCCACGTATTCGACTTCCCGATGCACTTCGCATTGGTCGACACCATGTGCAACGGGGGAGACCTTCGACAACTGGCCACCTTATTGACTCAAGATCGCCGGTACAAAGATCCTCACAACCTGGTCACCTTCCTCGACAATCATGACACTCCACGGATTCAAACCGTGTGCAACCAACCCGGTCAGGTAGAAAAAGCTGTGTCTCTACTGACTACGCTAAGGGGAATCCCAAGCTTTACTTGGGGCACAAGTGTAGGGCTGGAAGGTCAAACTGAAACGGAAGCGCGTGGCGACATGGTGTTCAAACAGACTCCGCTTCGACACACCATACAAGAGCGCCTGAACCAACGGCGCACGATCCCTGCACTTCACAAAGGCGGCACAGACATTTTNNATGCCAGTAAAGANCGGATCGCGTTTGCGCGGGTATTGGAGAATCAAGCGGTTGTTAGCGTCATGGGTACAACGGACAAACCGACCATTCCGAGCATTGCAGGCCCCGCGACGTGGACACCCATTCCCAGTGATGGCATGTACCGATGGATCGTCACGCCAAAAACCAGTGATGGCTTCACTGCCTGGGTAAAATCCATTGCGGAAGACCAAAGCAAAACGCTACCGGTCCATCTGCGCACACACGCTGACGCCAGTTTCATCGGAAGTGACCCTGCGCTGGGTGCATGGAATCCAAGCGACGCGAAGGGCAAAGGAACGCTTGAGGCCCATCTTCCAGCCGGTGGATGGGTGGCGGTCAAAACCATCAAGCAAACAAAGAGTGGGGAGTCCATTTGGTCTCCCCACCCCAACGTCTTCATCGATGTAAATGCTGCATCCAAAACGGGTGCTGTAGTCGATGTCCCACATCAATGAGCGCAGCCTTCTTCCATACTGATGTCCATGGCGATTTCTTCTTGAGCATCCGCCACGTAGGTCATCACTGGCAGGTACAAGGTATCGCCAACCTGTAGGTGATCGAGGGATCGATCAGGGTTGAATGCTGCCAAAATCCAGGTTGGGACATCCGCCACGTCCCGAGCGATGTCCCACGCTGTGTCGCCGGTAACCACCGTGTAGCCCTCGATTCCTGCCAAGCCACCACGACGACTCAAAAAGCGATCAATTCTTCTTTCAAAAGCGCCTTCTCTGGTGGCCTCAAACGTTTCTGAGTCTGACACCGGCAAAGACAGAGACTCGCCTGGAATCAAGGGATCTCTCACATTCATGTTGTTGATAGACGCGATCTCTTCTGCTGTGGTTTGTGTCCACCGAGCGAAAGCATCCAATGTTTCGCCGTTCCGAATCACCACCGACATCGATCGGTCTGCGCGGTATGGCTCACCACTATCAACAAGTTCTTTGACCTCTTCCAGTTCTGCAACAACCGCATCACTGGAAACCGCTTCAAGTGGTGTGGGAATGTTCTGGGTATCGAGGTCACTCAAGATTTGAACCAATGGTTCATCAAATCGTTGAGGGCCGGCTGCCCGGGATTGATTCGATTGCTCACAAGCAATCAACGATAGAAATAGAACGAGAGTACAGTGCTTCATGGCTTCTCCTTTTTGTCTGATGAGGCAGTCACCAACAAGAGCAAGCTGCGTGCCAACATACTTATGTTATTGATATTGCTATATTTTTGGTATTTTTAACCATCTATGTGCCGATAGTTGATCTACAAATAGACGAATCTCCGTTACGGTTTGCATCAATCAGGAGATTTCATGGCATCGGGCAGTGCAAAAGCCGTATACACCGCCATCGGCGTAAATTCGTTCATCACCGTTACGAAGCTGACAACATTCTTCATTACGGGTTCTGGAGTGCTACTCTCCGAAGGAATTCACTCCTTTGCAGATGTGCTGAACCAATCACTCTTGGCGCTTGGAATTCAAAAAGCGAAAAAGGAACCCGACGTTGATCACCCCTATGGGTACGGCCGTGACAGTTTCGTATGGGCCATGATCAGTGCTGTAGGGATCTTTTTCCTGGGGTGTGGATTCACCCTGTACCATGGCATTCACTCTTTGATGCATCCGGAGTTGCCAAACCCAAACGACATCCCTTGGGTCACCGGNGTCCTCATCTTCTCTTTTGTTTTGGAAGCCTACACACTGTGGGTGGCGTACAAAGCGGTTCGTGACGCGGCAAAAGAGTCTCAAATGACCTTCAAGAAGTACTTGAAAGTGGGACCCGACCCCATGGCCGTAGCCGTTCTTTTAGAGGATGCTGCAGCCGTCTTCGGTGTGATGATTGCCCTCTTCAGCATCGGAATGATGCAGATCACCCAAAACGCGGTTTGGGACGCCATTGGTTCCATCACCATTTCCCTGTTGCTTGGCGCAGTCGCCATCTTCCTGATGGTTAAAAACCGACGNGCCTTGTTGGGACAATCGATCAACACCGACGTACAGAAGCAAATTATCGATGTGTTGGAGGCCGACCCTGTAGTGGAGGGTGTTCATGATGTGAAAGCCACAATCATGAGTGCGGACAGCTTTCGCTTTAAGGCCGAGATTGACTTCGACGGAAAGGCTTTGGCGAGACGATGGGTGGATGGGCAAGATCTCGATGCCATTCACAGCAAAACCTCCACAGATAAAGCGCAGTTCCGTGAATTTCTCATCGAATATGGGGAACACATCACCGAAGCCATGGGTGATGAGATTGACAGAATCGAGGCCGAAATTCAGGCCAAAATACCTGCAGCCAAACACGTCGACTTGGAGTCAGACTGATGACCGAAAATTGCGANCTTGCCGATAGAACCTGTGAGCCTTGTCGGGGTGGGGTGCCTCCCATGACCCCAGAAGAAGCGGGTGCCATGCTCTCCCAATTGGGAAATGACTGGACGATCAATGAAACGGGCCACTTGTTCAAACAATACGGTTTCAACAACTTTTTGGAAGCGATGGGCTTTGCAAATAAAGTTGGCGACTTGGCAGAAGAGGTTGGACATCACCCCGATCTACACGTTGCCTGGGGACGATGTGGAATCGAAATCTGGACACACAAAATCGACGGCCTGGCAGAAGCAGATTTTATTCTGGCCGCCAAATCCGATCAGATCTATTTGCGGCTACCGTAAACGCCGTTCACAATTTTTCGGATTTGCGCAGGCGTGAGTGGTGGAACACCCTGAACGGTAAACGCCCATGCCACATTGCCCAAACAGCGATGAATCGCTGTGGCCTTGTCATGGCCCATTCGCTTCAACAAGCCTGCGCGCTCTCGAACCTCTTCCTCGTACGCATCACTTCGAGCTTGCGCCCCATCTGTCGAAGGTTCATCGGAAGCATCATCCATCCAAGAAAACGGCATGTTTTTCTCCTGCTTGTATCAACCTCACCTGTGGGTCTACTCCACGCAAACTCATCCTCTTCGACAAAGGCTGGATTGAACGTTCATGGATAGCCATGAATCGGTTACGAGAAACGAAATAAAGCGAACTCTGTGACCATGACGAACGACCTATCAAACCTGTTTATCTTCAAAAATGTTTCCGCACGCGCTCTGCAAGAATTGTCCATCTTGGCACCNCCGGTACATTTTTCNTCGGGTGCCACAATCTTCAAACAAGGCGATAATTCGGATGTGGCCCTTCTACTGGTCAAAGGAAAACTATCTGTAGGAGTACAAACTCACGGAGAACGTCGAGAAGTAGGCCAAGTCAATATCGGTGAAATCGTTGGTGAAACGGCTCTTTTTGGCCGAAAAAACAACCGCAATGCCACTGTCATGGCCATCGAGCCAAGCCAATGCATGCTGATCAATAAAGAGCTGCTGGTTTCCGCTTCATCGAATCCCGCAATCTTGGCCATCGAGAAACACTTGCTTGGAACGCTGACTCGCAGGATCCGAAGAACAAATCAAGAAACATCAAAAGTCTGGAAGGAGGCGGGTCTGGAAAAACCCAACGAAGCATCCGACAAAAAGACTTTTGTGACTAAACTTCGGAACTTGTTTGGGGGAGGAAGATGAGTACAATCGATACGGACAAAACAGCGGTTTTGGCCAAAGCTGCCATCACTGCCCACCCCTACCCGGGCTCCAGCCAAGCAGCCTTACAACGCGTCCTCGCCCGAGGCGTGTATGCAGCACACGAAGATGGGACTGTGTTGTGCGAAGAAGGCAGTCTAGGAGACGAACTCTTTTTCCTCATGAAAGGAAACATCTCGGTCCAGAGAAAAGATGCTGGTGGCACAAACAGAGTCCTTACCCACTCGACCCAGCCTCGTATTTTCGGTCACATGGCCGTCATCGATGGGTCTCGTCGTTCCGCAACATGTACAGCTGTAGGTCCGGTAGAACTGGTCACACTCAGCCGCGTGGAGCTTGATCGCCTGTTGTCAGAAAGCAGCATTCCAGGGACAGCCCTCCGACGGCTACTGATCGCAAGCTTGTGTGACCAACTATCAAATGCCAACGATTTCGTTTGCACTTTGGTTCAAGATCTTTTGGTGGATGAAAACAAGAAACCCCCTGAACCGGCCACCAGCAAAAAACCATCACGGAAAAAGGCTGACTCCATCGATCAAAGCATGCAAACTCTATCGGTGAAACTCGAAGGGTGGGATTCGGACCTCGCTGAACTTGAAGAACTTGAAGAACTTGAAAAAGAAATAGAGTTTGTGGTCGACGAAGACACGCGGCGAACCGTAGAAGCCAGGAAAAAGTAGCTTTCTCTGTATAATGATATTCGTACGTACACTATTCATCACGAACAGGCTCGACCGAAGTGGCGTCCTACTCCCACCGAATGGACAACTAAAGTCCCTTACCGATATGCCTTGAAGGACCGCGCACTAAAACCCTTCTGCGAGTAAATAGACCATGGGCAAACCTGTCACGAAACAGCTTGATCGTTCTCTTGGACTAAGCGGCGTCTACAGCCTTGCCGTCGGTGCAATGTTGGGATCAGGAATTTTTGTACTTCCTGGATTGGCCGCTGCCATTGCCGGCCCATGGGTATGCCTCAGCTACTTGGTCGCTGGTTTACTCGTCCTTCCAGCCCTACTCAGTAAAGCAGAGTTGGCGACAGCGATGCCCGTCGCTGGTGGTACGTATGTTTACGTCGAGCGGTCCATGGGACCCTGGATGGGAACAATCACCGGTATGGGAAATTGGTTTACCCTTTCGGCAAAAACAGCTTTCGCGCTCGTGGGTCTGGGTTCGTACCTCACCGTTTTTTCGGATGCCGACCCAATGACGGTGTCTCTGACCATTCTAGCCATCATGATCACCTTGAATATTTTGGGAGCAAGTAAAGCGTCCCTACTTCAACTGATCATCGTTTCTTGCTGCCTCATGGGACTTGCAACATTTGTTGTCATGGGATTCTCAACCGCAGATACAACCCTTCTGGAACCGGCACTGCCCAACGGAGCCATGGGCGTCATAGGAGGCGCAGGCTTTGTTTTTGTTTCCTATGCCGGGGTCACAAAAATCTGCTCGGTGGCAGAGGAAGTCAAAAGCCCTGAACGGAACATTCCACTGGCCATGTTCTTGGCACAGTCCACCGTCATGACGCTGTATGCGTTGGTTTCATGGGTCATCACCGCCAACCTACCGTACGAGTCCATCGCCACTGACGTAGCGCCCATGGCAACTGCAGCGAAGGCCATCGGGGGACGATCTGCTGAAGTTGCCATCTCATTGCTTGCGGTGGCCGCCCTATCCAGCATGTGCAATGCGGGCGTGATGGCATCCGCACGAGACCCCTTTGCCATGAGTCGGGATCGAATCTTTCCGAAGATCTTCTCCACCATTCAGCCAAAGTTCGGCACACCTATTTTTGCCATCCTGCTCACTGGCGCGCTCCTTGTGAGTCTTGTGACTTTTCTGCCCGTGGTCAAACTTGCCAAGCTGGCAAGTGGCTTCAAAATATTCATCTTTTGCCTGGTCAATATTACCGTAATTGTGCTTCGTGAAACCGGTGTTCGCTGGTACAAACCGAAGTTTAAAAGCCCCTTTTACCCATGGGTTCAAGTCTTCGGAGTCACAGGTGGTATCTGGCTCCTATACGAACTGGGCATCATGGCCATCGCTGGCGTGAGTTTGTCCATCCTCATTGGGACCGGCTGGTATTTCCTCTACGTCAGACGTCGTGTAGACCGGAAGAGCCTGATTCAAATATTGTGGGGTGAAGCGAACACATTGAAGGTNACGGAAGAAGCGGAAGCGGAAGAGTTGGCGAACGCAGATGAACCTCGTGTAATCGTCCCCGTTTTTGGTGGAGAACCCGCACCGAGCAGACTCATTCAACTGGCTGCCAGCTTTGTAGAACGTGGCAAACTTGAAGTATGTCGTCTTGAAGAGGTCCCATATCAGGCCCAACTGACGTCATTCCTTGAAACCGATCAAGAAACGGAAACCCTTGCAGCACGGGCTGCCCAAATTGGAGATCAAGCACACGTAGACGTGGAATTCCATGACATTGTGACCCACAATGCCAAAGGCGCCATTCGACAACATGCAGACGCGACCAATGCCGATTGGATCGTGATGGAATGGCCAACCCGAAGCGAACTCCACTATATCGTTCGTCATCCATTTTCGTGGTGGATGGACCATCCACCATGTGATCTTGCGATCTTTTTAGACCGTGCAGGTCCCTATGATGGCGACACCACAGACGACTTTAAGCGCATTCTCGTTTTGGCAGAACCAGGACCCTATGATTCGCTACTCGTTCACGTTGCGGATCGTCTCGCAGCCACACAAAAAGGTTCAACGGTCACGCTCTTTGAACCCATACCCGAAAATGCAAATGCGGATGAAGTACAACAGCATCGGATCTATCATGAGCAGCTATCGAGCTTTTGTGCATCGCCTTGCGAAAGCCGCATTGTTCGCGGAACAAATCGACTCAAAACCATCCAAGAAGTAACGGCTGATTACGACATCTTAATCATTGGGGCGCCGCCTGAACGAACCCTGAAGACCCTTTTCTTTGGCTCTCCTGAACATCGGGTAGCATCAAAAGCATCGTGTTCTATACTCAAAGTCAAAGCACCAAGACATCAAGTCCATCATCGTTTTGAAATGCACCGCGAAGACACCCAAGAACAGATGATTTTAGGGCCGCACATCCATCACGCTTTGGTCAAAACAAAGGTGACCACCTCTCGCAAGGCAGAACTGTTTCAACTGGTCGGCCGCNAACTGCAAAGTGCGGGTCATTGTGAAAAAGCAGAAGGGATCGTCTCCGCCTTAGAGGACCGAGAAAAGAGACAAAACACCGCACTGAGAGAAGGTGTCGCCATTTCAGCCCCCACGGTTGAGGGCCTTAAACACACGCAGGTGGTGATATTCACTTTAGACAGAGCCATTGATTATCAGTCCACCGGACGACCAATGGTAGATGTCTTGATTCTGGTTCTTGCACCCATGCGTGATCGTCAGACTCAACTGTGGGTCTTAGAACGACTCGCTCGTATGGCCCTAAGAAGTGACCTGCTTCAACAACTTCGTGAGGCAACTACAGATACAGACGTCCGTGATGCGATCATCAACATCATGTCCAAAAAAGAAATCTAAGGACGAGTACGGTCTGGTTTAGCTCACACCCGTGGAGCCAAAACCGCCTGTACCGCGTTCGGTATCATCTAAATCTGAAACCACGCTAATCACCGCTTGAGGCGCCGGCGTGATCAGCATCTGTGCGACCCTCATCCCCCGTTCGATCACGATGGGTTCAGGCCCCAAATTGATCAACAGCACCTTGAGTTCCCCTCGGTAGTCAGAATCAATGGTCCCTGGAGAATTGGGGATTCCGAGTCCATGCCGAAAAGCAAGACCCGAACGTGGACGNATCTGTCCTTCCCATCCCNCTGGAATCGCTACACGTATTCCGATTGGAATGGCCGTACGTTCCATGGGAGATAGAACATAGGGTTCTTCCACTGCAGCACGAAGATCCATTCCTGCGGATCCNGGGGTCGCATAAGAAGGAAGGTCCAGGCCTTCCCCGTGGGGAAGAACCTGGACCTTTAATGTTGGCTGAGTCAACACAGTAGTGACCTACAGTGCTGCTTCAAGTGCTTCCTTGCGGGAAAGACGTACCTTGCCAGATCGTTTGTCGATCTCGATGACACGAACCAAGACTTCATCGCCTTCGTTCACTACATCCGTGGTCCGCTCNACCCGCTCGTTGGCGAGATGTGAGATGTGNACAAGGCCTTCCGTTCCAGGGAAGATCTCGATGAAAGCACCAAAGTCGACACAACGCTTCACAACACCGAGGTAAAGCTTTCCAACTTCAGCCTCTTGGGTGAGTTCNCGAATCATGCCCAATGCCTTTTCTGTGGCATCGCCATCNGCACTTGCGATCAGAACNGTACCGTCATCTTCAACGGTGATTCTGACACCACACTGCTCTTGCATTCCACGGATAGTCCGTCCACCAGGGCCGATGATGTCGCGGATCTTGTCCTGCTTGACCTTCAGCTTGGTGATGCGGGGAGCATTGGAAGCAATGTCCTCACGTGGTGTTTCAATCGCCTTGCCCATCTCGTCGAGGATGTGGATGCGACCTTCACGAGCTTGTGCGAGTGCTTTGGACATGATTTCACGGCTGACCGAGTCAATCTTTGTGTCCATTTGGAAGGCAGTGATACCGTTCTTGGTACCTGTGACCTTGAAGTCCATGTCGCCAAGGTGATCTTCATCGCCAAGGATGTCACTCAAGACTGCGAAATCATCGCCATCTTTGATGAGACCCATTGCGATTCCAGCCACTGGAGCAGAAATCGGCACACCGGCATCCATCAATGCCAAGGTAGAGCCGCAAACTGTCGCCATGGAACTGGAACCGTTCGATTCAAGAACATCGGAGCATGCGCGGACAACGTATGGGAAGTCCTCTTGGCTCGGTAGAACAGGAATCAAGCTGCTGTGAGCCAGTTTTCCGTGACCAATNTCNCGNCGCTTNGGNCCNCGAAGCATGCGTGCTTCACCGGTNCAGAANGGTGGGAAGTTGTAGGTCAACATCCAACGACGGAACTCTTCTTGAGTACCGGCATAGTCGATACGCTGAGAGTCCATCTCCATTCCAAGAGCAGCACTCACGAAAGTCTGTGTTTCTCCTCGAGTGAACAAGGCAGAACCGTGTGCCTTTGCGGCGACACCGATACGACAATCGATGAAACGAATCTCATCGGTCGCACGACCATCGATACGTGTACGTTCCTGAAGAACCTGGGCGCGCATGATCTTGCTGAGGAGCTTGCCCCATGCTTCTTTTGCGTGTCCGGTTTTGTCAGCAACAACGGCTTCGTCTTCGATGCCTTCCACCAACTTGGCGATCACTTCGTTGCGAGCATTTTTGAGTGCAGCGGAACGCTCATGCTTGGCACGAACAGCCATCGCTGTTTTCAACGTCTCTGAACCATTCGCTTCCACGAAAGCAAAAACCTCTGCATCCAACTCTGGTGCAGGTGGCACTTCGGCTTTCTCTACACCAGCGAGTGAGCGAAGCTCATCAATGGCGCCAATGATTTTCTTGATTTCTGCATGTGCTGCATCCATCGCATCGATCATTGTTTCTTCAGAAACTTCCTTGGCTCCACCTTCCACCATGCAGACGGCATCAACAGTACCGGCAACAACCAAGTTCATCTCGGCATTCACCATGGCGGCACGGCTTGGGTTGACCACAAGGCTTCCATCGATCAGAGATACACGAACACCCGCGATTGGGCGCTGCATCGGAGCGTTGGAAATATGCAATGCCGCAGAGGCACCACACATGGCCAATGTATCGGTATCTGTGTTCGTGTCGTAGGACAGAACGGTTCCGATGACTTGGGTTTCCTTGCGGTAGTGCTTCGGAAACTGAGGACGAATCGGGCGATCAATCATTCGAGAGATGAGGGTCTCACGTTCGTTAGAACGACCTTCACGCTTGAAATAGTTGCCAGGAATCGTTCCGTATGCACCATTGCGATCCTGATACTCACAGGTCAATGGAAGGAAGTCGAAACGAGCATCACCACCGGTGACGGCTGTAACAAGTACAGCAGAATCGTCTTGACGTACAATGACAGCACCGTCGGCCTGCTTGGCCATAAGTCCTGTCTCAAAGATCATGTCGCGACCGCCGATTTCAACGGACACTGATTGGGTTTTCATCTGTATTCTCCAGATAGACGGGTGCCTTTTCGTGATGGTCCATCAATCACGACACCCGATGGGGGTAGTAAAACGTGCACAAAGCACGCAGACCACAAACATGGACAAAGCCTAGGCTCGAATCGTGATTCCGAGTGTTCCGTAGACCTGCGGAGGCTGGATGATGTTGGGCATCCAACTTTCGAAGACCTGCGGACAATGCGGCGATTGATTCCGGGCCGGTTCGTAGTCAAAAATTGTAAAGAGCAAAAAATAGAACGGGCGACTATGTCGCCCGTTTCTTGTTGAACCTAACGGCGAAGACCGAGGCTCTTAATAATCGTTTGATAACGACCTTCATCCGAGTTCCGCAGATACTTCAGCAGACGTCGTCGTTGACCGACCAGCTTCAGCAGGCCGCGACGTGAGTGATGGTCTTTCTTATGGGTCTTGAAATGGTCCGTCAGGTACGTGATCCGCTCGGTCAAGATCGCGATCTGAACCTCTGGAGAACCTGTGTCGCCTTCATGTGTGGCGTATTGTTGAACCAATTCTGTTTTGCGTGTCGCAGTCATTGCCATTTTATATCTCCTTTATGATTCGCCTCAGCAGGTGACTGGTGGATGGCTTACCCCCAGATTGCCGCACGAGACGTAGACAGCAGCCCATATTGCCCGATCCGCGCGCGCCGTCAAGCGAATACGGTGATTTCAACCTGTCAGATGGCCATTCCATACAAACCATACAGAAGCATTTTCGGACTAATCGTGCGCAAATCGACGAACTGCTTCTTAATTTGGCGCGGTCTCATATAAAAACGGCGCAATGCCCATGATTGCATTTTCACCAGGGTCTCTGGGTCATATCCATGGGGGTGATAAATCAATCTGTCCGGATCTGGGTTGAAGGTGGTGTAGTTTTCCCAGTCATCGCGAAACAGATCCACCTGCCAGCGATCTTCGAATAATTTTGAACCTGGAAATGGAACCGTGATCGCGAACTTGGCGAAGTCCAGGTCGAGTTCAACCGCAAACTCCACTGTCTCCTTGGTCATCTCGGGTGTTTCTCCCGGCATACCAATCATGAACAGACCCACCGTCTGGATTCCAGCATTGCGTGCGTTCTCGACACCCACACGTACCTTCGATGTGGTGATCTTTTTGTTCACATTGCCCAACAGCAAATCCACCCCGGACTCGATGCCCATCAGCACACGACGACAGCCGCCGTCATACATCATTTGGCACGTTTCAGCGTCGAGACGATCCGCACGGGTTTCGCTCAACCACTGACACTTCTTGTCCAAACCTCGGGCAACAAGCTCTTTGCAGAAAGGCTCTAAATCCTTCTTTACCAACGGGAAGATTGGATCGATAAACCCAATCTGTTTCACACCATACCTGTCCACCAAATACTCGTACTCATCGACTATTTTGATGGGATCTCTGCGCCGATAAACCTTTCCACCTGTGTGAATCAACGAACAATAGTCACACCGATAGGGNCACCCACGCGAACCCGAAATTGTAAGCACTGGTTTGGCAAAGTCCGCAAAGGGCAACAGGCCATAGCGATGGTACGGAAACAAATGCCAGGCCGGATAAGGAAGAGCATCCAGATCTTGATTAATCGCCCGCGCCTTATTGGTGACTGGATTGCCATCTGCAGCCCAAGTCAGGCCATCGATTGCCGAAAAATCCGTTTCATTGGCCGCGATTGCATCGACAAGCTCACACACTGTGATCTCACCATCTTGATGCACCGCAAAATCCGCATCTCTTGATCGCACAATGTCTTTGGCGAACACATCCGCATGAACACCACCCCAAACAATCTTGACGTCCGGAAGGCGAGTCCGCAGCAATTGACTAATGATCGAACATACGGGTGCTGAAGGTGTCAGCACTGTCATTCCAACCATATCCGGCCGGAATCGTTCCACCTTGTTTGCCACCTCTTCTGCATCCAACCGTTCGGCAAACATATCGATCACGCGAACATGACACCCGTGCGCCTCTAAAGCCGCCGCGATGTAGGCGAGGCCGATGCACGGCATAGGCTCCAACAGACCGGCAAATCGCCCGAGCTTCTTTAGATTCATCGCTGGATTGATCAGCAGGACCCGCACACTTTCTCCTTATCCAAGAAAGAACAATCTATCTGTGTTGACCTCAAAAGCTAAACTTTATCTGATCTACAAAGCCGACTTTTCCGTCGGTTCAACTGTATCTGTCTTCGGAAATTGGTTTCCTTCTTCCTCAGATATATCCGGGCTGAGCATAGGAAGATCCTTNCGAATNTAGATATGGAACCAAATTGGATGCGCTCGAACAAGCTTCCACTTTTTCTGTTGCTGAATCGCATGTTGATTGTATTTTTTTCCAACCGGTTCGCGGAAAGCTTTGTCTAAAGGAATGCGCATGGGATGTGTCGACACAAAATTATTTCTTGGCAAAATCCCTGAAGGAGAACGTTTTATCAAAATAGATGGAGAAACATCTTCCATTTCGGTTGTGCCAGATAAATCAATAAAAGGTCGGCGGGCATGGTAGGGAACGCCCCCTGGAGAGTGAACCGCTACCCATTCTTCAGGTAAAAAACGCCATCGAANNAAGCGTGCCATACCTTGNGCCTGTTTCAGTTGAGCCGTTCGTTCAAAGTTGATTTCTTGGNCCTGTTTGGCTGTTGTCTNCNTCCAACTGGACTCCAGCTTCCNATCACGANGAAACCCANAAAGACCATGAGNTTTGGNGTCCGGTTGGCAGACCANACATGAGAACCCAGAACAGCCAACATGGCGCCCACTGGAACCCANACATCAAANAAGGAGTGTTCCTCTATGGTTCCTGTACAGGCCCAGAGGGACCAAACAATGGCCGCACCCGCCGATGCACGCACAAACGGACCTTTGCCCCACCCAAACAACATGCCAAGCAATCCCAGAACAAACATGGTGGGAGCGGCAGCAAATGCCGTNCTCAGTGAAGCGANCGAAAAGGNNTCCAACCGAAGCTCCAGCGCCCTTGGCCANACANTNTCAAACACCAAAAANCGCCAAAATGTCCATGNCATAAAGACAGTAGCCACAACCAAAAACAGNCGCTTTCGAAGCGTGGNACCCGACATGAGNGCGAGCATCAACCCAATCAACAATCCAGGCAAACCCGTAGAAACCAACANTNCGACAGCAACAACACTGCGGCGACGAAGGCGAATGCGGTCAATATCATCCACCACCCACATCACGGAAAGCGCACCCACNGTGGCCAACCACAAAGAGTTCGATGCCGACCCAGCAGAGACGGCCAACGGAGGCCATAAACCAAACAGCAACACCGGTATCAATGCAATCAGCTTCTTCTGCCGAGCCAACACATACACGGAGAGAACCGATAACAAAACAAAAACCAATCCAGGACCCAGATAGGTTTGGATCTTGAACTCATGGATTCCCAAGGCTCGNAAGCCACCCAAAACAGCAACCCANAGAGGGTCNGTAAACCCCTCCACAGCAATCGAGTGTCCCTCTAAGGCCATGCCCTGGCCCGTCCCCATTCGCTGCGCATAGCGCAATGGAACGAACGAAGANTCAAGCACAACCCCATCTGCCATGAGTGCAAACACAAAACCAACTGCACCCACGAATGGGGCAATGAGAATGGAAAGGAATCGTTCACGTGTGGACATGCTGCTCAAGCAGCCCCCATCACCAAATCCGCAAGCGCCAAACCTTCCAACACACGCTCAATTTGAATGTANGATTTCTCTCCATCCAAAATGACTGCTGTTGCGAAGCATTGATCCCGAAAAAACAGCTTTCCGGCTGGAGGCAACTGTACTGCCTCACCATTCAAAAACACTTCACCATCCAACTGTCGAACGATGCCTTCTTCGAATTCAAGTACCAATTCAAGGTGGCGCTCAAGACCTTCCTGCATCCGACAGTCCATATCGATCGCAACGTCTTTTCCGTACAACAACTTCACACCCAAATGCTCTGGCGTACAACGTTCAAGGGCAACATCTTCTGGGCTGCCTACAGCATCAATAAGGCGCTGGAAGCGAGAAATATTGGCGTGGGCAGGAGAGGTGACATTGGTTCTCTTGCCACCCGTAAAGACCAAGCGTCCAGCCAATAGGGTCTTTCCTGCGGCAAACTCTCGAATCCATTCAGCTGATGGTGTCAGCAGTTCAATGTGTTCGACATGAAGAAGGCGATCACGAGCCACCGCCAACGCAAACAAACTGGAGGCTTCACCGGCGGAACCGGCCAATGGGAACTCGCACACCACATGGCGATAGCTGCTCAATGCCGCATGAACTTGGCTTGCATGAATCATGTCAGGAGAACAAATCGCAACCGCATCGACGTGCTGCAACATGTCTTCCAAAGACTGGAAGGCGTGCATTCCTGCACCTTCCGGATCGCCTCTATATCCGCCCACCAGAACCGCTCTCGGATCCGCACGAATGGCGTCTGCTCGAGCTTTTCCAGCTCGACCAACGCCCAACACACCCCAGCGAACGGTCATCATTAGTCACGACTCCAGACTCTGAAGAACTAACATATGCGATGCAACAGGTCAGAATGGTCTTCATTACAAGCACTTTTTAAGCCGCATGCAACGGCACAATACCCATGGCTGGCATCCACTACCGCTGTTCGATGCACATGTTCGTCCATTACCAACCTTTGTCGATGTTGAATCGACGCCGATCACGTTTGGTCGGGCGGGCGCCTTTTCGGTTTTTCCGACTGCCTCGATCAAAAGTAGGGTCGCCAGGCATCGTGGGTGGAGGTGGGGGCGTATGGTCGATGTACAGACCTTGCGCAATGGTGGCAGACCCCCGTTTGTCGGCCAAAGCTACAACCTCTAATGAACGAGCCCCACCTGGAGTCAAAACGTCAATCATGTCTCCAGCCTGCACCTGTTTACTGGACTTCGCTGTTTCTCCATTCAGAGAAACATGAGCGCCACTACATGCATCCGTCGCCATCGAGCGCGTCTTGAACATTCGTGCTGCCCACAACCATTTGTCGATGCGAACCTTATCCAAACCTTACCTCTGCACTTCTCCTGCAGTACCACATCAGGGTAGCTTTCCCCATGATTCTTCGATTCTACTACGACATCGTTTGCCCCTATGCATACCTCGCCTCCCGTCAGATAGAGGCCCTTGCTCAACGTACAGGCGCAACCCTGGAATGGCACCCTGTGTTGTTGGGTGGACTGTATCGACACCATGAAACCGCCGATGTCCCCGCACAGAGGTGGACCCAAAACAAAGTGAAACTGGGAATTTTGGACCTGCGACGTGAAGCGAACGCGCAAGATGCACCTTTTCAGGACAATCCCAGACACCCTCAACGTTCAGTCACTGCCATGCGGTTGCTGACCGCGGTGTCTGAAGACAAGCGCATGTCCATGACAAAAGCGCTCTACACCGCGTACTGGGTCGATAACTTAGACATCAATTCACCGGATGTTCTGGGTCCAATCGCTGCAGCACATGGGACTTCTATTCAAGAAGCCAATCACCCAGACATCAAGCTTGCACTCCGGGTAAATACAGAAAATGCAGCAGAAAAAGGTGTCTTTGGTGTACCCACATGCGAAGTCAATGATCGATTGTGGTGGGGACAAGACAGGCTGCACATGGTCGAAAAAGCACTGGGAGGAACCCCCCGGATCGAACCCAACATCGATAACAAAGAGACCGGAACAACGATCTCTTTCTTTCACGACTTTTCAAGCCCTTTTTCCTACTTGGCTTCCACACAAATCGAACGAATCGCAGATGAAAGGGGCGCTCAAGTCGCCTGGAAACCNATTTTGTTGGGGGCTCTATTCAAGTCCATTGGCACACCGAACATCCCTTTATTCGAAATGGGCAAAGCCAAGCAGGCATACATGATGCAAGATTTGAATGACTGGGCAGAATGGTGGGGAGTCGACTTTTCCTTCCCCAATACATTTCCCATTCGTACAGTGCTCGCCCTCAGGGTTGCGATCATAGAACCGGCCACCACACATCATATGTATCGAGCCGTTTGGGTCAACGGCTTGGACATTGGGGACCCTGAAACACTGAAAACCATCCTGAATACGGCTGGGTTCAACGGAGAGGCCCTCATTGAGGCCACCCAAGACCCAAGCATCAAATCTGCTTTACGAGACAACACAACGTTGGCAGAAACACTTGGTGCATGCGGTGTGCCGACTTCTGTGGTCGCAGATCATCTGTTTTGGGGACAAGACAGGCTCCACCGTGTGGCAGAGGCGCTCTAGGCTCCAACCATCCATGCCTCTAGTTCTCGAATCATGTCTCGGATCTCGGCTGCGCGCTCAAATTGAAGCTTGGCTGCAGCCGCCTTCATTTGCTTTCTCAGTCGGGCAATTTCTTGTTCTGGNTTGTCCCTGTTGAGTGCCGGCATGCTTTCCGCCACAGACTTATCTTTATCGACGTTGATTGTTCCCGCATACAGCAAGGCCGCAAGCGGTGACTCCACCGCTTTTTGAATGCTGACTGGCGTAATGCCGTGTTCCTCATTGTAGGCCTCTTGAATCCTGCGTCGACGGTTCGTTTCATCGATGGCCAGCTCCATCGACTTCGTCACCTTGTCCGCATACAAAATGGCACGGCCATCTACATTACGAGCGCCCCGACCAATGGTTTGAATCAAACTGGTTCGATTCCGCAAAAACCCCTCTTTGTCCGCATCCATGATGGCCACCAAAGCGACCTCAGGAATGTCGAGACCTTCTCTCAACAAGTTGATGCCCACCAGAACATCAAACTCACCCAAACGCAGATCGCGAATGATCTCCATTCTTTCCAAGGTGTCGATATCCGAGTGCAGATACTTGACTCGTATGCCCATTTCTCGGAAATAATCGGCCAACTCTTGGGCCATTCTCTTTGTAAGCACGGTGACCAAAGCCCGTTGACCCTTTTCGGCACATTGTCGAAGTTCCCCCAGAAGGTCATCGACTTGATTGTGGGCCTTTCGGACTTCTACTTTCGGATCAAGCAAGCCCGTCGGCCGGATAATTTGTTCCACAAATACACCACCCGAACGTTCCAATTCATGTTCTCTGGGTGTCGCGGACACATAGACTGCTTGGTGGATCAAGGATTCAAATTCTTCAAAAGTGAGGGGGCGATTATCCAAGGCAGATGGCAATCGAAAACCGTGATCAACCAGTGTATTTTTTCGGCTTCTGTCGCCTTTGAACATCCCGCCCACTTGGGGAACGGTGACATGACTTTCATCAATGAGCAGCAACCATTCCTTGGGGAAAAACTCAATTAGCGTGGGTGGTGGTTCCCCAGCCTCTCTTCCCGAAAGATGACGACTGTAATTCTCAATGCCTTTGCACCGACCGGTTTCTCGAATCAACTCTAGATCAAAGCCTGTTCGTTCTTCTAGCCGCTGTGCCTCCAACAATTTGTGGTTGGAATGCATGTCCAGCAAAGCTGTCTGTAGCTCTACTTCAATCTCTCGAAGGGCTCGATCAAGCTGCTCTTTTGGCGTGACATAGTGGGAAGCCGGATAGATCGCGACCTGATCCAACTCTTCCAAGCGTGTCCCTCGCAACGGATCAATCAAGCTCAATCGTTCTACATCATCCCCAAACAGTTCGATTCGAATCGCCACTTGATCTTCAGAAGCTGGAAAGACTTCAATCACATCGCCACGGACCCGAAAGGTACCGCGATGAAAGTCGTGGTCATTTCGCGAATACAAAATTTCGACCAAAGCCCTAAGAAGCTTCCTGCGGGGCCAATCCTGCCCAACCTCCAAACGCACAAGCATGCCGTCATAGGCCTCGCGACTGCCCAAGCCATAAATACACGAAACAGAACTCACAATGATCACATCTTTGCGTTCAAGCAATGCCTTGGTTGCACTGTGTCTCAGTTTGTCGATGTGTTCATTGATCAGCAGATCTTTTTGGATGTAGGTATCTGTCGATGGAACGTAGGCTTCAGGCTGATAATAATCGTAGTAGCTGACAAAATATTCGACTGAATTGTCCGGAAACAATCCTTTCAATTCGCCGTACAGTTGGGCTGCAAGAGTCTTGTTGTGACACAGCACCAGTGTTGGCCGATCCACATGCTCAATCAGGTGGGCCATGGTGAAGGTTTTGCCTGTACCTGTGGCCCCCAGCAGTACCTGATGGGGAAGACCCGCATCCAAACCGGCACATAGCTGTTCTATGGCTTGTGGCTGATCGCCCGCGGGTTCGTACTCTGTATGAAGTCGAAAACGTCCCATGGCAAATCGTTAGCCTGACCCATACCGATTCGCGAGAATCAATCCACGAGATAGTATGATGAATCAGAGCAGGACCCAGAGAAATAATGACACAACACAATACAAGTAAAGACGCTTTTTGGATTCGAATCTGCATTGTTGTGGGTGTGGTGATCTGTGGGGTCGTCGCATTTCTTATTCTCGGGCCACGCCCCGAAGGTATGGAAGGAGCGCTCGATGTATCTGCTCTTCCTACGGTCAACGCCAGTTTGAACGGCATCACAACCGTTCTGCTCATCATTGCGGTCATGCTGGTTCGTGCAGGGAAAATCAATCTGCACAAAAACGTCATGATTTCCGCATTTGGAAGTTCCACGGCTTTTCTGGTGACCTACGTGGTCTACCATTGGTTTAAAGCCGGACCCAAGCAGTACGTGGGCGATTTTCGCGAGGTGTACCTATTCATCTTGTTCTCCCATATTTTGCTCGCAATGGTGATTGTTCCCCTGGCCCTTGTCACCTTGTACCGAGGATGGAATGACCAACGAGCTGAACACCGGAAAATTGCTCGAATCACCTTTCCTATCTGGCTGTATGTATCGATCACAGGCGTTGTGATTTACTGGATGCTCTACTAGCCCCGGGACAGAGTGAACGATTCAAACGACATCATCGAGCGTGTCCGTCACCTCTCTTCGGCGATCGACCAAGCCTTAAAGGCAGGAGATACAGACACCGCACTGGCCTTGATGGAGACGGGACAGCATGACATGTCCAAATCCCTCCGAGGCCAGAGAGAGATCGATGACCTGATCAGGAGGACACTGTTTTCCCATTTAGATGCTGCACGCCGATCGACAGATCACACAGCAGAGTCCAGATTGCTCACCACGGCCACAGACATCTTGGGACCAAAGGAAAACTGGCTGCCCCAACTCAAGCAATACTTCATGGAAGACCGAGCCAGACTCGTTGTGGTACTCACCTGGCAATGTGAAACACGATGCACCTATTGCACGATTCCCAAACAAGATGGTCGGGAAATGGACGCCCACACCTTGGACTCGGCCATCGAACTGCTCATGTCGAGTGGAAGAGAAAAGCTGGAACTTCGTTTCTTCGGAGGCGAACCCATGATGGCGTGGGAACAAATTCAATACGGCATTGAAAAAGCCCAATCCGCCTGCCAAGGTCGAGACATTCAATTCATGATCACCACCAACGGGTACGCACTGACACCCGAACGAGTGGCGTGGCTGGGCCAACATCCCGTCCAACTTCAAATTGCCTTGGACGGGTTGCCGGAAGCCCATAATGTTCATCGGAAAAGCGTTGTTCCAGGCGAACAATCATACGAACACAGCGCCATAGACAAGGCAGCAGTCCTGCATGAACATGGTGTTTCACATGAAATAATTCATGTTGTTCATCCCGCGCGAATCAACGAATTTGTGGATGATTTTGAACACATTGTGGACCAGGGCTTTGAGCGCATTCAAATCAATTGGGCACACAACGTCATTTGGCACGAAAAGCATCTACAAGCCTTTGCAGATGGACTGCACAAGCTGGGCGATCTCTTGCGAAAACGATGGGCAAAGGGTGAATCCATATGGCTCGTCAATTTAGGAGAAACCCTCCTAAAGATTCGTACATTTCGCGAAATTACAGTCGATCATGACGGGCAGATTTATGCGAACAACGCCTTTCTTTATCGGCCCAGTTCTGCATCCGATTTGTGTCTGGGACATCTTGATGAGGGACACAATTGGTGGAGATATCGATTGGATGGAGCGGACGGTGAAGCATTAAAAAAACTGAGTTTTGCCGCACCGGTTGCAGAAAACAACGCGCGAGTGGGCACTGTTTTTTCTAGCTGGATTCGCTGGATGCAGTCGCAGGGGCTTCCGGACTTCTAAGGGCCGTCAACACGCAGAGAACGCCCAAACAGAAAACACCCATAAACTTGGATTCTTGAAGCCACCAATGAAGGTCTGGGACCACATCTTGTGCGGGCCTGAGCCAATACAAAGGCCATGCGGTGAAAAAATAAGCCGGTATGGCGGCCACCCAGCCCCAACGGCCCAGACGGCCATCCAACAGTGCGGTTCCAACAACCGCTGCTGGGAACAGGGCCATGACCAAGTGGTGTTCATAGGTGTACACCGGCGTNATCAACAAGAGCACCGTACAGGCACCATACACGCCTGCATTCCCAAGGGAATCGCGACGAAGGCGCGCTATCCATGTCAATCCCGCCAACAACAACAGTGTCACCAATTTGCTGCCCCATTGAGCTGTCGAACTCAACGTCTGCGCGTCAGAACCTGGCCAATACTGATGAAACAAGTCGGGTATTGAATGGTTTGCCGGAAGGCTTATCGGGACCTTCAGTCCATGGTAGTGACCAGAGGAAAACCCAGGAAGAATNTCGGTATAAAATCGCCACTGTGCATCAAATCCCACCAACGGAAGAACCAAAACACTCGACAACACAGCAAACAAAACAGCCGACATCACGGGACGCCATTTCCTGCGAGCAACCCAGGCGAACAGATACAAAGCTGGCGACATTTTCGCCATCGCGGCTGCACCAACCAAAGCGCCTGAACTCCGCCACAACCCCGCCACAGCAGCCAGCATGACCAACACATTGGCCTGACCCATCTTCGCGTTGTCGGTGATGGGTGTGAAGCTAAGCGCCAATACGCCCAACAGGACCCATGGCGCGCCAAACCATCGTCGAAAGACAACCAAACAACCGAACAGGGCCAGCTGATTCAATACAAAGAAAGACTTGTATCCTGTGGCCAAATCCACCAAATCAGCCCATGTCATCAACGCCAAAAATGGTGGAGGATAAAAATACGGATGTACGCTTTTGCGTGTTTTTTCGGCCCGCGCCCGCTTGGATAATGCACGGGTGTCATAGGGATCGCCACCATCCAACGCTTCCGCAACCGCATAATGGTAGGTCGCATAATCCCGACCACTCTTTGCCTTCGAAACCTTGTTCCACGCCGGCATGCCACTGACACCCACGTAGGCGAACAGAAACAAAGCAAACACAAAAGGGTTCAATTTACGCATTGCGCGTTCCTTATCCCGCCTAAGCCCGCGGAAAGTCAACCTCGTAGATATCACCGGCTTCTACGTCCACGAGAAGAACCCTATAGGGGTCGAAAGCAAGGCGATACTCAAGGAGCTGTCGACGGGTGGGAGGAAAAGCGGGATCAGGCGCTCTCTCACCGGTTTTGACCTCTGCAACAAATCGTTCTCCGTTGCGCTCTACCAACAAATCTGCGCGAAGCTCTACCTCTTCTTCTTCTCCATCCACACATATCCACCACAAGCACCGAACTTGTCGCTCCAGCACCGTGTACCCACAGGACTCCAGCAAGGATTCTGCTGCATGTTCTCCTCTGCCCGCTCTCGCAGCCCGACGAACGGCTCGGCGATGGCCACGACCCCTCCACCACCACAGCCGCAAAGCCAACACAAGCACACATGCAACAAGAGCCACGATGATCCAATGAATTGCTTCCACGCCACATCATCTCTCATCTGCGAGCCAAATGTTGTTCCACAGAGTACGAAACCGCCATGACTACAGACATCGCCATCGGCGTGTTGGTGCCAATCGATGGTGCAACGCCCACCACTCCACCTGAAGCTCGACCCATCGGTCGGTCAGCTTTGATGCTGGCTAAACGAGGCATCAACGTCATTTTCGGAGACACAGCAAACAACAGCAACATGTCGGGTCATCGCGCCATTCCCGGAGGNTGGGAACAGGTCTCGNATGTACCCGTAAAAGCCGTTCACGACCGATACCCAAGCCAGCTTCGTGGCGCGCAATGGACCGCCATTCAACAAGGCTTGGTCGGCGTCCCTATGGGGAACCCCATGGATTTCACCATGTTCTGTCGAGACAAATTGTTGTGCCAAACCCGGCTGGAAGAACATGGTATTCGGATGCCAAAGGTAGAAGGAGACCCAGCACTTTTCGCTGCCCGTATCGATGAGTGGAAAACGGCTTTTTTCAAACCACGATTTGGCGCTCTGGGCATTGGTGTACGACATGTACAGCCTGGCGATCCCATCTCTTCAACCTGCCAGGGAGTCATCCCAAACACACCCGATCCCGCCATCTTGCAACAAGCGGTACCCCCGCCCGCAGGATGGGCGGGCAGATCCGTTCGCGTTCTGATTCAAAGAACGACTGAAAATGGATGGTTCACCGGTGTTCCTGTGGTCCGACAAAGCAGAAATGACTTTGTGGTCAACGCGGCCAGAGGCGCAGAGATTGCCGCCGGTAGCCAAATATTAGCTCCAAACCTGTTGCGGACAATATCCACCGAAGTTGAACGAATATGTGAAGCACTCGATCACATGCCAGAAGCACACAACATGGTGGAAGCGGGCATCGACTTGGTCATCGACAACAAAGAAAGAGTATGGCTGATCGAGATCAACTCGCGGCCCAGAGGCCGGTTGGAGCTGCTTGCTGGTTCCCAACCAGAGTCATTCCAAGACCTACATGTGGCCGTATGCGCACGGCCCATAGAGGTTCTCGCGCAAAGGGAATGAGCGAAGGAGATGCGGCCCCTCAAACGCCCCCGTATGGGCGCCGCATCTCCTTGCTAATCAACCATCAAGCAATGACTGATCGATGGCGCGTCGAACGACCGGACCCGGATCAACAAATCGTAAACCGACTTGCTTGTACCCTGGTGGACATCCCCGACGAGAGACATGCCGCACTTCAGCAGTGACTGGCACGCCCTGAACATCCGCAAATTCCAGCCACACAGTGACACGGCGTCCGACCCATAGGCCGACCTCTCGTGCATCATATCGAACTGCCGCGCCCCCGCTAGACAGGTCAACAACTGGATAGGACTGGAATCCATGGTTGGTCATGAGTGCGACGCGAATACCAGCAGACTCTGGAATGGGCCGACGAAAATCGGTCCTGCGCGTCAAGCGCTGTACAGTCATCGGACGAGCAAGCTGCCATGTGCCAGGCCGAACCGGTTCTGTAATGCGCGTAAAAAATACAAGGTTGTCGGATTCGTACCGGTAGTCCACTCGGACACTCTGACCCGGCTCAATTCGAGCCACACGACTCAGTGTGGATTCCCGACCTTCAAATTTCAGTACTCGACCTTCTTCTTCCATGGAAACAATGCCCGGAACACGGAGATAGCTGGAAGTCATGCATGCGGCTGAACCGTCTTCGGCCAGAGCGCTCAAGTGACGGGAAATCTGCCGAGGTCGAACAATATGTGGAACTGTGACATGACCCATGGCATCTCCATCAAGCGAGTACACATGGGGAATCGGAATCACACCAAAAGAACATGAGTCCTGGGCCGAAAATGTTTCATGAAGTACTGTACAAACATGTTTCTACTCACGCTGTTCGCATGTGCGACCACACCGCAACCACCCGCTGAACCTTTTTCCCGTCAAACCAGCAGTGATTTGCGTGTAGAACTGGCAACCGAAGGACCGATTCAAAATCGCATAGCTGCTCCCGATCAAGCAGATCTGGTCATTTATTATGCAGGTGAACAGCAGGGTTCTTTGGCTCCATGCGGATGCCCCAGTCGACCCCGCGGCGGGCTGCCCCGCATGGCCAGCTATTTGGAACAGTCATCCCCCGGAATCATCGTGAATGGTGGTCGCTGGCTCGATGACGGACTCAGTTTGGACGGCCAACCCCGTGCAGATGTTCCACTGAAAAACCAATGGATGGTCCAAGGCCTGCAGCAGATGAATATGACGGCCATCAATGTAGGTATCCACGACATCACTGGAATCAGCAGTTTGGCGCAAGGTCCTCCCGAGTTGCCATTGGTCAGTGCCAACATCGTTGGACCCGGCATTCAAACCCACGTCGTCGTTGAACACCAAAATCAACGAATTGGAATCACGGGTATTTCCAACCCTGGCCACACCGTGATTTCGACACCCGGCTACACCCGTGCAGATCCTTTTTCTGCTGCCGCGGAAGTGATCTCTACCATGAATGCAGATGTCATCATTTTACTCAGCTATTTGGCTCCAGAAGCCGCCAAGAAGTTGGCCAAAAAAGACCTCGTGGATGTGGTGATTGATACAGGAGAGCACAGAACCTTCGACCCACCTTTTCGGGTCAATGATGCTGTATGGGTCCGATCTCATTTTCAAACCATGCGCTTGGGAGAACTGCGACTGGGCGTGGACGATTCAACGGTTCAGTGGGCTTTGGATCGAAAAATAGACCTGGATGATTCCCTGCCAAACCAAACAGACCAAGCCACCTTGGCCCAAGAAGCCGAGAAAGACCTCAGCGTTCTCGAAAAAGAACTGTACGGTCGCTAATCGCTGCCTATAGGCGCCACCAAAACGCTACATGAGGAAACACCGCAACGGGCGTCTGCGGAAATTTATCCATCCATGCTCGCATGTGGTCATCACCTTCAGCATCCGCAATGTGATCAGACAGTTCATCGTCTGCGATGGGCAATGGGTTGCCCGGAACGACGACATTCAGGCCCAAAGCATACCGAAACTTCTCGTTGGCTATGTGGTTCCAACTGGGATTGAATTCGGTATACCAACTTCCCTCATTAACGATGTTCAAGGGATGCGCGCGGAGCACCAGGTTCCAAGTAGATGTGTCATTGGTCGGTATTTCATAGCCAATGATGACCGGAACCCGAACCCCTTTGAAAATCCAGGTATCATCATCGGGATGTTCTGCTTCATGAGCCCATACACGGGGGGAATGAAAGATAGAAGCGGAATATTCTGCCGTCAGTTCGATTCCTCGATCTGCCTCAAAATCACCCTGAATGATTCTAAAGGTGACTTTTTGTACATCGTAAATCGCACCCACACCCAGGTTGAGACGACCTTTTCCCATTTCTGTGGAGTACCGGGCGCGTGCACCTGCTGAATATGAGGGGAAACCCAATGGAGCCCATGGCCACTCACTATAGACCGTCGGTTCCAAGCTAAAAGCGCTGGTTTCCGATTGCATTACCGCATATTTCAACTGCGCATTGAACCCGAAATACTGGGCCGCAACGTGGGTGCGGAGATCCATTTTGTCCGTGAGACCATACGAAGACTGAAACAGACCCGGATGGAGCTGAAGATTGCCCTTACCAACCGTGTGGGCGCTCTCCTGCATTTCACTGGCTTCAAAAGCCAAAGCACTGGGTGAGAACAATACGGACAAGAGCAAAACAAATAGGTGCATCCAAGTCTCCTTGAATCTGCACGCTACCAGCAGCTTCTTTGTATCGTCAACGGGTGTGATGAATCTGACTATCCGTCGTCGCCAATGGCTTCGACAGGACAGTTCTCAAGTGCCTCATAGCATTGGGCGAGTTCCTCTTCGCCGTCCGGCTGCTTGTAGCAAATGTCGTGGTCTTCATCATCGCTCATACGAAAGTTATTCGGCGCAGCGTCCGAACAGACAGAACACAAAATACATTCATGATCTACGTAAAACGATACCGTTTGGCCGTTAATCTCGACCTTGCCGGGAACGTTGTCTTCCCATTTTTCTTCTGGATCAGCCATGTCAGCTCCTTCCTAATCTGCTGGCAACGATAAAAGCAGAGTAGTTTCTACCCAGACGACAAGTCAAACGCAACAGGGATATGAAGACGTATGGCGATTTTAAAAATAGCCCGCATGGGGCACCCAATCCTTCGACGCGTTGCAGACCCAATTCCTTTGGACCAAATCCAAGGTGGTGCAGTTCAGCAACTAATACAAGACATGTTGGACACAGTCATCGAATATGACGGTGTTGGGCTGGCTGCGCCACAAGTACATCAAAGCGTACGACTGGTGCTCTTATGTCTCGATCCCGAAGAAGGGTTCGAAGTCTGGATCAACCCCATTTTGACACCAACCACAAAGGAAGAATTGGTTTCCACGGAGGGTTGTCTGAGTGTTCCTGGCCTTCGTGGAGATGTATCTCGACCCAGTGAAATTACAGTTCAAGCTTACAATCACCTCGGAGAAGCATTTGAGCGTACCCTAGAAGGATTTCCGGCTGTCGTGGCGCAACATGAGTGTGATCACCTAGACGGCCTGTTGTATATCGACAAAGTCGACACCCAAAGCCTATCGTTTCTTGAAGAATTCAAACGGTTCGCTCCCATGCCTGAAGAAGAGGACGGAGAATGAGTTTCATCCAACGTTTATTTGGTACCGATCCCGACACCAAGATCGCCAAAGCTCGCCGCTATATGGATGCTGGAGAACACCACGAAGCGCGGTGGCTCTTAGAAGGCTTGAAGCACCCTGATGCTTCCACCATGTTGGCAGAAGCCATGGCCGGACTGATTGAGGCCAATTTAGAAGAAGCCCGGGCGCGATACAGCAGTGGAGACCGGGCCGGAGCAGAAGAGCATCTGAGTCTTGCGCGTACATTTGGCGCCACCACAGAGCAACTCCGCGCGGCTCGGCGGGCTGGNCGAGAATCTGCGCCCGCACCCGCACCCAAAGTGGAACCCAAAAAAGAGGCCCCTGCAGGTGACGACCCCATCTGGTCGCTTCCTCCTGAAGATCCGCGCTTGCGCTACGCACTGTTGGTTGAAACATACCCAGAAGGGTTGCGGGAACGATTGGTGGCTTTGGGTGGTGATTTTGCCAAAGCGGCCCTGCTTACACAGGATGGTCAGCCGGAAGCGGCGGTCAAGGCCCTATCGCCTTTTATCGAACAAGATGATGTTGCCCGATATGAGCGAGCAAAGGCCGCACTCGCAGCCAATCAGATTCCAGCCGCAACCAGTGACTTGTTGCGATTCGGAGAGGTTGTCGGACATCAACGAATTGGCCAAAACCATTCGGCTGCAATGATGGCAAGCAACTTGGTGCGGATAGATAGAGCCGAGTTGGCTTTGGAAAAAATTGTTCCAGAGATCGAACGGGCAAGCAATTCCCATGACGAAACCATGATGCGAAACTTAGAGGCCCAAATCTTGTTCGTTCTGGGTCGTGATGAAGAGGCAGACACCAAAGCAACCGCGCTGCTTCGAGATGCTTCCCGAGACATGGGCTTGGTGAAATTGCTAAGCCGCATTCGCGATCGAAGAGGACAACGAATCAGCGCAATGGCCATCTTGGAAGATGGGCTGAATCGCTGCTGCTCAGCACCCGGAAAGTGTGGCTCTCAACCGCTCGATATCGAGGCTGTGACCATGCTTGCAGGGATGTACCTTGAAGACAATATAGAACCCAAACGTTCTGCAGAACTCCTGAAAGATCTTCAACAGCACAACAAAAACCCGGGTTGGAACGACGCCTACCTTTCTGCACTCAGCGCCCGAAACAGTGGCGGTGCCGATCTCAACAAACGGGTCAACCAACTGGCTCAATCATTGCGACCAGACGATCCTCGAATGGAAAAATTACGTACGGCTTTTCCTGAGTCATTGGTCAGCGCCTGATGGAGATTTAGTTCGAAGTGCAATTCCTCTGCGGGATTCAATCTCTCGATGCATCCACTCTTCAAAAAAAGAATCTTTGCGTTCCTCGGGCAAGTCTCCGTCGCCTATTTTTTCTCGACGACGCTCTGTCACTCGCTGGAGAATGCACGCTGCTGCAACTGATACGTTTAATGATTCGGTCACGCCGCGCATGGGAACACAGATGGCACCATCTGCCAAAGCCCGCGCCTCATCGCTAACTCCCGTCAATTCTGCGCCCATTAAGATCGCAACAGGACCGTCTAGGGGAAGGGAGTCCGGTGAGTGAGCACCTTCCATCAAATCAGCCACATAGATCGAAAATCCACGCTGCTTCAAATCCATCACGGCAGATTCGGTGGTCTCGTGATGATGAATATCCAACCATCGCTCCGCACCACGCGCAGCCCCTTTTGATGGACGAAAATTACCCCTGACCAGATGAACTTCGTGTACACCAAAGCATTCACAGCTTCTCATAATGGCGGAAGAATTGTGACGTCGTCGGACCGCTTCAAGAATCACGACCACAGAACCAAGGCGTGAGTCCAACATGCGGCGTACGCGCGCCTGACGCTTCTCTGTAATTGTCACTGTTGTTTATACAGCGTCAACCGAGCGCCTGCGTACGGAACAGAAAGCGTGCTGGATGTCAGCATATAAGGAAGATTTGATCCCCCTTTTTCGATGTCCATCCGCATCAAGCCCTCGCGTGTCGCCCAATTCCCTTGATCAACGGTTTCTCCTGCATCCGTCGTACCTTGTATCCGCAACTCACCATTGCTCTCAAAGTAAAAACGCAGGCGAGTAGAGACACCCCGCAAGCGGGCATTGCATTCCCAACGACCGACAACCGCAGAATCTTGGGCCCATGGTGTTTGGTTCGTCGCTGTACCCCAACCACCGGTACTTGGTGTATTCAAAGCTCCGACCTCTCCCCAAGGAGAGCCGTCATTTCCGGCAGTCAGCACCTGTTTTTCGCCCCACGAAATTGTGGAGGGGGTGGGCGACAAAGACTGAAGCAGTGCGTCGGGGTCTATGTTCTGGGCGTGCTCTTGACCCACCAAAACCACCCACCAGATCACATTCTTGGCTTCCCAATATAGTCGAGCTCGCCCCAGGCGCTCGGGTCCAACCAAGTTCACATGACCGTTTTGCTCAAGACCAAAACGTTCGATTGCAATGCCTTTCTCTAGCAGCTTTGCAACCAACTCCTCTGGTTTCCCATTGCCTCCAGCAATCCGAAACTCCAAAATATCGCCCTTGGCGGGATCGGACTCATCGAGAACCGCTCGGTCCGGAGACACCCGAGTCCAACCGATGGGCGGAGCCAAAGCAAAAATGCTCGGAGAAAACAAGAACAGAAGAAATGGGATCAAACGCTTCACGGGACGGTAATGTAGCACGATGATTGGTCGTCAATGTAGAAAGAAAGCTTTATGGGACCCTCATGAAGCGAATGCTGAAAGACTGGGCCATCGCACTGCTACTCGGCGCAGCTGTGTTTATGGGAATTCGTCTGCTCCAACCAAAGCCCAATATTCCAGAAGAAGCGCCCTCTTTCTCTGTTCAAACCTTAGAGGGCGAAACCATCGATCTGGCCAGCCTTCGCGGGCGACCCGTGGTCTTGAATTTTTGGGCCACATGGTGTGGCCCCTGCCGATCAGAAGTCCCAGCCTTTTCCAGGTTCGCCCAAACACACCCAGAAATACCGGTTCTGGGTCTTTCCGTAGACACGGTGTCCCAATCAAAAGTTCGGGCGATCGCGAAGCAATGGGGCATCACATACCCTGTGGCGATGGCCAGCCCCAAACTCCAGCAAACGTACGACATCTCTACACTGCCCACGACCATCGTGATCGCTCCTGATGGCAAAGTCGCAGACATACACGTAGGAACAATGTCTGAAAGTCAGCTGGTGCGTGCAACGCGCTAAACGGGGGAAAACCCCGAATCAAACGACCATGGCCCCATGCGTTCTGGGGCTGCTGTAGCCACCGCCAACTGGTCCAGGTATTGCTCGCGATCAATCTCTACGGCGCCCAGGCGTGCCAGCGTATCGGTTCGAACTTGGGCATCAACCAAAGTGAAACCCCAAATCGCCAATTGGCGAACCAGCCAAATGAGTCCCGTCTTCGATGCGTCAGAGGCGCGCGAAAACATACTCTCACCTGCAAAAAGTTGGCCTATGGCGACCCCATACAACCCCCCAACCAATTCCTCGTCCAGCCAAACTTCTACAGAGTGGGCATATCCGGCATGGTGCAAATCGATATATGCAGACCTCATGTCCTCTGTAATCCAAGTGTCGTCCTGACCCGGCCGTGGAGTATGTTTGCATCCGTCTATGACCGACGGAAAATCCACATCAAGGGTGACGCGGTATCGGCCTTTTCGCAGTGTCTTGCCCAAAGAACGACCAATCCTCAAATCTCTTGGGTCCAACACACAACGGGGGTTCGGTGAAAACCACAAGATGGGTTGGTCTTCTGCATACCATGGGAAAATTCCATTCCTGTAGGCCAACAACAGGCGGTCGACTGTCAGATCGCCCCCCACACCCAACAGGCCCGAAGGTTCAGCCAAGCTGGGATGCGGAAACAAGAGTTCATCTTTGGGTATACGGTATACAGCCACGGCATTAGCCTACCGAACGCGACTTCTGTCTGTGATGTTCCACGTGGAACATCTGTTCGATTTCATTCAACCAAGACTTGCATATGTACATGACCATAGAGCCTCACCCTCTTCTTGAAACCATCATTTTGTCTACCCAATGGCCCGCACCATTGGGAGAGATCGCCACACTTTCCGATCTTGATGTGTGGTTCAGTGCCGGGGCAAACCCTCCCTTGGCCAGACCCGACGAAGTCAAACCCACCATCCGTGACTTGCTGCGTTTTGGAGGGTTCAAGCCAACGGGTCGAAGTAAACCTGCAAGTGAGTATCTGCTGGGTGCATTGGAAAAAGAGCGGTTGGGCAGTATCAATGCCGCAGTCGACGCGTGCAATGTTGCCAGCCTCCATTCAGGGCTACCCATCAGTGTTGTCGATGCCGACCTGGGACAAGCCCCATGGCGAATCGGTCTTGCGGAAAAGGGAACCAGCTATGTGTTCAACCCCACGGGACAAGTCATCGATATCGGAGGACTGGTCGTTTTGTGGGATGCGCTTGGCCCTTGTGGTGGACCCGTGAAAGACTCGCAGCGAACAAAAACTCATCCGGAAACAAGAAACACCTTGTCTGTAATATGGGGAAGCCGCGATTTACCCGACCGTACATCTCAAACGGCCGATTTTTATGCTTCCTTGATTCGAAATCTCGGAGGTGAAATCACCGAGATCAGGCAAGCAGCGCCATCAGATCATCTCGGGTAATTCCTGCCGCTTGATCTGCTGCACCCAGTGCTGCATCAGCCAACGCTCTCTTGCGTTTCTGCAAGCTCAAGATGCGTTCTTCAACGGTATCTTCAGCAACCATTCGATACACCAAAACCGGTTTATCTTGACCAATCCGATGGGTCCGATCAGCGGCCTGATCTTCAACCGCAGGGTTCCACCACGGGTCCATCAAGAAAACATGATCGGCAGCCGTCAAGTTCAACCCTGTACCACCCGCCTTGAGGCTGACCAACATCACAGGAGGGCCACTCTCTGACTGGAATGCATCAACGATTCCCTGTCGGTCACGGGTTTGGCCATCCAAACGAACAAAGTCGATGCCCTCTTCTTTGAAATGCGGCTCGATAAGATTCAATAAACCCGTCCATTGGGAGAACACAAGAGACTTGTGACCTTCCGCAATGACGGATTCCAAGGTGTCGAGCAACAGTTCGACTTTAGATGAACAATCCGCTTCTTGGCCTGGCACCAAGGCCGAGTGACACGAGGCTTGTCGCAGGCGAAGCAGGGCTTCCAAAGCAGCCATCACATTCCCAGAGCCAGCACGTTCGACCATCTTGGTTTGAGTGGCAACACGCACCGTGTTGTAGACCGCTCTTTCTGCGGATGACAACTGACAACGAAGAACCAGATCCGTTCTTGGAGGAAGCTCCGGAGCCACTTCTTTCTTCAATCTTCGCAAGATGAACGGACGAATTCGATCACGCAAATGAGCTGCCACTCCGGAATCGCCTCGAGCCACTGGCTGTGCATAGCGCTCGTCGAAGTCTTTTCTTCCTCCCAGCAGCCCTGGGTTTACGAAATGGATTTGACTCCACAGTTCATCGAGTCGGTTTTCTACCGGTGTGCCGGTCAACGTGACCCGGAATTCAGCGTCGATCTTAAATGCCGCTTGGGCAACCTGGGACTGGGGATTCTTGATGGCTTGGGCTTCATCCAAGATCACCATCTTCCATTTATGTTTGCCCAAAGTCTCCTGATCTTGCCGCATAAGAGCGTAGGTGGTGATGACCACGTCTGCCGTCTTGTCCAGCTTTCTATCGGGACCATGGTAGATGCTGACCTTGAGCGAAGAGCGGAATCGGTTGGCTTCGATTTCCCAGTTTCTCAAAACCGATCTTGGGGCCACAACCAATGTGTTGGTTTCAATCATGCACAAAGCCTGCACGGTTTTGCCCAGCCCCATGTCGTCTGCCAACACACCACCCATTCCCGCTTCACGAAGGAATGTGAGCCAGTTGATGCCCACTTGTTGATAGGCCCGAAGGTCGCCATCAAAATCTTCAGGAAGGGGCGCTTCTGGAATGCCTTCAAAATTGCCAACCAATGCCCGAATACCATCCAATCCTGGTGGAGGCGGGTGGTCCAATTCTTCACACAAGCGGGCCAGATCAAACAAGGCATGACGAGCCACACGGCCCGTACTGTCTCTCGCAGCCAATAGATCGGCCAGACGATCACCGTACTGATCGAGCCAATCAAGAGGTAGAGGGGCCCAGCCGCCATTTGGCATCGATACCAGATCGTCTCCAGATACCCAGGCAGCAATCACCTTCTCGGGGTTCGCACCACCCATGTCAGCGTTTATTCGATCACCTTCAATCTGAATGGAAGGAACGATGGCATCAACGCGACGGAACTTCTTGATCCCTGTGCCAGAAACATCCCCTGAGAAAGCTTGAACCCTGTCGGCAAATCGTACCGCAGCCATACCTTGCAATCGGGTTTCAACACCCACCGCCATCCGCATTTCCTCGCCCAGTTGACGGACCAACCTTTGTTCTGAACGTGGAGAACGAATGGGAACCGTGTCTCCCAAAATTTCAAGTTCGCCTCGGACAAGCCGCGCCCGCGGTGGGTCGCCATAGACAATGGCTGGAGTCACAACAAGGAATTCACCCTGTTTGGATGTTTCAAGAACCAGCCGAGGAGGGCTGTCATCCACTTTCGGCAGTCGTTTGGTTCGAATATGAACCGGAATCTTGCTTTGAAGTCGCGGCAACATATCGCTGACGAGTTGTCCAACTTCATCAATCGTGAACACAACACCACGGGACAACACTTGACGCTGTTCTCTGGATAGTCCGCCATCGCCGATGTAATGAAGGAATTCGTCGCAGCGAACCACTCCGTTCGAAAATACTTCTTGGATTGCGGGATCCCGAACGATTCGCAATCGAAAACCTTCCGCGTGATCTTCTACCCAACCGTTGGGAACCACAGGCTCCTGGGAAATGGAAATCTTTTCGCCATCCAATGAGACATCGGAACAATCACTTAAAGCGCGGAATAATCTTGGGAGCCGTTCCCGAGGAATGGGTCCTCCAAAACGAAAAGCAAGAGCTGTCTCTACTGCTTTATCCTCATCTGTGAACGACAAACGACTGGGTCCATTGTGTTGCCCTGACAGCGTTCCTGTCAGTGCAGGTTCATCTTTTCCATCTGCCACAACACGCTGTAAACAAAGCACTCTGCCTTCACGTGTCAGGCGATACCCCACAGCTGCCATTTTCGTGCTGGCGGCAAGCAATGAAACACCTTCTTCTTTGGCTCTACGGGCCGCTATCGCTCCAGCCACAATGTGAACGCATGGCCGAAGCGTGGCCGCACAATCACAAGACCAATCGGGATCGGAGGGCCACAAATGAACCGTAGCAGGGTCGGCTCTCCCTGCCGGCATAACGGATAATACTATTTCATCCTCACTTTCACTCAAGGCCATGACACGGTCGTCTCTGACCAGTTCAACTCCCCGAGACCAAATGTCCTCTCGGGCAACTTTCCGCACAGCATCGAAAATGGGCATCGAAACGCTCTCCAAACAGGACGTCTAACCCACTGGCTGACTAACGCCGGTACTCCTTTGCTACAGCCATCATCGTTTGACCCGCATAGACAACGCTCCCCAAACCACCATGCATACTTGTACCTCCCATACGGGGAGACATACACACAGCCACCTCCTCAATCTTGAAGCCTTGGCGATGAAGTCGTACAAGTACGTTCGCATCCGTAAGCGTGACAGGAAAATCAAGTATCAACGACCGAACGACTTCTGGTTTCATCGCCTGAAAGCCACTGGATACATCGTGAATACGGCGTCCCATAAATACAGAAGTGTATAGACCCATCATGGCGATGGCCCAACGACGAGAAAGAGGCCAACCCGGAGATGCTCCACCTGGGCTTAGTCTGCTCGCAATCACCAAGTCTGCGTTTTCCAAACCTGCTCGCAACAAGGGGATGGCTTCGATCGGGTGTTGCCCATCTGCATCCATTTGTATCAAACACGATCCGTCATTCTTTTGTGCTGCATATCGATAGCCAGCCAGAAGAGCATGCCCATATCCGGGCTCACTTTCTATCACCGTTGCGCCTGCAGCCTTTGCCTGAGCCTCGGTTTCATCGGTGCAGCCATTTACGACCACAACCACTTCATCATCTGGACACTGTGCAATTACAGATCGAACAATCGCCCCCACCCTGGGCGCCTCGTTTCGCGCAGGGATTAAAATCACCCGCCACCCACTGCACGGATGATCTCTACCTGGTCCTTTTCTACCAAACCGTGGTCACCAATCGATGACCGGGGGACCACCCGATGATTGATGGCCACCGCCACACCTTTGGGATCCAGGTTCAGATAAATCAACAAATCTTCGATGGTATGTCCAACATCCATCGTGATCGGCTTCCCATTGACCTGAAGATCCACACTACCCCTCTTCAAACAGTTTTGGGTTGTTCATGACACTGATGGCTCTCTCCCGAGAAACCAACCCACGATCCACCAAACTGCGTACGGAAGCGGACATTAATTGCATGCCTTCTCCCTTACTCGCCTGCATAATACTCGGGATTTGGTACAGCTTATTTTCTCGAATCAAATTTCGAATGGCTGTGTTGACGATCATCACTTCATGAGCGGCTACACGGCCCGGTCCTCGGTCCTTTCGAATCAGCGTCTGCGTGACAACTGCTTTGAGAGATACAGACAACATCGTGCGTACCTGCGCCTGCTGTTCATGTGGATATGCATCAATAATTCTGTCGATGGTTTCCGGTGCTGAATTGGTGTGCAAGGTCCCAAAAACCAAGTGGCCAGTCTCAGCCGCTGTCAGCGCCAAGGACACCGTCTCCAAATCACGCATTTCTCCGACCAAAATGACATCCGGGTCTTCACGAAGCGCGCTTCTCAAAGCCACTGAAAAGGATTTCGTATGAGAGCCGACTTCACGCTGGTTGATCAAACATTTGTGGGCTGTATGAACGAATTCGATCGGATCTTCAATGGTCAAAATATGTTCAGCACGGGTTTTGTTGATGTGATCAATGATCGCTGCAAGCGACGTGCTTTTTCCCGATCCTGTCGGACCCGTGATCAGCACCAAACCTTTTTTCGCTCCAGCAATTTGGTGAAAAACGGGAGGCGCTCCCAGTTCTTCCAATGACAACACACGAGAAGGAATTTGGCGCAAAACCATACCCACGCCTCGAGCGTGGGTAAAAACATTGACCCGAAACCGGGCAAGCCCTTGAAGTCCGATCGAAAAATCGACCTCAAAATCATTCTCAAAGCGCGACTTCTGCTTCTCGTTCATGATCGAGTACGCCAATCGACGCGCATCATCCGGTCCCAAGATCTCTAAATCGAGTCGTCGGACATCCCCATCAATACGGACGCTCGGCACTTCACCTGCTGCGAGATGAATGTCGGAAGCTTTGTGTTGAACCGCAAAGCTCAACAATTCATGAATACGTACCTGGCTCATGCCGCCAGCTTACCCTGTGTGGAGACCTAAAAGGGAATCTCATCATCACGGTGACCACCGCCACCGGCATTTCCACCATCATTTTGCTGACCGCCGCCACCGCCACCGCCGTAGCCGCCGCCTTGTTGGCCACCGCCACCGCCATAGCCGCCGCCGCCGCCGTAACTGTCGCCACTGCTTTCGTTGCGTCCACCAAGAAAGCGAACATTATCCGCAACTATTTCGGTGTTGTAGCGGTCTTTTCCATCGCGATCTTGCCATTTGCGGGTCTGGATCCGACCCTCGATAAACAGCTGCTTTCCTTTCTTGCAATATTTGCCAATGTTCTCTGCTTGGCGCCCAAAAACCACAACAGAATGCCACTCCGTCTGGTCCGTCCAATTGCCATCACGATCTTTTCGACGATCCGTCGTCGCGATGCGCAAAGTGGTGACAGGCGTTCCGCCTCCAGTGGCGCGAAGTTCAGGGTCTTGGCCCAAATTACCAACAAGAATGGCTTTGTTTACTGTCATGATGTCTCCAAATTCACTGCCGGTACGCTCGTCTCACAACCAATCTCCTTGACCCGCTGCTGACCCCCGGTTTTGTCCTGTTTTACCTACGCCATATTGAGCAGTCCGGCAACGGTTTTCCGCTCTTGAAAACGGACGTTTTACGTCCGGCTGGCTGGTGGATTAAGGAATGTGCATGTCTAGTTTCGGAGAGATCCACTTTGGCGATGCCCGACACCGTGCGGCACATCGTGATCAGCCCGTCCATTTGGTCGTGACTTCACCCCCATATTGGTCCATCAAAGACTACGGAACTGCCGGACAAATCGGAATCGGTAGTGAGTATGAAGATTATTTGACTGCACTGGACCAAGTCTGGAGTGTTTGCTGGGAGCGGTTGCTGCCCGGATGCAAAATGTGCATCAACATCGGCGACCAATTTCTACGGGCCAAAGACCACGGGCGATACCGAGTATTGCCCATTCGCCAGCGAATCATCGGCCAAATGGACGCTTTGGGTGCCGACTACATGGGTGCAATTATCTGGCGGAAAATGACCAACACCAACACCAGTGGTGGTGGCACATTGATGGGTTCTTACCCACACCCCAGAAATGGAATTTTAAAACTGGACTACGAATTTATTCTGATCTTCAAAAAGCCTGGAAAAGCACCGCGACCCACAGCAGAACAAAAAGCAAACAGTGTCATGTCGATCGAAGAATGGAGTCGAAACTTCACTGCGCACTGGGACTTTCCAGGAGAACGACAGAAAGGCCATCATGCGATGTTCCCCAAAGAGCTTCCACGGCGCCTAATTCGCATGTTCAGTTTTCCAGAAGAACGCATTCTCGATCCCTTTACAGGGGGCGGCACCACCATTGCTGTGGCCCTAGAAGAGGGACGGAAAGCAGAAGGAATCGAGATCAACCGTGATTTTGAATCCGTGATTCGAGATCGACTTGGAACCCACGTGGATGAGGTTCAATTTACTGGAGAAGGCGAACGCTCACGTGCGCCTGAAACCGCCGAAAATTTTTATGGATCCGCCACTCACATCGACGATCTTGGGCGAGAGCGGTGGAAAGGCACAGGCAAGGTCGAAGCCATCGAAGGACCCATTACTCTTCGCATCTCTGGGCGTTCTTGGAAACTTGAAGGGCTGACCAGTGAGTCCAATGCATGTCGAAAGGCACTTGAAACCATGGTTAAAAACCAAAAAGTCATCGTTGAACCCACAGACGATACCCATGCATACATTCGACTCACCAACCGAACGATGATCAACTCACGTTTGATTCGAATGGGGCTTGCATCGGCAGATCCGGATCGCAAACACCGAAATCGAACACGGTTCCTTCGTTATGGACTGGAACACAAAGCCCCTCATAAGGGTTGATCGCGCATGTGGACCTTTCTTTTCGTACTTGCCTCCTGCGTAATGGCAGCGCCCAGCATGGAAGAAAAGGCATCCAACATTGTAAACCGTGCATTCGGTCCTTCAATCTCATGTCCAAATTCCGTAGGGGCCATCAAGTTTCCCGAATGGGTGGATCCCAAGGATCCTCGACTACAGCACAAAGGATTGATCGTCGTACACAAGGAGATCCGTCGAATTTCACGTTTCGATGGGGGTTCGATGGTGTACGAAAACGGAAAGCCCCTTTGTTGGAACATCGGGTTGGGTTTTACCCCTACAGAACACAAGGAAGTCCAAGGCGACGGAAAGACGCCTGAAGGTTGGTACCGGACATCAGACAAACCATGGAGCCAGTTCTACGCCGCGATCGCAGTTCATTACCCCAACGCTAAAGATGCCAAAGGTGGCCATGCCTCTGGAAAAATCTCTACCCAGGTTTTGAAGCAAATTGAACAAGCCCTTCAGGCGGACAAAAAGCCCCATCAAACCACCGCCCTTGGGGGTGAAATTCTCATCCACGGTGGAGGAAGCGCTACCGATTGGACTTTGGGCTGCGTCGCAATGGAAAATGAAGATATCGATGCTCTTCGAAGTACAATCCCAAAAGACATTAGGACGGATGTACTGATTCTTCCCTGACAACAGGGTAGAAGCCCGGCATGATATCCGACTCTGCCATTGCCCATGCTGTACACATCTTGCGTGCAGGAGGCCTTGTCGCCATCCCCACCGAGACGGTCTATGGACTCGGAGCAGATGCACTCAACCCCCTAGCGGTTCGACAAATCTATGCCACGAAAGGTCGACCATCCGGTCATCCGCTGATCGTGCACCTCGCAGCCGATGGTGATTGGAGTCAATGGGGTGTATTTTCTGCAGAGGCAAAATTGCTTGCACAAGCTTTCTGGCCGGGTCCCCTGACCATGATTGTGCAACGACAACCACATGTCCCCACCGAAGTGACGGGTGGTCTCGACACCATTGGGCTTCGTGTGCCACATCATCCCGTCGCACAAGCGATTTTGTCTGGCTTCGGTTCGGGCATCGCTGCACCATCCGCAAATCGGTTCGGTGGTGTAAGTCCCACAACTGCACACCATGTCCATTCTGAATTTGGTGACTCCATTCACATTATCGATGGAGGTCCGTCCGAAATCGGTATCGAAAGCACCATTGTAGATCTAAGCGGGAATGCTCCCGCACTGCTCCGGCCAGGCTCCATCACTGAATCACAAATTGTATCGGTGATGGGTCCACTCGGACAGTCCTCTACGCCTGCACCTGGAACGCTTGCGAGCCACTATGCACCTCAAACAAGCCTTTTGCTTACTGACAATCCAACACAAGAGGCAAAACGACTGCGCTTAGAGGGTTTGTCTGTTGCAATACTGCCCGCCTCTGAGCCGGAAGACCATGCACGAAAGCTATACGCTGAACTGCGGCGACTCGATCAACTTGGTGTGGACATTCTGGTCGCTGAACGCTCTCCTGATCAAGANCTTGGTCGAGCCATTAATGATCGCCTGACCCGCGCNGGTCATGAGTTTTCCACAGGCAAAAAGAGNTAAAAATCACTGNTTGNTAAGTATCTNTTTTTATTANTNTTTTATGCTNTTTTTGGATAGGTTTTCCTGTGACTATTCCACAATCAAGCGATNGCTTCCACAGGTTNTCCATAGGNCCGTTTGNTCACGNGCCATCCAAACNTAGTCGTTCCGGCGACGCAANCCGACCANCAGCATCAGGCCGGCAAATAGGCCACCAACTGAACTGGCTTCTGCAGTAGACGAGGCTGTACCGGGTTCCGAACCACCACAGCCACAACCCTTGGCTGTATCTTCAGAGCCACCCCCACCAACCACATTGGGTTCTCCTGGGCTGGGCGGCATATTGGTCCTGAAATCTTCCGCATTGTTGTCTGTATCTACACCGTCTGACGTGCGACCAAGACTCATATTTTCCGCAGGCATACTGCCCAAAGTCTGNGCCCCNGCATCATCGGTAAGCTCTAGGTCTTCCAGCGGNTCTGCAGGNTCTCCATACANCAGNGTGTCCTGAACATCNCCTGTACAGTCTTCCAAGCGAATNCCGTCGGGGGCTTTAGAGCCATTGCCCAGGCTGACGGAGTTTCCACTCTCCATATAGAAATCAGCCACAGGGATCTCAAGCCCACCCACCACTGTAAAACCACCCGCTTCAATGGTGGCTCCCTCTGGAAAGATAAAGTTCGGCGCTCCTGGCCAAGTGGATGTGGCAGCAGAAAGTCCCCANCCACCAATCGCCACTGTNGAGTCGGATGGGTTGTACANCTCTACAAACTCATTCTCAGCATCTGTTCCTTCTGGGTTGGGCAAGATCTCATTGATCTTGATCACCATCGAACCCAATTCACAGTCCACTGGNCCTACAGAGTCGTTTGGATATCCAGGAGTTGGNGCGTCACTGAGTACAAAGTCCGAACCACAGTCATCGGTATCCACACCATCTTCAATCCGCGCGGCNGATTCTGCAGAACCGGGTGTTTCAGTAAGCGACGTCGCTACAGAACCTGAATCGTCTGTCCACCCTTCATCNTTCGGGCTTCCATAGACNACCGTNTCTTGAATAAANCCTTCGCAATCTACCAANCGAAGCGCATCTGCATTGCTTCCTGCATTCCCCAGATCCAACCCAGCTGGCACGTCAATGTCATCGACCAGGGCGCCACCAATCAACAGAAAACCACCAGCNTCTATGAGCGTGGCCCCGCCAAATGTCTTGCTGCCTGTATAGGTTCCATTCTTGCCCCAAGCGAGAACCCATCCATCCAANACCACNGCGTCATCGCTGCGATTGTACAACTCCACCCACTCTTGATCGGTGTCTGTACCNTCGGGGTTGGACACAAACTCATTGATCACTACATCCATGAGTCCAGCCACACACTCNACAGGTTCTGTTTCTGGGTTTGGGGCTCCCGGCGTATTGGTTTCCGATGCCATCCANTCTGTAGCGGACTCATCTGTGTCAAAGCCGTCNGAAATGCGTGCTATCGAAANTCCAGAACCNGATTTGGGTGCCAATGAACTGGCGACAACGCCCGAGTCATCTACCCANTCATCGCTATTCGGACTGCCGTATATCAACGTATCCGCTGGCACATCTTCACAATCCACCAATCGAACNGCATCNGAACTGGACCCGGCGTTNCCCAATGAAAAACCCGCCGTAACGTCCGTATCCGGTACAAGTTCATCACCNACCAACACAAAGTCACCCGGCATCATGACCAAGCCATCTTCAAAATCAACAATGACAGAATAACTGCTGGTACCAGATTCTAGNCTCCATCCTCCCAACGATACGGGCGTGTCTCCAGCGTTGTACAACTCCAACCACTCCAGGCCAGAATCTGAACCNTCCGGGTCGTACATCACTTCATTGATCTTGATGCTATCGGCCCCTTCGCAGGCCCAAGTCGTTGTTCCCGTGTCATCGTCAGAGNCCGGAGCAGTCCCTGTATCCANAGTCATATTCGAACGACCCGGTGAAGGTTCTTCCACCGACAAAAAGTCGACCCCCGAAAAGTCCGTATCGACCCCATCCATGGATCGTGCGATGGTCTCACCATCGGACCCTACTGGTGCCAAAGANGTTGCAGGCACGCCAAANTCATCGGNCCAAGAATCAGAATTTGGNCTTCCGTANACCAGCGTGTCCATTACGACATCATCCGAACTCACAAGGCGCAACGAATCCGCATTGCTCCCCGCATTACCGAAGTTGAATTCTGCCAACTCATGGCGCCCATCTACNCANTCTNCGNCCAAAAGNAGNTNCNCNCCNNCNNCCAGANCGAGCNCNCCTANCGTATGGCTACGANAATANCTGCTGGTCCCCCACTGAATTTCCCAACCCGAAAGGTCAACCAGTTCGGCACTCGAATTGTACAACTCGACCCACTCATGACCTGCATCCGTTCCGGTGGCATCCACCAAAACTTCGTTGATCACAATTTCAGCTGCATTCAAAGAATGAACTAAGCCGAACAGTATCAGCATCGCCTGACCTCCCCACGAGGGCTGAAGCATACCTGAATCCATAGCACCCTTTCAGCAATGAATTGATCGCAAGCTATGTTGGCTATGTCAAAAGATCACCCTGTTCACGCTCACCTTCATTGTCCTATTGGATGAGAAGTAGGTGGCATGGGCGACGATGTAGCATAAGAGAAGAGCATGCCCGAAGTAACCTCCGCAATGTCATCCAAAAATATGCGGAAAATACACATTCATCGTGCACAATTGACCGTTTTATCAGGCCCCGAAAAGGGCATGTCATGGCTGATGGAAATGGACGTGATCCGCATCGGATCAGCCAACACCCAAGACATCGTGTTGACCGATCCTACCGTGAGCAGACACCATGCAGAAATTCACCGAGGTCGCGATGGTGTCACCCTCAGAGATCTAGGGTCTACCAATGGCACATTTGTCGGCTCGGTGCGCGCAAAAGAGGTCTACTTGGGGGCCGATACTCGATTTAGGGTGGGTAGAACCGAGCTGCTTTTCACCCCAGCGGATGAAATCATTGACGTAGAACCATCCAAGCAGGACAGCTTTGAAGACTTGGTGGGAAGCTCGGTCGCAATGCGAGAAGTTTTCGGTTTATTGGAGCGAGTTGCTCCGACTGAGCTCACGGTTCTCATCACAGGTGAAACGGGAACAGGAAAAGAATTGGCGAGTCATGCGGTACACAACCGTTCGAAGCGGAAAAACTCACCCTTTGTCGTGTTTGATTGTGGAGCAGCACCCGACAAGTTGATCGAATCCGAATTGTTTGGTCACCAANNAGGAGCCTTTACCGGCGCCATCCAAAGCCGGCCCGGCATTTTCGAAACCGCAGACCATGGCACGATTTTCTTGGATGAAATCGGCGANCTNCCGCTTGAATTACAACCGAAATTGCTTCGTGTNCTGGAACAACGAGAAGTTCGTCGAATCGGTGCAAGCAAAACAAAGCCTGTGGATGTNCGNGTNGTGGCNGCCACAAATCGNAACTTGCGGGAACAAGTCAACGCNGGACGGTTTCGAGAAGATCTGTACTACCGACTCGCNGTTGTAGAATTGGCTCTNCCTCCACTTCGCGATCGATTGGAAGACTTATCGTTGTTGACCAACCACATTCTACAACGCGCNTCACACAATCCTGGCGTCCATGAAGTCGCNCCTGANGTCATGGATATTTTTCATTCNTANCGTTGGCCNGGAAATGTACGNGAGTTGAAAAACGTCATCCANCGCGCGCTACCCTTCTCTGATGCCAGCCGCATCACCATNGACGCACTGCCCGAGGGNCTCAANGCCAAAAGACAAGAGCTTAGCGTCACTCATACAGAGCGTATTTTACCNGCCACTCCCCAAGTNCAGCCATCGACCATCCCNTTCAAAGATGCAAAAGATGAACTCATCGAGGCATTTGAACGAGAGTACGTGATCGATTTGCTGGAACGACACGACGGCAATGTGTCCAANGCTGCACATTCTGCAGATATTGATCGCAAATCCATCACACGACTCATGAAAAAGCACGGCATTACACGAAAAGATCGGTGATGAAGACGGCGCCCNCTGTNCAGCGCCGGGTTAGATGGCTCGTCTCAAGTTGGGGAGACACCATGACAGCCACGGCCACGATCGCAAATATTGCATCATTCGCAGACCAAGAAGTCACGCTAAACGGGTGGATCTACAACATTCGTTCAAGTGGGAAAATCGCCTTTCCTCAANTGCGAGANGGCACNGGAATCATTCAATGTGTTGCCAGTAAGGCGGATTTGGGCGAAGAAGTCTTCGCTTCCATCCGACAACTCGGCCAGGAAAGCTCTTTGAGCCTTACAGGGACCATCCGAGCGGANGACCGAGCCGCTGGTGGCTTTGAGATGCAAGTCAGCGGCGTAGAGATTCATCAAAATGTNAGNGGCTACCCCATCTCTCCAAAAGAGCATGGGCCTCAATTTCTTCACGACCATCGGCACCTGTGGATGCGTTCAAAGAAGCAACACGCCATTCTNAAAATTCGCCATTTNTGNGTNAAAGCAATTCGTGATTACTTCGACGACCGTGATTTCTTATTGCTNGACTCTCCGATCTTCACNCCCAACCCATGTGAAGGCACTTCGACNCTTTTTGAGACCGANTACTTNGGACAACCTGCATACCTGAGCCANTCGGGCCAATTGTATCAAGAGGCCGGNGCAATGGCCTTTGGAAAAACCTATACTTTTGGNCCCACCTTTCGCGCTGAAAAGTCTTCGACTCGCCGNCACTTGACTGANTTTTGGATGGTAGAGCCAGAACTCGCATACGCAAACCTTGATGACATCATGGACCTTGCTGAAGACTTCATGGTGGAAGTGGTACAAAGCGTCCTAAACAACGGNGGACGAGAACACTTGGCCGTGCTGGAACGGGACATCAGNGTNCTGGAAAACGTTCAAAAGCCGTTCCCCCGAATGTCCTATGACGAAGCGTGCGAACANCTACAATCACTCGGCACACCCGTGGATACGGACGANGACTTCGGATCTCCTCACGAAACAACGCTTACCAAAGAATACGACAGACCCATNATGGTCCACCGCTATCCCACAGCCGTAAANGCCTTCTACATGAAGGAAGATCCAACGAACCCCGCCCGGGTTCTTGGAATGGATATGCTCGCNCCTGAAGGGTACGGTGAAATTATCGGTTCNGGCCAACGGGAAGANTCTGAAGAAGTCTTGCTGCGAAAGATATCCGAACACGGACTCAACCAAGAACACTTTGAATGGTACCTGGATCTACGCCGCTATGGCTCTGTTCCACACGGTGGATTTGGACTGGGNCTGGAACGACTTGTGTGCTGGTTGTGCGGCATCAAACACATCCGTGAAACCGTTCCATTNCCACGGATGATGGACCGGCTCAGACCGTGAAAACCTATGGTTCTTTGCTGCTGGCAGAATGGCTAAGCGGNACGCATTGTGGACCCGAAGTCCCATGGNCTGGNTTGGCCACACTGGAGACGGCGANAANCACCGATGTGAGCTTCGCCACCACCACCGAAAAGCTCAGCAGCANTGCAGGTGTATTGCTCANCAAAGAAGCNGTACCNNACCGAACCTGTGTGGTGGTTAATGATCCAAAACTTGCGTTCATCCAACTAATTGACCGCTTGTTCCACGTGGAACAGGCAGCGGGGNTCGACCCTGCAGCACACGTTGATTCATCCGCATTTGTTCATGCCACAGCCACAATCCATGCGGGAGTGGTCGTGATGGAACANTGTCATATTGGGGCACACTCCGTTCTCTTCCCCAANGTGGTCATCTATCCACACACCCAGATTGGTTCCCACTGTCGAATCCACGCAGGTACGGTGATCGGGGCCGACGGTTTCAGCTATCACCCAACANCAGAAGGCTTGGTCAAAGTCCCCCAAGTNGGCCGGGTAATCATCGAGGATGGGGTNGAAATTGGTGCCAACGCAACNATTGANCGTGCATTCTTGGATGAAACCACTGTGGGTTCTGGAAGCAAAATCGACAACCAAGTACACATTGGACACAACGCCCATCTGGGTTCAAATGTGGTGATCGCCGCTCAAACTGGCATCTCGGGATCTGTGACCATTGGNCATGACGTGTTCATGGGAGGTCANGTGGGCGTCGTAGAACACACCACCATTGGNGATGGGGCCAAGATNGGTGCGCAATCAGGAGTNGGAAGAGATGTTCCAAGCAACGAAACGGTTCTCGGAACACCCGCTGAGCCTGCGATGCAAATGAAGCGAATTTATGCAGCTTTACGAAAACTGCCTGAATGGATGAAAAAATCCTAAGTGTAGGACCTCTAGTGACACCAATGGGGTCGAGGTAACAGCGTCACCCGTTCTTTCAGGGATTCTGGCAACCGTCGCTCCAAAATCTCCAACGCCTCAGATTGTCGATACCGAGCCGACAAGTGTGTAAATAGAATCTCTTTGTTCTCAAAGAGTTCGGCCCGCTCGATCACTTCATCGAGATGAATATGGCCATTCTTCCGTGCTGACTCTACCCCGACCCGATCATCGATAAAAGTGACCTCCATGATGAGCAGATCAGCCTTTCTGGCAAGCTCATTGTGTTCAATGAACTCAATCTTGGTGTCACCAGAAAAAACCACCAGCGGATGCTCCGATTCTGATGTGATCTCTTCTCCTCGAGCGCGAGCATCTCGAACGACCGAAGAATCTGCGCCCTGCAGATCTTCACGCAACTGCTTCCTCAATTCAAGGACCGCATAGCCCTGACAAGCAACAGGATGAAAAGCCGTCAATGGTCTTACTATTCGACGTTTGCCAATATCAATCCGCTCTCCAGGGTCAGCCCCTTGAATGGTGACCGCTAAATCTGAATCATCCAAAGCCCTAAATGCATCGAGCAAGTTTTCTACTCGCCCCACAAGCATTGATGGCACAACATAGGTTGGCGGAGTCATGCCCAACATCGACCGAGTGGCCACATGATGAGCTATGCCCCCCATGTGATCAATATGAGCGTGCGTGAACAACACTGTTTTCATGGAAACAGCGCTCTTCGGACCACGACCAATATCAAAGGCCAGTTTGAAGTCTGGCAACTCTATGCATGTTTCCAAACCCGCCACTGATGTGGCNCGAACACGGATATCTGCAAGGGTAAGTTCGGCCATTTACTTAATGCGGTGTCCGCCCATCTCATTGTTGAAAATCCATGCAACAACCTCACCAATTTCCAACGATGGACCCATGTAGGTCCGAATATTGGATGCAGCAGACCCAGACTGGCGCAGGTCTCTACGGGCTTCAACCATTCGAGAAAAGCGATCCTTCCACTTTTTCATATTGGCCGTTCGCAGGTCGATCCATCCTTTCTTTGCCCATCGATCTACGGCNNTCTTCTTCGCCATCGAAATGGTGGTTGAANGTCCTTTCACTTCAGGCACATTGATCCGAGGNCCCCGCAGAATCTTTTTCCCAGAGGCAAGCAGTACGGGAATACCAATACTGGGCGCCATCGTGGATACGCCAGAAGGCTCCAATGCAGCCTCCAACGCTTTGGACATCTGATCGGGTTTCAGCGCTGGGTCCAAAATCAAATCAAAATCACCAAATGCTGATTTGAATAGATGCGCCTCAAACAACAGCTTCGACAATTCTGGAGGCCCCAAACGGCCCAAAGCAATCGAGGCTACACCGGAGTCTTGTTCCGCCTCTGATANATCNTGCATGGCAGCGGAACGAAGAAGTCCCGCTTTATAGGATGGATTGAGTACACTTGCATCCATGGCAGAGATCACATCCTGGCCTGTATTTGCGCCTCGAATCTCTCGAACCACCACCCGAGCAATCTCCTCAGGTGTGATGTATTCCATCTGACCCAAAGCCGTAATGGCAGCGAATTCCCCCGCCGTGAACACGCCATTTTCACCGGTATCGACAATCGGCACCTTTAGTTTTCCCTGCTTGGTGTACTGCTTGGGATCATCCACCAAATCCAGATTCCCTTGACCCACATCTATGGATTTGGGCAAAAACAAATCATCATTTCCATGCTTGTCTCGGGCGGGGCGAACTTCCACACCTCGATATCCAATCATGGCCGCAGGCTTTACTTCTTTGACAATGGGTCCATCCGGTGTGCGGGCAAGCAAGAACAACAGCCCTGTATGGCCAAATGCTGCTTCCGTTTTCGCCAACAAAACCTTGGAGGGTTTGTCTTCCGAGTGTGTATACGGAATGTTGAGTCCCATTCCGCCTGTACCTGTCGTTCCCACTTTGACATACACTTTGGTGCTGTATTCCGTGGTCGCACGATGCAAAATCCGCACATGTCGGATGATTTGAGGCGCGGACTGGCTCAAGAGAAGTGCTTCTATATCCTCAATTCCAGACTCTCCTACACCGTCTTCCGTGATCCATTCCCGGACCTTCGTCGCACCATCAAATACGTCCTGGTAGCTCAAACCTGTCGCTGTATTCACACAATCAACCACAACATCGGGTCGGTGCTGTTTGAGCATACGACTNAGTTTGTTCTCTCGATATGATTTATCAAAATCATCGTACAACGAAGCCAACAAACGACGACGTATCTTTGAATTGGAGCGCAATTCTCCCCGGGATTTATTCGCGAGATCATGGGGGACAAACAAGTTTCCCCAGGCAGGGACAAAGGCAACGGACGAACCGTACTCTTTCTCCAGCTTTTCGCAGGCCTCTTCCGCTTCAGCCTCTAGAAGGGACGCGACTATGATTCGGCGTGGTTCCATATGGTGGACAATATGCCGACATACCTGCAATCCCACGAGTCCAGCACCGCCGAGTATAAGATAGTCGTTGTACATCAAACCTCCAGAAGCCGATGACTAACCGTTTGTGGCATCACCCAGAACACCAAGCGCCGCAACTCTTGTATCCATGGCTGTACCTTCACTCAACAGAAGTTCTGCTGGGATGCCCAAACGATGACAATAGACAGCGGCCAAACCCAAGCCACCTGCAGGGATGTTGGGCGTAGTTCCCAAACGAGCCAAGGGTCGAACTAAACGTCCCTGGTCAAGGAATCTCAGCACAGGCCAGAACCATAGACCCAGCGCCCGACAATCCATGGCGATTACTGGCGACAACCACGCGGTGATCTTGCGCACCCAGTCCACATGAAGTGCAGGCAATATACGCTCTCCACATGCAAGAACATCCACCATCAATGGACCCAGTTCACCGGGGAAAACATAGGGTAGTTCTTGGGCGGCCAAGTTCATTCGGGCCTCGGCTTCACGAGCGGCATTCATCAAGCCATTCACGCGCGCAGCCTGAACCCATAAATGGAAATCTCCCGTAGCCTTTGCCTCCGTTTCCAAAGAATCTGAAATGCTGGATGATACCGATCCGCCAGACTCTACAATTGCAGTAGAGATTCGGATGCGGTCCGATAAATTTCCATTCAATGGTGGTGGGTCAGATAGGCCCACAATCGCCCGTTGTACGGGGTCAGAGATCACACTGTCGAAACGCTCGACCATTGAGGGTATTCTCCGAATCAAACGCAATTCGATATCGGTTGTGGGAATGCCCCCGGATGAAACCCATTGATCGATGAGTTGACTCGGGTTCATCACGCAACAGTCCTCCATGGGGCTCGCGATTGAGGATCAACTTCCCGAAACGCACGTTTGTAATCTGCAAAACGCCCGCCATTTTGGACTGCTGCATAGACGGCCTCACCGGCAGACCAGCCACCTTGGGCCAATTCAGACTCTACCCATGCCCATCGAGCCGAAGTCGGTCGAACCTCTGCCACCCCTTTCAGTCCACGTTTCAGTCGTTTGAGTCGTCGTTCCACAGTCTGAATACCAGCAAAACCATCCCCATCCAGCGGCGTATTGCGTTTGGGTACAAAAGGAGCCACCCCCAGCGAGACCGGAATGTATCCAGCTAAATCCCGTGTAAAAGCAACCAGCTCATCGATATCTTCTTCCGTCTCATCCGGAACACCAACCATCATGTACACCTTCATGACCTTGTATTTATGTTCTGCCGCCANCCNGGCACATTCATGAAGGTGGTTTTCCTTCGTTCCCTTGCTGATGGCTTTTCGCAAACGTTCGCTTGCAGCATCAGACGCAACCGTCAGAGTCTTGTAGCCGCCTTCTCTCAATAAACGGGCAATATCGGGCTTGCGAGCCACACGGTCAGCACGCAAAGAACTGATGCCCACGCCTCGACCTGATTCGACGATTCGCGCCAACAAATCAACCAAATGGGGGTGATCGGAAATGGCCGCTCCCACCAGCCCTACGCGTGGCGCTTCTTCGGGAACAAAAGACATGATTCGATCTGGAGTGACCAACCGCATGCCCCCGTTGGTACTCCGTCGCATCACACAAAACGTACATGTCCGGTGACATCCACGCTCTCCTTCAATCAGAAACATGTCCGACAACTCTGCATCTGGAGCCAAAATTGGTGCAAAAGCCGGCAATCGGTCATCCGAAGCCTTGGCCACCTGTGGCAAGACTTCTCCGTGTAATTCAGGAACATATGCCCCAGGGAGTGTTGCCACCTTCTCCAACCAAGCATCCCCTGCGGCATTCATGGCAGCATCAAAAGCCGGCAGCACAGAGTCTTCAGCTTCTCCCAAGATCATTGCATCAACAAAGGGGGATGCAGGCAAAGGGTTCGAAAACGTCAACGGACCACCCATGATGATCCGTGGATGGTGGGGGCCTCGGTCACGCCGCAATGGAGGAATACCCGACAATTCCAATGCCTGAATGAATCCTGCCATCTCAAGTTCATAGGCCAAGCTCACACCAACAACCGGAAAATGCGCCACAGGTCGTGCGGTTTCATAGGTATGTAGAGGGACCCTTGAATTGCGCCAAGCATCCACATCATCCGGCAAAAAAGCCCGCTCGGCTTGGTACCCCTCCTCCCTCAACATTTTGAGAATCCATTGGTAGCCGACCGAACTCATGCCNGCTCGATANGGGCTGGGGTACAGCAAGGCCACGGATGGCCCGCCTTGAACAAAGACGTTGCCCCGCTCCGACTTCAGGCGGTCCCGAATCAACTTGGATTGGTCAACATGGCTTCCCATCGTCCGAGACTACCGCCTCTGGCTACGTTCGGCGAGGTTCTACACAACATCAGCACTCGTTTTTCGTACACTACCTTTCAATGGAAATGCGCTGGCGAACCCTGATCTATTGCAGCGGGCTGTGTCTTGGCCTGTTGTTCCCTCAAGACCTTTCAGCGGCAGATCCGTCCGAAACGCCCGGCGCAGATACCAAAGTCGACGTGAAACGACTGGAATCAACCAGTCCTCAATCAAGGACAAACTCGCCACCCGCTACAGCCATTCCAGATCCCATCGATCCAATGGCCCGAAGGGTCCGAGAAATTACGGAACGAACCGAACAAACAAATACGGGTGAGTGGGCTCGGTCAGATGAATCAAAAGCACGACATCGCCAACGCCAAGAAGAATTTCGAACCCTCAGCGAAAAGCTCACAGTCGCGCTTTCATTGCCCCAGTCGGCCTTTGAAAGAGAAGAACAAATTGACCAAACGTATCGGTCGTTTCGCGGCTTGATTCAACGGCTGAGACAAGACCGAAGTCACGCGATGTCAACGCTGGAAGAGGTCGGGGAAGCAAGAAATCAGGCCTTGGCATCTTTGTCGCTTGATGGGGGTGGTGCCGCCCCTACACTTGAACAAGCTGTACGCGATTTTCAACAAGCCCATGATGCCCGTGTCAATTCCGTACAATCCGAAATTGATGCAGACTCTGCTCTGTTGTTGGAGGCGATCAAGTGGCGCAAAAAAGCACTTGATCAGGCAAGTCCCGAAGCAGTAGAGCAAGCAAAAGAACAGCGTTTGATGGAAGCCCATGAAGAGATTTTGTCGATTCCTATCGACATCAAGTCGGCGTTGAAGCGGTTGTCAGATGCGTGGTGGAAGAACCCAACAGAACTCAGACAGGCACAAGCATTGGGATCTTTGCTGCTCGGGCTGATGCAACTCGGCTTGATTCTGTTTCTTGGGATTTGGACCCACAGTCATCTCCCTCTTTGGGCCAATAGAACGATTCGTTCTTTTCACCCAAAGGGACGAAATTCTTCTACCAGTTGGGACTCTTCACAACGCCTCCCCGACTGGATCGTAAGTGGCGATGTCGTTGCACTCTCTGAACCAATCGGCCGTCTGCTCCAAGACCTGCTCATCTTTTTCATCTCATTTTTCGTCATGGTGTGGCTTGAAGCCGACGTTCCCTGGGCCGCTTGGGTATCTCTGGTTTTCTTGTGTGGTGCTGTCATCCGCATCATTCAGGGCCTCCTTGAGATTGCAATCATTACCCCCGCCGATACCCGTCCTGCACTCAAAGTGACCAGCGAAAACATCCGAAATGGAACCCTGTGGGCAATCCGAACATTTGGAATGTTGATTGCGATCAACATCGCATGCTCATCACTGATAGGAACCCTTCTCGGCGCCCCCAATATTGCGGGAATCGTCTCCGACCTCATCGCTTTGGCTTGCTGGGCCTTTGTCTTCATCGGCCTGCACCGGTGGGGAGAAACCCTTCGTCATCACGTCAAAAATGGCCACCAAAGCAGTGCTTTTTCTCGCTGGATTGAAAACAGCGGAAAGAGTCCTTTACTGGCTATATTTGGGTCGTTCGGTGCCTGTATTCTTCTCTTTTTCCGTTGGCTTATGGTCCTCGGCAATCAGCTTATCGAAGGAAAAGCAGGGTTGAGCTGGGTTGGTGCCTTTCTTGCCCGCCAACAGATACGAGATGACCGGCAAGCAGAACACCCTACACTCACTTCAGACATCAAGAATTCTATTGTGCAGGGTGCGATGCTCACGCTGCCTCTTGATGAACATATACAACAGGTCGTCCAAGCGTATGAAGAGTGGAAGATAGACCGACGCCGCGGCCTGATCGTCCTTACCGGTGACCGTGGGTACGGAAAACGGGTGGTTTTGGAACGGGTTTCAGAACACGTGAATGAGGCGGGTGGAACCATAAAAGCCATCGCTCCCAACGACATCATCGATGAGAAAACCGCCCTCCGTTGGCTTGGCCAGGTCATTGGGGTTCAACAAACAGACTCTGTTGAATCGATGGTCTCCGCACTTCAAGAAAAACCTGCCACAGTGTTTCTAATCTCACACATCCATCGTCTCTTTCTTCGGACCGTCGGCGGGTACACACCTTTAGATTCTGTTTTGGCGGTGATGCAAGCCACAGGAAACACCCATCTTTGGGTGGTCACCATGCATGAACCTTCTTGGACGTTCTTGCACGGTTTGGCTGAAGTTGGAAACATCGCGGTCTTTAAGACCCGGGTTCACCTTTCAAACCTGAACCCAAAAGCATTACAACAATGGCTTGAGGGACACACCCTACGCTCAGGCTACACGGTCAATTTCAGTACACTCTTGCCCCGCGGACGTCGCGGTGGTCCTGACCACGTTCGGCGACTTGAAAGAGCAACCAGCGCGTATTGGCGCTTGTTGGCAGAAAGCAGTCATGGCAACCCATCTGTTGCCCTGCGCCTTTGGATCGAAAGCCTATTTCCCTATCAGGAAGAAAATACACTCGGCATACACTTGTTTGAAGCAAACGAAGCGGAAGACATTGAACATTTGGCCGACAACCACCTCTTTACCCTCACCGCACTGGTTCTTCATGATGAAATGAACGTGCAAGAGCTCCACGCTGCGCTCAACCTTTCAGAGTCAGCTGTGCGCGCAGTCTGTCGGCACCTCGAACAAAAAGGCCTCATCAGCGAAAATGCAGCTCGCCGATACAGGGTACGACTTCACTGGCTGCCTGCCGTCGAACGCTTGCTTCGCCGCCGCAGCTTTCTGCATCGAGACTAAGCCATGGATACACCCACCAACGTACTTGAGTTTGTCGTATGGGATCGCATTCCTTTCGCTGTGCTGGTGATCCTGGTTTCCATGATCATTGGTCGCTTGGCCGCACGCTCATTGGATGCCCTGGCCGAAAGAAACAACAAACGACGCTTGTTCTTCAAACAAATCAGCGTCATCGCTCGATTCACTGTGTTGATCGTGGCCACCATATTGGTGTCTTCAAGCTTGTTCTCATTTTCCAGAGAGGGGTTGCTGGCGATTGGTGGTTCTGCAGCAGTCGCGATTGGGTTTGGCTTCAAAGATTTACTCGCAAGCCTAATGGCCGGACTCATTCTTCTCTTCGATAGACCCTTTCAAGTAGGAGACCGAATTCACTTTGATGGCCAATATGGGGAGGTCAAAGAAATTGGACTTCGAACAGTACGAATCGCAACCTTAGACGACAATTTGGTCAGCATTCCCAACCATCGGTTTCTGAATGATGTCGTCGCATCGGCAAATGCTGGACAACTTCACCAGATGTGCGTTTTTCCATTCTGGATTGGGTGCAATGAAGACTTTGAAAATGCAAAACGCATTCTCTATGAAGCAGCCGCATCCAGCCGCTACGTTTATCTGGACAAGCCCATTGCTGTAACTGTCCGAGAAGGTCCTGTACCAAACGGCGCAGAGCGATTTGCGGTTGAACTCAGAGTCAAAGCCTATGTCTTTGATGGCAGATACGAGACAGCATTTGGTACCGACGTCACCGAACAAGTCAAGCGAGCGTTTGCCGTTCAGGGAATCCGGACCGCGGGTGAAATCGAATGGAGCGCTGCATTGCCATAGCGGCATCCACCCTCAGGCCCATCAACCGTTCTTCGCCTCAAAATCACGCATGAAATGCACCAGCGCATCCACTGACTCGGGTGGACATGCATTGTAGATGCTGGCCCGAAGTCCTCCCACCAAACGGTGTCCTTTCAACCCTTTAAAGCCCGCTGTTTCTGCGGCTTCAAGAAAGCGTGAGTCCATCTCATCATTGGGTGATCNAAACGAGACATTCATCTCTGAGCGTGAGTCCTTCTGGGCGTGTCCCGTCCAAAAGTCTGTGGAATCAATTTGGGCATACAACGCAGCCGCTTTTGCTTTGTTGCGTGTTGCCATCACATCCAAGCCACCCAAATCTTCAAGCCAAGCGAGGACCCGCTCCAGTGCATAAATTCCAAAGGTATTGGGTGTATTGAACAGCCCTCGTTTCTCCACCTGAAGGCGATAGTCCAGTATTGGATTGAGACCACCCGGAGATTTCTCTAGCGCCCATGGACTCAAGATGATGGCCGTGACTCCACTGGGTCCAAGATTCTTTTGGGCTCCCGCGTAAATGATGTCGTGCGCTGCAACATCAATTGGTCGACTACAAATGTCAGAACTCATATCCGCCACAACACGTGTATTTCCCGTGGCCGGATGACCCGAAAATTGGGTGCCGTAAATCGTATTGTTGGTCGTATAGTGAACGTAGGTCGCACTCGCATCAATATCGATTGAATCTGGGACATGATCATAATTGGAAGCTTTACCATCCCAAGCTGCACGAGCAGAACGGGTCCGATTGGCCTCTGTCAAAGCTTTGGCGGCCCAAACACCGGTCACGAGAAAGTCCGCACTCTCTCCTTCTGCCAGTAAGTTCTGTGCAGTCATGTGAAACTGCAAACTGGCGCCCCCTTGAAGGAAAATCACCGCATACTCGTCGGGAACGCCCAAGATTCTCCGCAAACGAGTCTCCGCACTTCTGTGAACGGCATCAAAGGTAGGAGATCGATGCGAAAGCTCCATCAACCCAAGCCCTGTGCCATGAAAATCTGGCAATGCGTCCGCGAGTTGTTCAATCACAGACAGCGGCAAAACAGCCGGGCCAGCAGAAAAATTATGGACTCGACTCATTGGTCCTCCAATTCAACCAAATCAACTGCAAATATCGTTTCTTGCGATGCAATTTCAGCAAGCAACGATTCCGATGGTTCACTATCTACCTGAATGTGAGCGCAAGCGGCATGAGCGCCGCGAAAAACGATGTTGCTCATCTCTTGAACATTGATTTCACCCGCACGAAGGGTCCCCAGAACNCCCGCCAATACGCCGATCTCATCGCGATGACGAACCACCAACAAATGGGTGGCATGTCGATTCACAGCGAGGTTTACACAGTTGGGAACCTCACCCGTGGTTTTCCACGTCTCGATAATCCGCACCACATCATCGCCCACAGCTTCAGAAGCTTGTGCGGTGGAGGCCCCAATGTGGTGTGTGCCATACACCCCACTGAGTGCTGCCAATTCAGTGGACCATTCTCCATCTGCACCCGGCTCATTACAAAAGACATCCAAGCCAGCCTTTATGCCTTTTTCCACCACCACGCGTGCAAGAGCCGCCTCGTTGACAACCTCTCCTCTGGAAGTATTGATGAAAATGGCCTGAGGTTTCATTGCATCAAAAACATCATCGGACACCAAGCCCCGGGTATGTTCATTCAAGGCAATATGGACACTCAAAATATCTGAACAAGCAGCGACCTCTATTGGACCTGGAGCCTGTTCGACCCCCAAGACCGCTGCACGCTCTGCCGAGAGAGAAATGTCCCATGCGACGACATTCATATCAAAGGCCTGAGCTCGTTTGGCGACCTCAGAACCAATGTTTCCCATCCCAATCAGGCCCAATGTACGCCCCTTTAGGCCGCGTGTTCCCTTGGCGAAACTCTTCTTCTTCCATTCGCCCTCACGAAGAGCCGCAACATTGTCCGCAATACAGCGATCCGCATTCAGCATATGCCCCAGGGCCAGTTCAGCGACGGCTGCAGCATTCTTGCCTGGACAATTCGCCACATATACACCCCGGCTTGATGCATGATCTAAGTCGATCGTATTGACCCCTGCTCCTGCGCGAATCACCANGGCAAGAGAAGCTCCTGCATCAATATGTACATCCAAAACCTTGGTTGATCGAACCACCAATACTTGAGGATCATATTCCGTTATCGCTGTAACCAGAGTCTCGCCTGATAAAGCCGAATCCTGAAAAACCGAACAGGAAAGGCTCTCCAGCTTTGGCACCACATTGGCCGACATTTTGTCCGCTATCAANACCCGCATCTTCATTCTCTCCCGGTAAGCAAGTCGCTTCCGCACAGAATTCTGTCACTTCTTGGTTAGCCGATGACGCCGACTCATGCATAATGCCTGAGTAACGTTGTCTCTTGGTAGCCAACCGAATCCTTACTTTTCCTCTCCATTCATTTGTCCCAAGGAGCCCGAATGGCGCGAATTCTCGCTGTCGATGACGACCCCTTGGTTCGCCGATGTATTTCACGAATCTTGGTCAATGCAGGACACGAAGTCGTTCCGGCATCCCACGGTGCAGATGCACTACAGTTGGCCTCTGATCGCGCATTCGATGTGGCTTTGGTCGACTACCATCTCCCTTTTATCGATGGACTGGAAGTGTTGCAGCGTTTGCGTGAAGTACAGCCTGGTTGCTTGCGGGTCTTGGTCACAGGCGCACTTGAACTGCCCATGATTCTTGACGCCGTAAACCGCGGAGAGGTGATGCGAGTGGTTGAAAAACCATTCGAGTCTGCCGGTCTGGTGGGTGCGGTAGAAGATGCAATGAGTGCAAGGCGACGCATGATGGAAGTCTGTCGCGTTCAAGAGCAGGTCGCATCCGAACATGAACGAGGAATGTTGAAGGAATGCTTAGAGGGAGACTTTTTGCGTTTGGCCCTGCAGCCCATCATCAGTGGAAAGAATGGGAAAATAGAGGCCTTTGAGTGTCTCCTTCGCAGTTCACACGGTGTTCTCGATGGACCACTAAGCGTGATTCGTGCTGCCGAACGACATCAAATGTTGACCGAGCTTGCATGTGTGGTCAGTACTCGGGCGGCACAATGGATGGAGAAGCTCCCAGACCAGATTAAATTGTTCATGAACCTGCACCCTGACGAGCTTGCCGATCCTGGCGGTATTCTCCACCGACTGGGGCCGCTGCAGCCTTGGGCGGAGCGTGTCGTTCTTGAAATCACGGAACGAAGTCGACTTCAAGGCATTGAAGCGTGGGACGAAAGTGTAGAAAGGGTCACAGAATTGGGTTTTTCGATTGCTGTGGACGACCTTGGCGCCGGGTATAGCTCTTTGAGTGTTCTTGCAGAACTTCAGCCTCGATTCATCAAAGTAGACATGAGCATCGTACGTGGCATCGACACGGAACCACGCAAACAACGACTCGTCGACCTTCTCTGCCGTTTTGCGGATGCTACGGGTGCCACGCTGATTGCTGAGGGAGTTGAGACCAAAGAAGAGGCAACCGCACTTCGCGTTTGTGGCGCACACATGCTGCAAGGGTATCTTTTTGGGAAGCCGTCTCTAGAGTTGCCAGACAGCATTCGTAAGGCGATGTAGTTTAATTTTTCGCCTGACCGGTTCAAACCGGGACGGGAGGTTTTCTTGGCCCGAATTCTGGTGGTAGACGATGATGCAATGGTCCTCAAATCCATTGAGCGTGTGTTGTCGAGTGCAGGACACGACATCTACACAGAAACCCGCGGTGACAACTCCTTAGATGCCGCAACGACCCAGCCCTTTGATGCCGCACTGGTGGACTACAAGCTTCCTGGTATCGACGGTTTAGAGGTTCTTCAGCGCCTCCGCGAGATTCAACCCCGCTGTGTACGAATGTTGATGACAGGAGAGCTTGTACTTCCTCTTGTCGTGACAGCAGTAAATGTGGGAAAAGTCTCTCGAGTCATCGAAAAGCCCTTCGAAGCCAACACGCTGGTTGAAACATTAAGCGAAGCGCTCACCAACCAAGAACGACTCACCAAGATGCTTCAAACCCAGCGTCAGGGTGGAACCGTTCAGGAACAGCGCCAGCTCACCCAAGCACTGGAAGGTGCGGACTTGCGCTTGGCGCTCCAGCCAATTGTAAACGCCACAACAAAGCAGGTGTATGGCTACGAAATGCTCCTTCGATCAGAGCATCCTGTACTCGACGGCCCCGGCCCCATTTTGGCCGCTGCAGAACGACATGGGATGCTTCGGGAACTGGGAAGCGTCGTGGTCGCCCGGGCCGCAGAATGGCTCATGAGGTTGCCTCCTGATGCCCGGCTGTTCATGAACCTTCACCCACACGAACTCTTAGACTCCAACTCCCTATGTACTCGAATGGAAGTTCTGCAAATGTGGTCTGACCGCATCGTCCTGGAAATTACTGAGCGTTCAAATGTCGGTGAAAATTTTTCTTGGGAAGCGGCTTTGGAACGGGTCAAGGAAATGGGCTTTCAAATCGCTGTAGATGATCTGGGTTCCGGATACGCAGCTCTTTCTATGTTGGCTGAACTCCAGCCTCATTTCATGAAAGTCGACATGAGCATTGTGAGAAATGTAGACACCGACGATCACAAACGACGATTGGTGGACCTGCTGTGTAGTTTTGCGGAAGCAACAGGCTCTAAAGTGGTTGCGGAAGGTGTTGAAACCGAAGAAGAGGCGGCTGCACTAACTGAGGCTGGNGTTGAACTTTTACAGGGCTATTTATTTGGTGAACCGCAACTCAACCTTGTTGGCTGATCACACTCACTTGGTCAGATTGGGATAAACGGCGCCCGTGCCACAGGTTTTTGCCGGTTCTGCTGCCTATCCCCGAAGTTCGGTTCAACCCGTACTGTCGATTGGCAATTTCGATGGTCTGCATATGGGACATCGACACCTGATTCAGGCTTTGGTCAAGCAAGCAAAGCACCTAAACGCGCCTGCATGTGTGTATACCTTCGACCCTCCACCCCGCGTCGTTCTCGCCCCACAACAACATCAACCACGGATTCAATCGTGGCCGGACAAAGTGCGAATCATGGGAGAACTGGGCGTCGATCATGTAATTGTTGAACGCTTTACTCGAGCGTTTGCACAACACCCGCCCGACTGGTTCGTTTCCGAAATCTTGGTGAACCGAATCCGCCCTTCGGCCATCGTTGTTGGATATGACTTTCGATATGGTCGGGCGAGAGCCGGTGATGTTCACGCACTTCGAAGAGCCATGCCTGACATGCAAATTGATCAGGTAACAGCACTAGAAATGGGTGATACCGTCGTTAGCTCTAGCAGAATCCGACAACTGGTCAGTGAGGGCTTGGTCGATCAAGCTTCTGTCCTGCTCGGGTGCGACCACCTGATTCGAGGAACGGTAGTGAGCGGTGATCAGCGAGGAAGAACCATCGGCTTCCCTACAGCAAACTTGGAAACCGACTGTGAACTGTTGCCCGCCCGCGGAGTGTACGCTGTCCGAGCAAGGGCCGATGGCGGTCGTTGGTATGACGCGGTCGCAAATCTGGGTGTCCGGCCGACATTCGACGGCAGAGGCTTCTTGGTAGAGGTTCACTTGCTCGACTTTTCAGGCGATTTGTATGGCAGTGAAATGGAAGTGTCTTTTGTCCAACGCCTCCGAGGCGAACAGCAGTTCAAGAACTCTGAAGATCTGACAAAGCAAATTCACCTGGACGTGAATGCAGCGCGAGAGAGCCTGGCATGAGGGATGCTCCCATCAGCGGACACACCCAAGTGTTTGGTCTCATTGGTCACCCGGTTCGTCATTCGCTTTCGCCTTCCATGTACAACGCTTTGTTTGCTCGTTTCGGTATCGATGCGGTGTATCTGGCATTCGATGTTCATCCCGACCATGCCATCCGTGTCAATGAGTCCATTCGGATTCTGGGCCTTGTCGGCGTCAATCTCACGGTACCCTTCAAAGAGCGGGTTCTCGATGGTTTGGACCACATGACGATTGCCGCGAAGGAAGCGGGAGCCGTCAACGTAGTCACGAACGTTGATGGTCAGTTGACGGGCTACAACACAGACGGTGAAGGATTCATTCGCAGTCTCAAAGAAGAAAAAGGTCCACAACCCGATGGCATACACGCCATCATTCTGGGTGCAGGAGGCGCCGGGCGTGCCGTAGCATCCGCACTGCTCGATCATGGCGCTCAACGAATCACCATCATGAACCGAACGTTGCTTCGCGCTCAAGAAGCAGCGAAAGCACTCAACAGCAGTATTGGAGACACCAGGGTCGATGCCGCTGAACTGACTGCTCAGTCCTTTTCTGTTGTAGCCAAAGACGCAGGCTTGGTCGTCAACTGTACCTCCGGACCCGCCCACGAAACGATCAACTCTTTGGATCCAGAGGTTTTGTCTAAAGACGCCTCGTGGGTCGATATCAACTACTGGATGGAACATCCCCCCGCTGTGGAGTCGTGCCGTTCAGCAGGCATCCGATTCCACACTGGTCTGGGTATGCTGGCCCACCAAGGCGCCCTCGCTTTTGAACTGTTCACAGGGTACCCCGTCACCGGTGCGGAAATCCGAACCTTCCTTTTGGAGAAGGGATGAAACAGAGAATGGTCATCGCACTGCGTGCCACACATGTTCGCCTACGACTGATCGATAGCCTTCGGACAAAATACACCATTCATCCCGCATCTGAGACAGAGGCCGCTGTTCGCTTGGTTCGACAGCATCGTCCACAAATGGTCCTGCTTGGTGTGGGCATGCGATGGAAAGAAACCCTCCGTGTGGCACGACAGATAAAAACTGAAGCTGGNGANCCCGCCACNGTGGGCATTTTGGACCCAAGAGGACGAATTCCTAAAGCGCTTGAAGCACTTTCAGAATCCATGGCCGATGGAATCTTCCAATCTCCGCTTGAACCATTGGCAGTGGTNGACTTCATCGAACAAATGGGAAATGGAAAACCCATCTGCATTGGCCAATCTGCGACCGGCCTGCGACGGTGGTTGCCTTAGTCTTGACCACCTGTGATGTGGAATTCCACACGACGGTTGTTGGATCGTCCTGCATTGGTTCTATTGGTATCAATTGGACGTTCTTCGCCCAAGCCTTTGGCATTCAAGCGGTCTTCTGACACACCCTTGCCCACCAAATATTTCCGTACAGAGTCTGCACGTTGCTGGCTCAACCGTTGGTTGATTTGTGTGGATCCTTGAGAGTCCGTGTGGCCTTCCACCCGAACCGTAAGTTTTGGATAGTCGGTCAGGACCATCACCACTGCATCGAGAATGCCATGGCTCACTTTCTTGATCGAAGCGCGCCCTGTATCAAACAAGACTTTCTCTGAGATGACGATCTGATCCCGAGTGATATCAACCCCGCTCGGCCCATCATCAGGACATCCATCGCCATCCAAATATCCATTGACGACTTCAGCTTCATTGGGACAATTGTCGTCTACATCAAGGATGCCATCCGCATCATTGTCGGGTTCTGGACAACCATCTTCGTCTTGGTATTCGTCTCGATCTTCTGGTTCATCTGGACATAGATCGCTGCCATCTTCTACCAAGTCTTGATCTCGGTCCAAGTCTGGACACCCGTCCGTATCCAAGTGATCGTCATAGTCTTCCGGCTCGTCAGGACACTTGTCCAGATGATCAAAGATGGCATCCTTGTCTCGATCCTTCGGACGACAACTGTCTGCTTTTTTAAGCGCAATTTCTACATTCTCGCCCGCAAGAGACACATGTTCTGTTGCGCGACGTGCATCCCCTTGCTGAAACTCCAATTGAGCAAACTCGGCATGAGTAATGGCCCGGGCTGTTTCTATGGGCGCGCACTCCTGCGCCCACTTGTCCCGTGAAGCCTCTTTCAACTGAGACTGTAAGTCTTCGTGGTCTCCTGGGAGTTTTGCCGCTTGAATACAGCCAACAGCAAACAACGCTATCCATGGACGCATCATTACCAAACCCCCTGTGGAGAGGTTTGGGGTTCTTCAGGAGCAGATGGAGCAGATGGAGCAGATGGAGCATCTTGCAGCGCTTCTTGAGGGGGAACATCTCCATTGGCTCGCGCAATAGACACCGCTTCAGCCGCCCAATGTTCTGCTTTTTTCAACAAAGCTTCAGCCGACTCATAGTCAGAGCGGCCCCACTCATCCCGAGCTTTTTTCATGTACTCATCAGCCATTGTCCACGCATAAATCGCCCTTTCAGGCGCGCCTGCTGCTCGGGCTGCATTCATCTTTTGTTCTGTTTGCGTGAGCTTCACTGTGGCCTTCGTGCCTGCATAGCAACCACCGAGGCCCAGAATCAATATTGTAATGAAAGCGAATCGCCGCATGTGCTTACTCCGAAGCAACCGTATCCGATCTGGCACGACTTGAGCAGGGATCAACGCATTTGGTCGGTAGACTGTCAAGGGCTGTTTGGCGGTTGTTCAGGTTGTGGGGGGGGCGCACCTGGAAAATCTTCCCCTGGTTGCGGGGGCTTCGGCGGCGCATTTTCAAGGGGCTCAAACTCTCCTGCCTGGTCTCGCCATGGCTTTAAGTCGAATATCGACATCATCATTCGTCTGGGAATCTGATCCAAAGGAACACTGACATCTTTACCCGCCATTGGAATCCATGCCGGAACCACGGCTCGGGTAAGGTGTTCATCTTCGGCCACACCCAAACCATGCTCATAGACCTCTATGGGTTCCAGATTGAGTCTCTCTCCGATTCGTCGAACAGCGTCTCTATACAACACACCGCCTTCATGGGGACCAATCAAATAGTAGCCGCGCTCGTGTACCACCAGCCAACGGTAATCCGCACCATCCATCAAAGCGGCAAGTTCACGATCCTGAATCAAATCCAACTCCGCGCTCAACGGATCGCGAGAAAGAGTGATCAACAATTCCTCTAGATCTCCATGTTCGGGTTCATGTTCAGCCAGCCACCGCATGCGTCGACCTGGCTCACCACCGCCTTCTGTGCGAAACATCGGTGGCACTGCAGGCGCCCCCGCCCACGATCTGTAGACTTTTCGACCATGAAAAACCTGGTACACACACATCAAATCTTGTTGTTGCTCCAACGGTATTTCTATGATTCCTTCCCAGCCATTTGGATCGAGGTCCAGATACCAGTCGGGAGCCTCAAAGGGACTCACCACACCTGGAATTCGAACGATGGGCGGTTTTTGGACCCCTTCAGCTACTGGACCTACATCAATGTGCCAGAACGGTTGCGCAAGAATGGCCAATCCCACCAATATGGATGCTCCAGGCCGATACTTACCCCGCAAAGAAGAAAGACCCACAGCAAGCAATACAACACTTGCAACAACCATCATGGAGCTCATTCTGTAAGGAGCAAACATCCGGGACATGCCAGGAATCCACTTGAACATCCCTGTCCATGGCATCCGAACCACATACTCACCGAACATCACAACGTCGGTTGTGTCTTTGTCAGCACCAAACTTTAGGAAGGGACCCATGGTTCCCAACCAAAATACGACCCATACCAACACCCAAATACGAGCGCGCTTCAAGAAGAGTCCGGGGATTACACCTGCAACCAGAACTGCTGCTGGGAAACTGTTGACCCCATGAAAGGGATTGAACACATGATCAGCAGACCATGAGCTTACAATGACCCGTCGAAGAGAACTCAACACATTCTCTTCGTACGATGTAGGCCGCAATGGCGCAGCCGCAATGGTGTCGTATGCAGGAAATGAGAGGAAAAACGTCAATTCAGGCAGGTCGGTCATCGAAGACCGCATGTCGTCTGTTGCACCGGCTGCAAAGTATGGCAACAGAAACAAAATCAAACCAAACATGGCCACTACTGCAGCCGGGACAAGCCATCGGGCAACCCGTCTCCAATTCGGACGCTGTACCCATGCCCAATGCACGATCCAGATGAGGCCAAACATCGCGGCAAAAAGTCCATAAAACCAATAAAATGCACTCACCAAGGCGAACATCAATCCCACAATGGCACCGTCGATGGGAGATGATGTGCGAGTCGCACGTCCGAGACTTGCTGGAAAGAGGAGCAGCCACCACAGCAACACCTGACGCAACCCTGTGCCATTGACATCTTGAATGACCAACGGGTTCATGATCGCAACACAGCCTGCAGCCCATGCGACCGTGCGGCTTTCCGTAAAGGTGCGAGCCAAGGCATAGCCACACACACCATTTCCCACCAAAATGATCAGTACTTTCACGTTGTGGTGCCAAGGAAATCCCAGCAATTTATCCAACGGATAGCTGAGCAGGATCACATCCAGAATATTTCCTGTTTCAGGGTATCGCCCCAAACTGACAATGTTGCGCAGCCACTCCAAGACGCCAAGGTCTTGATGTGAAAGGGCATCGATTTCTTGAAAATGCCACCACTGTCGCCAAAGCCAACCGCCGAATTCACCACCGCCAACGATTTGGCGCTCCATCTCTGGAAACATGGGCCAGGTAAGCGCTGCTGCTGCTGCCAGGTACAAGGCAACCATGAGCAATATCTCAACAGCATTGTTCAAAAACGTACGCAACCAAACGATCCTTTATCAGCAGTCACAATGTGTAGACCTGAAGTCCATCTTCTGTCCATTTTCGAGGCGCCCCAAACAAACCTGTAAGCAACGCTTCCACTTGGGAGCGCTTGAATTCTGGGTACAGCCTTTCATGTAATACGATGTATCGGTATCCCTGTGTTCGAAGCGTTCGTCCACCCACAACCAAATCCAATTCAGGCAAGCGTGGAGGCATTGTTCGCGCTCGATGCGCCTCCATTCTCATCAGCGTAGCCGTCAAACGGTTTCGCAACAGGGAGTCGGGCATCGGATCATTCAGTCCCCATGGTACCGGTCGTCCATGTTCCGTCTGGTACCAGACATAAATGGCCCGTTCAAGGTTGGGTACAGTCAATGGTAAATCGAGTACGGCCCCAGCCTCAGGATCGCGTCCAATATCTTCGTATGCAGCAGGAATGATGGCATCCGATGTAGGGATGGGCATCGTAGCAGGCGAACCTTTGTGGAACTCAAACAGCGTGATCAAGCTCAAAGCGATCACCAACAGCATTCGCCGGTTTGTCCGCATATGCCGCGTCATGTGACGAAGGCCATGAACGGCAACCAAACTCAATGCCAAGCTCACACCCACCACAAAACGAAATGGGTGTGAAATACGAGAAAACAGAGGAAGAGCATCAAACAGCGGCAAGAAAGGAAGTGGTATTCGTCGACCATCAATCTCCACCATTTCACCGTCCATATTGAGATATGGCCCAAGCGAAAAAATGAAAAAGAAAATGCCCAACCAGATCCATGGGCCAAACTCTCGATGCCGACGTGTGGCAAATATTGCATACAGACAAAGCATGATTCCAACCCATCCCAGATAGATCACAATCACCAACTCCTCTCCATACAATGCCAGCAAATCCGGGCTGGGTATTTTGGAGGGTTTGAAGAAAGCCACAACATCCGTGATGTTGTGGTAGAGCAGGCTGGCCTCAACAAACTTTGGATCGCGGGTCACCAACGCATCGTCTGCATCCAGAGAGCTACGGAAGGTCATCAACAGGGGCATGACCAACAGCAGTCCCGTCATTGCAGCGCCACCAAGACGCACCAAACTGCGGACCCAAGGTTGAATCCAAGGTTGACGCACCGCTCGCCAAGCCACGATCACAGCTGTCGCAATCACAGCAAACAGCCCGTAATACCAGCTTGTCAGCATCGTGATGGCCATGGCCAAACCGAGCAACAAAGCACGCTTCCACACAGGTCGTTCTAAGAAACGAATCAACGCCCATAGGGCGATTGGAAGCCAGCCCGCACACACGGTTTCCGAAATTCCATTGTAGGCCTGGCCCAACAAATGGGGGGAGGCACCGTACATGACCATCGCGATTGCGCTGCTCACCGCATCACCTGTGACATGCCAAGCCAACAACCATGCACCCCAAGCAGCCAGTGCCAAACCAAACATGATGGTGAGGTTGAACGCCATCGCGGGTCCTACCAGCTTCTGCACAGGAAATGTGATGATCGCCTGCACCGTATCAATGAAGTACAGCGAACCCCCTTTTGGGAAAACCAACAAATCGGTCCATTCTGGCCATCGTCCTTGGGATAGTTCTTCAGCTACCCACCAATATCCCCACACATGGTTCCACGTGTCATTGCCCGGATGCCCCAACAAGATATCTTTTGGGTACAACAATACCGGCCACGTCAAAACTATGGATAAAACCAACGCGGCAATGGCTGCCCACGCCGCTGGAGGAGTAGAACCGGTACGCATCTTCGGCATTCGTGGCCGTGTCATCTTAAAGTAGGGCTCCGATGAAAGGATACCGCACACCATTGCTGATTGCCCTGGGGCCGCTCGCCTTGCTTTGGAGTTGTACTCCGGAGCCGCGACCTTTGCCCACAGAGAAAGCAATTGAGCAGATCGATAGAAATCAGCAACCCCCGCTTTACCAACTTTTATACGACTCTCCAGCACTGCCTGCATACAGCCCACAACAGCAACGTGTCCGCATTCTGATTTGGTTGAGACACATGGATTTAAGTGAAGGTCAGCTCACCCGGCTGGACGAATTGCGGCTGCTGGCAGATGACCGTCGAGCGCGAATTCAGGCGGCTGAAAATGAAGAATCTATTCGTTGGGAGCAACAAGAAACTCAGGTATACGACCAGCTTTGGATTCTGTTGTCCGAAGGCGCATCTGTCGATGATGCCCGAATGGGCAACATTACTCACGAGCTTCGAGAACTGCGCGCGGGCGGTGAACGAGAGCGAGAAATGCTCAAACTTAGGCTTCAAGGTGTTCGCGCAGTATTCGATGCACAACGAGAATTTCTACAAACCCTCTCCCCTGAACAAGAAGCCCTCCTTGCAGATGCCGTTTTCTTTTTAAGAAACCGCTTAGACCCCGTTGGGAANCCCGGTGATTTCCGAGCCTTGGTCGGTACCATTTATGACCCTGGCCAATATGCCGTCCTCACACGAGGAGCCTCTGATTGGGCGCGAGCTCCCCTCAACATCGGCGCACTGTGGTCGGACGAACCTCCAGTCGAAGGTGCAGCCCTTCATGAGGCTCGGCGGGAAGTCTTGCTGTACCTTGCACTGTTGGAACCCAGCTTAAAAGAAGCGGTACAAGCCGCCAAAGTCCTCAAGCAGGAGTAGAGTCACCACGCATATGGTCGATGATGCCGTCAACCACCCCCAACAGTCGATTCAGCGGTCCGCCTTCTCGCACAACCTGACCCAGCCCCAACGCGATCGCGACAGCTTGCTGTGTGGACCCTTGCACAAGGCGTAAATGCCCTGACATGGCATGACGTTGCGCCGTTCGACTTCGTCTATCGATGCTTCCGCCACCCACATGTTCGCAATGTGCATTTTCGATCACACGAATTTGCAACCCTCGCGCATTCAGTCGTCGGCACAACTCCACATCTTCAAACCCATGAACAAACATGGGATCAAAACGCTCGCTGGCCCGGAAAAGCATGGCGGCGCCGCTAACAGCCTGTACAGGTCCAGCAGTTCTTCGAAGATAAATTCGACCGTAAGACGTCATGCAGATGCCAAATACAGGCCCTTGAGTTTCATGTAAGACAGGGGCGATCGCCCCATCTGCATCCGTCCATTCCTTCTGTAATGTCCGTATGCACCCCGGACGCAAACGCGCATCATCGTTTAAAACCAGAACGTACTCAAATCCCACACCCATGCAGTATTCAAGCCCTTGATTCACGGCCTGAGCAAAGCCAACCCCCCCCTGGGTGCGAACAATGTCTACCCCTTCTATGCTCAGCCCACCTGATGGAGAATCGTCCACCACAACGATGGGCGTATTCTCAACGGATTCGATGCACGCAATCAAAGTCGACTTCGAACTATGATGGGGAATTAGGACCACCATGTTCATTCTCCAAAGTCCCTACCCAAGCCTGAAGACTTCGATTCCACTTCTAAACGAATCTGAACTTCTTCAATGGGATCAGCTTTTAGCTGTACTGGGTTTCCCGCATACCACCCTGAAGGCTCGCCCTTGTCCGGCCGATTGTTGGAATTAAGGTCGACATATGCACCCAACCACACCCGTTTCGCCGATTGGGAAACGGATATTTCAAAAGAACCGGGTCCCTCCATTTCGTGGACACCGATGACCTTGGGTCGCGGACCAGCCACATTACGCTGATCCCCATCGAACAAGTCGATTCGGATTTGTCCTGCCACAGCGGTACCAAGCAAAACTTCACCTCGTACCAAAACCTGAACCCCCTCCACAGCAAAGTCCTGCTTTTCTGCATGCTGGGCGCCACCTGGAGAACCCGGTGGCGCAGGTTCAGGTTCTTCCGGTACGCCCGGTGCGGGAGCTTGAGCCGTTCCCATATCACCCTGACTGCCCCCCTTCGGTACAGGACGTTCGGTTGAACCCGGAAGGGCCGGCTCGGGTTCTTCAGGCATCCCAGGCTCTGGCTCTTCAGGGGTACCCGGCTCTGGCTCTTCAGGAGCAACCGCACCTTCTCCGCCCTCCACGGGTATACCGGGTGTACCGGGTGTACCGTTGGGTGCAGGCTCCGTTGGAATGCCTGGCTTGGGTTCTTCCGGTATGCCAGGTTTCATATTTTCATCGCCGCTTTGGCCACCATCTGCTGACTTCACGGTTGTGGATTCCGCATCCATTTCTTCGACCGCATCAAGAATTGGATCTTGACCACAGGCAAAAAAGACGACCGAAAAGGTCGCAGCCACCTTAAAAGGAAGAAGTAGTAGTAAATAACGAACCATTTCAGCCTTCATCATATCGTTCATGAACAACATTATCCGAGCAGCACTGAGACCTACAATCCTTCATATGGTTGCCAAGGTATACATCCCGGTTCTGTTTCCTCTTACCTTCATGATCGCATTGATCGCACTGAAGATGGATGAGGCGCTGGGCTTTGGAGAAGGCTTTCTTCCCGAACCCACTCACTACACTGTGGCCGCATGTAGCTTCATTCTTGGAGCGATTCTTTGGGTCTGGACATATGAGCAGTTGACGCGTTTGGGAGAGGGTTCTCCAAGCCCTACAGCGGGCCGCACTACCCGTCTCGCGCGAACCGGAATTTACGCGCATAGTCGTAATCCAAGCCTATTTGGAAAGCTCCTCGGGGTTCTATCTGTCGGTTTTGTCTTGAATTCTGTCAGTTTCTGCTTCATCCTGATACCTGTGCTTCTCTCTGGATCTTTATTCGAAAAGGTGTGGCGTCAAGAACCGCAGTTGATCGATGTATTTGGAGAAGAGTACGTGAAGTACCGAAATGAGGTACCCCTTTTTATTCCTTGGAAATTATTGATTCCAGGCTTTTTTCGCTCTTGAAAGAGGTGACCCATGGCGGGCGTGACACTAATAAATCCACCTGAACGTTTGCGCGTATGGGCAGGCATTCCGAAAGCACATGCGCACGGCGTGTACTGTTTTCCACCTTTGGGCTTGATGCACATTCAAGCTGCTGTGGAAAAACGCAGCCACTACATTGCTGAGATTTGTGACCCCGTAGTGGACAACCTCGATTACCCAGATTTTGAGCAACTGCTCAAGCGATATCCGCTCGACCTTGTCGGCATCGAAACCTACACTCACTCTCTGCCTGACGTGCAGATGACCATCAATTTGGTTCGCAAGCTCAACGCGAATGCAAAGATCATTCTGGGCGGCCCACACTGTGCCATGTTTCCAGACTACGCCATTCAGTTGGAAGGCATTGATGGAATGGTCACTGGAGATGGTGAAGATTCATTTCTCGACATCATCAAAGCACATGACGAAGGAAGAGACTTCTCTGGTATCTCCGGTGTTTGGTGGAAAACGTCAGACGGCCAGATTGTCAAGAACGAAGAATTGCCATCCACCAAGGACCTGACACGGTACCCTTGGCCCGATCGAAGTCGAAGCCGGTACAAAGATTACTATTTGCCAGGCACCAAACAACCGATGGTAACCACAGCGATTACCAGCCGTGGATGTCCCCACTCGTGTCCTTTTTGTCTCACCTACAAGAAACAGTACCGAATCAGAGACATTGATCACATCTTGGACGAGATGGAACATTGTTTGAGCTTGGGCATTACAGAAACGCACTTCATTGACGACCTGTTCACACCCAACTCTCAGTGGGTTCTAAAATTCTGTGATGGCATCGAGCGTCGCGGATTGAAATTCAACTGGGGCTACAAAACCACCATTGCGGGTACCACCCGTGAGCAGATTCGACGTTGTCGCGAAACCGGCTGTACCAAAATTCATTTTGGTGTGGAGTCCGCCAACAATGAGGGACTGGACGCATGGGGCAAGCACTGCGATACCGACGATGTACACCGTGTATTCAAATGGTGCCGTGAAGAAGGTGTTCGTTCAGTTGCCTACATCATGTTGGCCGGACCCCATGAGAGATCCCTACAAGAAGCATGCGGAAACCTTGATGAAATGATCAAGCTCGACGCGGACTTTGCGGTGTTTGCTGTTTTCTCGCCCTACCCAGGAACAGATAGTTTCGCCGAAGGTGCAAAACTCGGTCTGTACGCTGCCGATTGTTGGGACCGAATGATGAAGGATCCATTGTGCGGTGTAGAAGTCCCTGTGTGCTGGGAAGAACATCTCTCCAAGGCCGAAATCTTAGAGCTACTCAAGATTGCGCACAGACGCTTCTACATGCGACCCAAGTTTATCGCCAGACAAGCGCTTGGCTTGTCCACGGGTTCTGAACTCAAACGCCTTGCACAGGGTGCACTATCTTTGCTCAAGCTTGAACTATTGGACTCAAAGAGCCGTACTGCGCCCGTCTAATGCTCCATACTTCAACAGCATTTTTGATATTTGCACTGGCTTTCCACGCAAGATCTTCATTTGCTGAAGAAAATTCAATCTGGACGGTCCGAACCTTGCGCATAGAGGGTGCGGCCGCTGGCATTAGGCGGTCTGCGGAGTCAATCCAAGAAACCGCCACAAAAATCAGTAATACCAATACTTTACAAGGCCTTGCGCCGCTACAAAGTCAGTTGGATGAGCTGCATAGATTGGTCGTTTCCAGCCGACTTTCTATCGAGGTCGCAAAAGAGGAATTGGATACGGAAAGTCCTTGAAAATATAGCAATTGGGGAACCCTAACTTTACTTTTAGGACTACTCTTGCTATGTCAATAGTAGTACCAGGCTCCCTGTGAGCTCGGGTCGCTCCCCGCTGTGTCCTCTCCTGGACGTGTTCCCCCCCCACTTTCCTCCCGAGACAACCTCATGTCCAATCTTTCCGTACTTGCGTTCGACGAAACGCCTCGAGGCAACGGAGGCCGCGGTGCCACCGAGCAAATCGCGCGTCTTCTCGACAACTCCGAAATTGATGCTCCATCAAGCTTATACGATGAAGCTTTGGCCTTGGCTAAAGAGGGACGATTCTCTCCAGCTACTGACCGACTCCGTATGCTTCTCACGCTTGATCCCATCGACGCTCAAGCCTCATTGCTGTTGGGTAAAGTCCTTGCAGCTCGTGGACAATGGCAGGAATCACTCCAACGTTTGGATGCTGCTCAGGCCAACGGAGCCGCGGCCCCAACCAATATTCGTGAACGCGTAGAGAATTCATTGCGAAACCAGATTCAAGACGCCGAAGAGCACCGTCTCCGCATGGCTGCCCGGGAACGCGGAGAAATTCGCAACCTTCGCGCCGAGGCAAAACGCCTTCGTTCAGACAATGCTGTACTTGATCAGCAAATTCAGGCTTTGTACAAGCGTGTTCGGCTCTGGTCCAGCGCCACCGCATTGGTCAGTGGATGTGCCGCCGCACTTCTATTGGTCGCAGTCGTAAGCGGAGGACCAACGGCAAACGCTGATACTTCCCCAATGAACGATGCTGACCTGGTCGCTATGGCGACACCAGAAGTCTCAGAAAAAGCACAAATGAATGCCGATGTAATGGCCGCCACCAGCTACAACTATGGTGTCGAAATGCCGGCTGAACCGATCAAGCCGATCGCGACAGAACCTGTTGAAGTGACCGGTACAAACAACGGGACCGACCTGACAACAACGCATACCGTAGTGAGTGGAGATACCCTTGGTTCCATTGCACACAAGTACTACGGTAAGGCATCTCTTTGGAAGAACATCCGCGATGCAAACCCCGACACACTGGGTGGAAGCATCAAGCTGAAACTGGGAATGAACCTAAACATCCCAAGTCCAACAACCGTCAATTAATCAACGGTTTAGACAAACAAAAAGGACCCGCACAATGCGGGTCCTTTGTCGTTTTTGGACCCAGCGCCGTGAGGATTCAAGAATTTTCGAGTTCTGTACTGCCATTGTTGAGGGACCGAAAGAAAGGTAAGTTCGTTGTGGAACGGAGAGCCAAATGAAGGGCGGAAAAGGCATTCATGGTGATTCGTTTTCGGTGCGTGTCGCATCTCCGAACGACGCTCCAGCCATCGCTGTCATTCATGTAGTGACGTGGCAACGGGTCTACCGCGGAATCATGTCGGACGCGTTTCTCGACAGCCTCCAACCCTGGCAGCGTGAGTCGATGTGGCAGCGCGTATTGAGTGAAGGAAGCGAGCAGGTCCACGTTTGCTCGGGTCCAGCAGGAATCGTGGGGTTTTCGAGTGCAGGACCCTGCCGCGATTCGACCACGGTAGCCGAGATCTATGCCATCTACGTCCACCCCTATCAATGGGGACAAGGCTATGGTTGGGTGCTGTTTTCGGAATCATGTGCAGCGATGCTTCGCCGCGGTTTTGAGCATCTTGTGCTGTGGGTTGCGACCGAAAACGACCAAGCACGAGCCTTTTATGAGCGCGCCGGAATGGTGGCAGATGGGGCCACCAAAACAGCATCCTTTGGCGACACACAGGTAGAAGAGATTCGCTACCGACTGGAGCTTTGAGACCAAGGGGTCTGTCGAGTCACCGGGCGTGCAAAGTCTGACTGGAAAGAAGACGGAATGATTCGCAGGAAGTGCGGTTATGGTGTTTTCGTTTTCGAGGTGACAATNGGTGCTGACCTGAGCCGTTTTGTGCAAGCGCAAGAGGGTCGAGTTTCTGCCATTCTTCAAGAACTCGGAGAAGGGAAGAAACAGTCCCACTGGATGTGGTTTGTTTTCCCGCAAATTCAGGGGTTGGGACGGAGTAGGATTGCGCAGCGATTTGCCATTCAGGATTTGACCGAAGCCAGGGAATTTTTGGATCACGAAATCTTGGGCCTGAGACTGCGCGAATGCACTGAAGCAGTATTGCGGCATCCAAATCTCACTGCTGAGGAGATTTTTGGGTTTCCAGATTGGCTTAAGTTTCGTTCGAGTATGACTCTATTTGCTGAAGTATCAGAGCCAGACTCTGTGTTTCATCAAGCCCTGATTACGTTCTTTGACGGGACCCTTGATGTGGAGACATTGAGCCGACTGTAGCCATAAAAAAACCGCCCCGAAGGACGGCTTTTTTTATAGGACTCCGCTATTTCCCACCATTTTTCTTTTCACGAACCTGGGCCTTCTTGATCTTGGCAAGCCGGTTTTTAGAGCGCTTAAGTTTACCCACTTTCCACGCCTCTTCAGCCAAAGCCTCCGCTGTAGCCCAATCCTTTCGACGATAGTAAATCAAACACTTTTGGTGAAGAGCCAGCGCCCTGTCACGCTTCGTCAAAGAGAAGGTCAGGTATATATTCACATGACGTTCCGCATCGGTGAGGCGTTTTTGCCGCAGGTACATTTGAGTCATGAAGTAATGGACTCGCCGGTTTTTCGGCGCCACATTGAGTACCAGCTTGAAGAACTTTTCGGACTCCACATAGTTGCGTCGGTACATGTACAAACGACCCAACATCAAGTTGTTCACAACATTGTCTGGATATGCCCTATGATTTCTGAGCGCGCTCCCTGTCGCACGCTTCAACGCACCCTCTTCCAGCCACGTATAGGTCAGCGCAAAGGTTGCGGCAGGCCCCAAAAAGATGCCTTCTGATTGAACCGTACGCAACTGCTCAATGCCGAGCGCTCGATTGTCGGAAAAGTCCGGCAAGCCTTTGACGCTGCGCGTAATCACAGTTCGCCAGTAGTTGTACAAACCATCACCCAACATCAAATCCTTGAATTCCGGAGCCAATTCTTGGGAACGCTCCACAGACTTCATGGCTTCAATCGCACGGTTGAGCGCAGTTACATAATGGCCTTTTCTCATAGAATGAATGGCATCGATACCCAACACTCCGCCCAAGATGAAGTGTTCCCACGCATCATTCCCACGGATTTCAAGCGCCTGCATCAGTTGTTGGCGGGCCTGGTTTGCAGCCAATTCGTACTGCTTTTCGTAGGCAAAGTCTAGATTCTCCAACATCAATGATTGATAGACCAAAACCTTACCGACAGGACCCAATCCGGAATCTGGATACTTTCGACCTGCATCCTCAAACGCCAATTTCGCCTNTGCATATTGGCGCTTATAAACCATTTCGATGGCTTGATAGCAGGTGTTTACGAACTCAACATCCATGTTGAGGACCCGCGCCCCTTCATACACTTTATCTGGATACGGTCGAATGCTAGCCGGAGCGACATCAACCTTATCCACCGCGGTATTTTCATCTTCAATGTCGGCTTCTACAGGTACAGCGACACGTTGACCGGAAATGGTTTGTTCTGAAAGATCGTCGTCNCTGCTCTCTGAGTCATCGGCCCAAACCATCGGAGAGTACAAAGCAAAGCCAAACAGGAATGCACTTACAAATTTCATGATGTTTCTCCTCTACGATGAGCGACCAATCGTCGCTCGACTGCATCTGTGAGATCAACTTCTAAACGGGTACCCATCAATTGATTGATCTCCTGAATACCTGTCGGTGATGTGACGTTGATTTCTGTCATGGTCGATCCAATGGTATCGATACCGACGAACAACAAACCTGATTTCTTCAACCATGGTCCAATCGCATCACATATTTTTCGGTCACTGTCTGATAGGTCCGTCGATTCCACAGTGGCGCCAACATGCATGTTTCCTCTGTGATCCCCTGGCTGCGGAACACGATTCATCCAACCCACAGGCTCTCCATCAATGAGAATAATGCGCTTGTCGCCATCCCTGATTTCAGGGACGAACTCTTGAACCAAGATGTGCGTATTTTCTTCTTCAGTCAATACTTCCAACATAGAACGCAAATTTCCGTCTCCATGCTGTGAAATCAATACACCTCGACCGCCATTCCCATCCCACGGTTTCAAAACCACTTTGCCGGGAGCGTTCGCAATCCAAGCCAAAGCTCTTTCAATATTGTTTGTGACCAATGTGGGGGGAACAAATTCAGGAAAGCGCAACGCGACCATCTTCTCATTGGCATCCCGTACCGATGCGGGATCATTGAGAACCATGGTCGTCTTGGGAACAAGATCAAGCATGTATGTCGAGAAGACGTAGCCAATGTGAAAAGGAGGGTCCTTCCGAAGCCACACCACATCAAAATCGCCTAGGTCTCGATCCTGTGCGTTGTCCGAAACAAAATACGGCTCATGATCTGAGACTTGAACCCGCTGACATCGAGCATGACACCGCCCGTGAACCGCAAACAGATCGTCTGGTGTACACCAAGCGACTTCCCAACCCCGACGACAACCTTCTTTCATCATCATGTAGGTGGAATCACCCGCCACATTGATGCGGTCTAGTGGATCCATCACATACAGAGTCTTCACGACATCCCCCANGGGAGACAGGATGCCACAAGTCGTTCTCTCCGCTCGCTTTTAAGCCTTACTTCCCTATACAAAAACGAGCGAACAAACGGTCAAGGACCGCTTCTCGAACATCCAATCCCGTCAACTCGGACAGACGTTCAATGGCGCACATGACTCCATGAACAGCAACGGCCGGCCCCAACTCACCTTGAAGTGCTTGGACAGCTTCAATGCAGTACATCGAAACGGACCGAAACAAATCATGTTGGCGTTGACTCAAAACAACCACTGTTTGTCCACTCACCGGTTCAGAACCCACGGCCGTTCGGATTGATTCAAGAAGAGTTTCTATGCCCTTCCCTTCAACATTATCCACACAGTGATCAACTCCAGGACCCTGCGGGTGGGCGGGGCAATCTGCGAAACTACCCACGATTATTCGTCGATGATCTTTGGTCCGTTCAAGCAAAGCTTGACTGTGCGAATCCATAGCGACGTGCTTGGGCAATACGACCAACAACAGATCCGCATTCGCACTGAGAGACTGCCCCAATGCGACGCCGGCTTGTTCAAGGTCATCATCTGTTCCCCCTTCACCCGCCGTATCCATGAAGGTGATGTCCATTCCATCTACCAACACACTGCGCTCGATTACGTCCCGTGTGGTACCGGGCCTATCGCTAACCAAGGCTCTTTTTGAACCCACCATATGATTGAAAAGGCTCGATTTGCCCGCATTTACAGGACCCACCAAAGCCACGGTTGCACCCTCTTGACGCATGCGACTCGCAGACCAAGTAGAGGCTATATTTTCCGCCTCTTTCGCAAGAGTAAGTAAACCTTTGGACACGGCCTCATCGGATTGAAGGCTCAAATCATCATCGGGATGATCGAGACGAGCCTCCAACTCAGCAGCATGATCAAGCAACGCTTCACGCATCGCATTTACGTTGTCCTTCATCCCACCTTGAATGCCCAAAAGAGCATCTTGAGNCCCTTCCATCGTTCGGGCAGAAATCAACGCGGAGAGCGCTTCTACGCCCAGCAAATCTGTGCGCTGATTTTCAAGGGCGCGGCGAGTGAATTCCCCGGGTCTCGCCGGTCTCGCTCCTTGAGCCACAAGCGCATCCAACAATGCCGCCAATAAGATTGGATTGCCATGGCCACATAGTTCCACGACATCTTCACCCGTGTAGCTTTTCGGACCCGGCATCCAAATGGCGACGACTTCATCAATCGGTTCGCCATTCTCATTCTTTGCGGTCCGGACACTGGCACGACGAGGGCGCCAAGCGGGGCCACCCGGACATACCGCAGCAGCGATCGTCCGAGCGTCCTCTCCGCTCAATCGAATGACACCGACTGCCGAGCGACCCCAGGGAGTCGACAAGGCAACGATGGTACTCATTTAGGCCTCAGCGCCCGCACCTTCACCTTGATCGGCGAAAATGCGAATCTTGCGTTCTCCTTCATGCTCAACCGTATCCGTGGCCACCCCATCGATCTCGGCAACTTCCATATGTACGATACGGCGTTCAAAAGAATTGAGCGGCTTGCGGATGATCTCATCCTCACCACCAGAGCTGACATTGGACGCCAAACGACGTGCAAGTTTCTTCAACTCATCGACATCACGTTCTGAACGACGTGGACGTCCGCCTCTGTCATCGCGGTCTCGACGACCCCGGCCACGATCATCGCGGTCCCGGCGACCCCGGCCACGGTCGTCATCACGACGCTCTTCGTCACGACGACCACCCAAAATATCCATCTTGAAAGTCCAATCACCATATTCCTCAGACATCGCCTCATTCAACAGAGACGAAATCGAGAAAAGAGTTTTTCCACCGCGACCAACCAAGAATCGCGCAGAGTCTGAGTCAACAGTCATCGTCGCAGACTTATCCATGACGTTCTTGGCCTTTACAGTGGCTTCGATTCCCATCCGAGACACGAGACCTTCAAGCCATTCTTTGGCGGCTACAGCACCGGCTGTGTCTTGAGGATCTGCTGCCCAACAAATCGCCTTCACGGTATCAACGGGAATGGCTCGGCCTTGATCATTTCGAAAGTGTGAAAGGTCCAGCTTGTGCCGAACCTGTTCAGCGGGAACGCCCAACAGCTCTGCAGCCTTGCGAACTGCTTCTCCGAGGGTGTCTCCTTCCGTTGTTACTGTTTTCTCATCCATGATTGTCTCCTGGGGTGCGATGGTGCACCGGTGTGCGACGCGTAGTTGCGTCTAAGCTTTGGCAGCTGNGGAATCCGCAGGTTCTTTCTTGCGGTAGATAAACCACTGCTGAACAATAGTGAGCGTGTTGTTCACGCTGAAATAAAGCACAAGTCCCGATGGGAATGTGAACATAAAAATACCAAACATGACGGGCATCAAGCGCATCATTTTTTGTTGCGCAGGGTCCATGTTGCCCATGGGCATCAACTTCTGTTGAAGAACCATCAATACTGCGACCAACAACGGCAGAACGCCCGTCGGATCCACTTCTGTGAGATCCTTCAAATACAAGAACTGCGTGCCATACAGTTCAACACTAAACAACATGACGTTGTACAGCGCAAACCAAACCGGCATTTGAATGATCATGGGCAAACAGCCACTCATCGGATTGACATTGTTCTCTTTGAACAAACGCATCGTCTCTTGTGTCTGTAGTTGCTGATTGTCTTTGTATTTTTCCTTGAGCGCTTTCAATTCAGGCTGAATGGCCTGCATTCTCTTTGAGCTGACAAATTGCTTTTGCATCAAGGGAAAGAAGACCGCTTTTACACAGCATGTGAGCAAGATGATTGCCACACCCCAGTTTCCAACCAAACCATGAAAGAATTGAAGCATGGCCAATAGGATTCGAGCGAAAAAGCCAAACCAACCAAACTCGACCGATTTATCGAGGTTGTGTCCGTAGGTTTCGCCAATCTCCAAGGTCTTTGCACCCAAGTATCCGAGAAAACGAACTTCCTTGGTTGCTCCCGCATCCAAGACATCATTGGTCATCTGAAATGCGCCATAGCGACCGTCCGCAAGACCATCGAATACAACCTCTTCAGCCCATTGATCCTGAGGAATCAAAATCGACATGAAGTACTTGTTTCCGGTACCGAACCAGTCCGTCATTCCACGATGGCGAACCAATTCTTCATCCTCTACTTCTTCAAGATCATCTAGACGCTCTATGTCTTCCGCAACAAAAGCAAATGGACGAATTGCGTTGGCAAACCGTCCAGCTTCTCCATCCATTTCATCGACCACACCGACCCACAGGTCTCGGATGGGACGATCAGAGTGGTTCTTGAATTTTACCGTCACATCATAAACATGAGGGTCTTCTGTTCGTTGGAAGCTCTTTTCTATTTGTAGCCCTTGATGAACACGTGAACGTGCAATCAAATAATCGTCATCCACTTCCAGATTGTAGCGGTGGTCCGCATTAAATTTTCCTGCACCCGCGATAACAAAAGCGCCCAGATCACTGACCAGTGACACTTTAGAATCGCTATCTACATACGGATTCCATTCAACGTCTTCACCATCATATTTGTCCAAAGCCCACGACCACCATGTCGTGACTGTTGGCTGAGCATCAAATTTACTGAGTTCAATCGTATGAAACGCACCTTCACGCGAGTGAAAAGTCGCTTGTAGTGTCTTGTCGTCTCCGTTTGACCACAAAGCGCCCACATCGACTTGCTTGTCAGCAATGGGTTCAATCTTGGGTGTGGGTGGTACCGCCTCTTCTTCTGTGTTCTCTACCGTTTCAACGGGTGTTGCAACCTGGGCTGGTACCGAATCTGTCGGTTGTTGAACCTGGGTATCGATGGTCGGTTCTTGAAGACCCGAAACATCAGTAACCATCTCTGATCCTGATGGTATTGGGGGCATAAACCACTGGACATAGACCATATAAACCAAAAGGCTCAGCCCAATGGCAAGAATGGTACGACGCTCCTGATCAGTCTGCACAACTGTCTCCGTGAGGACCTGGCACCGGATCAACACCACCTGGAAAAAATGGGTTGCACCTGCAAATCCGATTCATGGTCAAATTGGACCCTTTTAGGAATCCATGTATGCGCAATGCTTCTACTGCATACTGACTGCAGGAAGGATGAAAACGACACATTGGTGGCATGAGTGGTGAAATCAGCTTTTGATAAGCCTTGATCATCCAATGAAAATAGGTAGCCAACATTGCTAAGCCACCTGCGTCATCTTGGTGAAACCTTGTCTTACATCGGAAGCAAGGCTCAATAATCCCGCCGTAGCGGCTTGAGGGTGCGCAATGATCACAAGATCTATCCCTGAAGGAAGCTGCTCTTTGTTCTCCCGAACCGCTTCTCGAAGCCATCGCTTCACACGGTTCCTGACAACTGAATTTCCGACTTTACGACTCACAGTGAATCCCACACGGCTCTGGTCCAATGTGCCAGGCATGTACAAAACCAGCATGTGAGGCAAACGAATACGGCGACCAAGCCGTTGAACCCGCTGAATATCGCGGGTATTCCGCAATCTCATCGAGCGCGGGAGCCCCACGCGATTGCCTTATGAACGCTTGCTTGGAGTCGAAACGGTAAGACGCTTACGGCCTTTTGCCCGACGACGACGCACCACGTTGCGACCACCTGCAGTCTTCATCCGTGATCGAAAACCGTGAGAGCGTTTACGTTTGATATTGCTTGGTTGATATGTGCGTTTCATGACTTCACTCCGTTGCGCGGCGTTTTCCAGGTTCTGTGATGAACTGGGTATTTATCCGCAGGGGCATTGACTGCATCAACAGTCACGCCTTTATGACGGCGCTGTCTATGCTGTCCCCAGACAGCGGGCAAGAACCTCTTTTCACTTCGATGTTTCGCCCGCGCGCGCACGAGGGAACAATCCACAACTAAGTTCCACGTGGAACGCCCTGTGAAAAACCCTAGGGACAATTCAAATTATCCAGGTTTAACCTGGGTCAGGTTATTGATGAGATCCAAACTTCTCAATGGGAAATTTGAAAAAAAAGCATAGTTTTCCACATTTTTTTATATTCAAGGTTTAACCTATATTTTCAGCCAAAAGCTCCACGAGACTGCTGGTACTTAGGTCACCTACCCCACATTGAAAACCCAGGGTGATCCCTGTTACCCTGTAGTTGGTTCGGATCGGTGGGTTCCGAAAATTTAATTACCTACGTTAGTAGCTGAATTCTTCGTCATTGGACGTTGTGGGTATTCGTGTGCAAAAAGATCGGGTTTGGTCAGTAGTTCAAGGGTCGCTTCGAGAAAAACTCGGGGCCCAAAATTTTGAAATTTGGATTCGTCCGATTCATATGGCGTCCATTTCCGACACCAATGTGAAGTTAGAAGTACCCAATCGATACTATCGAGATTGGGTTGCTGCGAACTACGGACCTGCGTTGAATGCAGAGCTGGAAGAAGCCATTGGACACCCTGTAGACATTCAATTTCATGTCGCAAGAAAGTCCGATGAACCCGTTCAACCTACACAAACAGAAATACGACCAAGCAAAACACCATCAGCACCAATTCCTGGCGTATCTCCCGACAAAACATTCCAGAACTTTGTGGTCGGAAAGTCGAATGAATTTGCCCACGCTGCCGCACTGGCCGTGGCTGAATCACCAGGTGAAGCTCAGTACAATCCTTTGTTTATATACGGAGATACTGGACTCGGAAAAACTCATTTGGTCCATGCAATCGGCAATCGCATACGCCAGCAAGACCCTGATGCGCGCGTTCTGTACGTGACTGCAGAACAGTTTACCAATGAGTTGATTGATTCTCTTCGGTATCGACGGATGCCAGAATTTCGGGACCGATACCGCAAACAACCCACTGTTTTGCTGATTGATGATGTTCAATTTTTCAGCGGAAAAGATAGAACCCAAGAAGAATTATTCCACACATTTGAGTGGCTAAACGAACGTGGTCGCCAAATTGTGTTCACTTCCGATGTCTTGCCAAAAGAAATCAGAGGATTCGAACCTCGGCTTAGAACGCGTTGTGAAAGTGGAATGTTGGCGGATACTCAAGCCCCCGACATTGAAACCCTAATTGCGATTTTGCGTCAAAAAGCAGAAGACCAAAACTTGGTAATTCCAGATGAAGTTGCCCAATGGGTAACCGCACGCGTTCATGGCAATGTTCGTGAATTGGAAGGGGTAGTAAACCGTCTCAATGCTGTGATGAGATTGCGTCCTGGACCGCTTACAATCGATGTTGCACGCCAACACCTTTCAAGCATGTTGGATGACAACCCACAATCAATCAGTGCAGACGACATCATCCAAACCGTTGCTAATTTCTACAACGTAAAGATCTCTGATTTGAAAGGATCACGTCGTTTAAAACAACTGGTACGACCACGACACGTCGCCATGTACCTCATTCGTAAGTACACAGAGCATTCGTTTCCTGAGATTGGACGCATCTTTGGAAATCGTGACCATGCCACCGTGCAACACGCCTGTAAGAAGATTCGCTCATTGGTAAAACAAGACGTGGATATGAAATCGGCCGTTCAAACTCTTGAGAGAAGCATTTATCGAGGCCTATGAATGGCCTGTGGATAAACTGCTGATTGGTTATGCAAGTTCTGCGGAGTGTTTTTCCTCCAAAATTTTTTCTCTATTTTTTCCCCAGTATTCCCACCATATTCACAATTGAATCCACAGAGGACTCAATTAATAAATATCTGAAATAACTGGGTTTTTTTCGTTTTCCACATATTCACAGGGCCCTATGGATCTACTACTGATCCATACTACCCATTATCCTAATTACCGATCATTGAAGGCAGACACGGAGAATCCATGGACCTCTACATTGACAGAGAAGAACTCATCCGTGGTTTGAGTCGCGTTCAAGGTATTGTTGAACGTCGAACAACCAATCTCGCTTTGGCTCATGTTCTATTGAGTGCGGAAGGAAATAGTCTTCGACTTACTGCTACAGATACAATGGTTTCTTTGGTTGCAGACTATGTTGCACGGGTAGAAAGACCTGGAGAAATTTCTGTTGATGCTCAAAGCATTTTTCAGGTGGCTCGGTCACTCCCAGAATCAGCTGTACACTTAAAAGCAGAAGCTGGAAATCGTTTGGCGATTCATTCGGGTAAGAGTGAATTTCACCTTGTTGGAATGAGCGCAGAAGATTTTCCTCCATTGCCTTCGCGAGATGATCGAGCGGCTTTGGGTATTCCAGGAACAACCCTCCATCGTTTAATTAACGAAACGCTGTATGCGGTTTGTGTGGATGACAGTCGCTATGGTTTGAACGGCGCACACTTGGAAGAAATTACTTCAGATGGTGGTGAAGCCAGACTTCGAATGGTCACTACAGATGGTTCCAGATTGAGTTTTTCTGAAACCGCCTATGAGGGTGAATTTCAAATGGGTCGTCGCATGTTGCTGCCACGCAAAGCATTGGATGAAGTCCGTAAGCTTTGTGAGGGTGATGTAGGCGCTTGGGAAATTGCTTTTGGGGAACGATCAGCGACTTTCCAAACACAAGGTTTGACCTTGATGGTTCGACTCGTGGACGGCGAATTTCCCGATTATCGTCAGGTATTGCCCGAAGCGTACAAACGCAGGCTTGTGCTGAATCGGAAAATTTTCCAAGACGCACTGAAACGTGTAGCGATTGTAGCCAGTGACCGAAATCATTCTGTTCGTTTTTCATTCGAGGAACAACAACTGGTTTTAGAGGCTCAAAATGTTGATCTTGGAAATGCGAAAGAAGAGGTGGAAGCTGAATTAGAGGGTGATTCCTTTGATACTGGATTCAACATTTCCTATTTCATGGACATCATGCGAAATACGTCAGGAGACGAATTGATTTTGGAAATGGGTGAGCCTTTGGACCCATGCATTGTTCGAATTCCGGGTCGTGACGACTGTTTGTTTGTTGTGATGCCCATCCGATTGGACTGATTTGCGCCTCACCGAAATTTCGTTCAATGGGTGGAGAAATCTCGCTCAAATGAATGTTGAGTGTGATGCTCCTCTGGTTGTTGTTCATGGAGACAATGGCCAAGGAAAATCCAATTTACTTGAAGCTGTTCATGTTTTGGGTACATTGAAAAGTTTTCGCGAGTCTCGTCCCAGGCGATGGATTCAACATGGGGCAGAACTGGCTCAAGTGGGAGCCAAAGTACGAACTCCNCATGGTCTTCGTGAAATTTCGTGGGGATGGAGCAATGGTGTTCGTCGTTTAACGATGGATGGTGCTGTACAAAATGAAATTCAGATGTGGTTTCAAGCCATTCGTGCTGTTGTGTTTTGTCCCGAAGATGGGGCCATAGTTCGAGGAGAACCAGACCGTCGTCGTAGATTCCTTGATCGAGCAGCATTTACAGCCCATCCATCGCATCTCAATACCGTTCAATCATACCGGCGTGTATTGGGTCATAAACGTGCTTTATTGACCAGTGGAATGGCTGATCCAATGCAGCTGGACATCTTTGATGCAGAATTGGCCAGGACTGGCTCAGCATTGATTTCTCGTCGATTGGCGGTTTTGGATGAACTTAGACAAGCATTTGAACCAATGCACAATGCGATTGCAGGGTCTGGGGTTGTGGACTTGAAGGTTCAAGTATCTGGACTTGGCATTGTCGAAGAAATGAATGAAGAAGAGATTTGTCTAAACCTATCAAAAGCCATCGCCGATAAACGTTCTTCTGAAATCGAGAGGCGGCAAGTGCTGGTTGGTCCACACAGAGACGACCTTGACATTCGTATTGACGGTCGTCCAGCGAGAAACTTTGCATCACAAGGGCAAGCCAGNAGCATNGTTCTTGGNNTNAANTTGGCAGAATTGGAAGCCGCTCATCGCAGAGGGGAAGTNCCNTTGTTTCTGTTGGATGATTTGACCAGTGAACTGGATCAAGGNCGGNGAAGTCGTTTGATAGAAATTCTCNGTGATTTGGATGGTCAGGTTTGGGTNACCACAACCGACCCTGCTTATCTTGGAGATTTGAGTGGTGTACAGAGTCTCAATATGCATGTTCAGAGTGGNCGAGTCGAAGTATAGAATACAGCTTCTATTTCTACGCTTCGATTCGATGGACGTCAGCCCGGATCCCAGTTACTCCGAAGGCTAGTAAATACATGAATTGGTGCCTGAAATNCGGNCCCACAAAGTGAGCCCCGGAAAGGGGCGGAGATATCGGCCTCATGGATACCGAAAACAGTCCCACAAACAANCCCGAATACGANGCATCTTCCATTACNGTTTTGGAGGGNCTTGAAGCGGTTCGAATGCGTCCAGCGATGTACATTGGATCCACNGGNCCCAATGGTCTTCACCACCTCGTTTACGAAGTAGTAGANAATTCCATTGATGAAGCNCTTGCTGGCGAATGTACGCACGTCAATGTGGTTTTGCACATGGATGGTTCATGCTCCGTTGAAGATAATGGGCGTGGAATTCCNGTTGATATTCATGCCAAAGAAGGTCGCCCAGCTTGTGAAGTGGCGCTGACAACNCTNCATGCNGGCGGTAAATTCGACAAAGACAGCTACAAAGTCTCAGGTGGTCTTCATGGTGTGGGNGTGTCGTGNGTAAACGCGCTCAGTGAATGGTTGACTCTTGATATTTTCCGCGATGGGAAACACCACACCCAAAGATTTTCTCGTGGCGATGTCATGAGCAAACTCGAAATCAAAGGTGATGCGGGTGGAAAGCGTGGAACCAGAGTTCATTTCCAACCTGATCCGGACATTTTCAAAGAGACCGTGAACTTCACATTTGAAGTTCTTCATTCACGGCTTCAAGAACTTGCCTTTTTGAACCCTGGTGTCACAATCATCTTGGATGATCAACGTGACGATAAGACGGTTGAGTTCAACTATGAGGGTGGAATTCGCGAGTTTGTGACGCACCTCAACGAGGCTCGAACGGAACTTCATCCTGAGTGCGTATACATCGAAGGTACGCGTGATGGTGTGGATGTGGAACTCGCAATGCAGTGGACGAGTGCCTACTCTGAGAACTTGTGCAGTTTCACCAACAACATTCGGACCCATGAAGGTGGAACGCATGTTTCTGGTTTCAAAGCTGCGCTGACACGCACAGTAAACAACTACGCAAACTCTAAGAACCTGATCAAATCGGCCAAAGGCGAGTCTATTTCCGGAGACGATATTCGAGAAGGACTCACCGTAGTGTTGTCGGTCAAAGTACCTGAACCCCAGTTCGAAGGTCAGACGAAGACCAAACTCGGAAACTCTGAGGTCAAAGGTCTTGTAGATTCATTGGTCAGTGAACATCTCGGATACTTCTTGGCTGAAAATCCATCTGTGTCTCGTTCTGTGGTCGTAAAAGCTGTGGATGCATCACGAGCAAGAGAAGCGGCACGAAAAGCCAGAGAGTTGGCCCGTAGAAAATCTGCGCTCGAAGGAACCGACCTGCCGGGTAAATTGGCAGATTGCCAAGAAAAAGATCCTGAGTTGTGTGAGTTGTACCTGGTGGAGGGAGACTCTGCGGGTGGTTCAGCCAAACAAGGTCGAGATCGCAAGTATCAAGCGATTCTTCCTCTCCGAGGCAAGATCCTGAATGTCGAAAAGGCCCGTTTGGACAGAATGTTGGGAAATCAAGAGATTCTCACCATGATTTCGGCTCTTGGATGTGCAGTAGGTGCAGACTTTAACGTTGAAAAATTGCGATATGGCCGCATCATCATCATGACAGATGCTGATGTTGATGGTTCTCATATTCGTACGCTTTTGTTGACCTTCTTCTTTAGACAAATGGAAGATTTGGTGAAGAATGGACATCTCTACATTGCACAACCACCGTTGTACAAGGTGAAGAGAGGAAAGAAAGAGCGATACTTAAAGGATGACGCTGCTCTTCAAGAATTCTTGTTGAATCAAGGGGTCAAGAGTCTCACTTTGTTGCCCAAATCTGGAGAAATGGTCACAGGTGATGAAGCCGCTACATTGCTTGAAAAGATGCAGGCTTATGTGGGACGCATTGAACGTGCTGAGCGACGAGTTGTTCCCGATGTTGCTGATGCGTTTTACACCATCGGTGGACACAAGGTTGATCGTTCCAACAAAGCGGACATGGAAGCAGCAGCAGACAACCTTCGGACGGCACTCGATTTGGTCAGCCCAGACCTTCATATCTCCGAAATGAAAGTAAACTTTGATGAGGACCTGAAAACTTACAGCATCATGGTCGCAACATTGCGGGATGGTGAAGAACGCATTTCGACATTGGGTGGCGTGCCTGAAAGTGACACCATGAAGGCCATGGTTCAATCGCTACATGACGAAATCAGTCTTCCCGCACGGTTGTCGGAAACAGGACCGGAAATACCATCTTGGCGTGTGCTGCTATCCATCATCATGGAAAAAGCTCGAAAGGGGTACGAAATCCAGCGCTACAAAGGGTTGGGTGAAATGAATCCCGATCAGCTTTGGGACACCACGATGAACCCAGAGACCCGCACGTTGTTGCAGGTCAGCGTTGATAATATGACGCGCGCTCAGCACATATTTAGTGTTCTGATGGGTGATGCTGTTGAACCACGGCGAAACTTTATCCAAGACAATGCGCTGAATGTTCGGAATCTGGACATTTGAGGGGCACCATGCGCAGCAGTCGCATCGCAGGGCTGGGTCATTTTGTACCAGAACGAATCGTTACCAATGACGATTTGGCCGAATTGATCGATACATCCAATGAATGGATAGTTCAGCGCACCGGTATAGAACAACGACGTTGGGTGGATGGAGATGTAGGTCCAGCTGATCTGGCGCTACAGGCGAGTAAAGATGCGCTTGAGGAAGCAGGGCTGTCCGCCAAAGACCTCGACATGATCATTTTTGCTACGCTTTCTCCGGACATAAATTTTCCAGGTTCAAGCTGTCTTTTGCAAAAAAGTCTGGGTGTTCCTGGTGTCGCAACATTGGATATTCGAAATCAATGTACGGGTTTTGTTTACGCTCTTTCCGTGGCTGACCAATTCATCAAAACGGGAATGATGAATCATATTTTGGTTGTCGGTGGAGAAGTTCATTCTTCGGGCATGGACATGACCAACAGAGGTCGAGACGTGACCGTATTATTTGGAGATGGTGCAGGTGCAGCGGTCCTGACAGTCGCCGATGACGAAAGTTGTATTTTGGATTCGAAACTCCATGCAGATGGATCAAACTATGACGTTTTGATGCTTGAATTACCGGCGTCTCGATTGAATCCGCGACTGAGTCCGGAGATGTTGGATGAAGGTCGCCATTATCCTCAAATGGATGGCCGAAAAGTATTTAGAAACGCGGTTACTGAACTACCAAAAGTAGTGACGGAAGTGTTGGAAGCCAATGGGTACACGACCGAGGACATCGATTTGTTGATTCCGCATCAGGCGAACCTCCGGATCAATCAAATGGCTGCCCGAACTTTAGGTCTGCGTGAAGATCAGGTGTTCAACAACATCCAAAAATACGGAAATACGACTGCAGCATCCATTCCAATAGCACTACATGAAGCTGTTGAAGCTGGATTAATCAAAAAAGGGGACCTGGTTGTTCTTGCCGCATTTGGGGCTGGATTGACCTGGGGTGCCAATCTGATTCGTTGGTAGTGTGCAAGTACAAGAATTTATAAGTCGTCGGCTGTTGTTGTTGACGGGCAAAGGTGGGACAGGAAAGACACGGGTGTCGGCTGCACTTGCATTGGCGAGCGCGAAAAAAGGTCGTCGTGTCTTGGTGGCAGAAGTCGACTCTCAACGCTCTGCTTTGTCTGAAACCTTTGATTGTGAACTTGGATACACGCCGACGCAGGTCGCAGAGAATGTGTGGGCATGCAACATCACATTCAAAAAGGCATTGGTTGATTGGTTGGACCACACGATTCGTGCGGCAAAAATTGTAGGATTAATCGTAAAAAATCCCATGGTTCAAGTGTTTCTTGAGGTGACGCCAGGCGCCCGAGAAATGGTCGTACTTTCACGTATTTGCAGCTACATGGATGAGTTCGACCAAGTTGTGGTCGATCTTCCTGCGTCTGGCCATGCAGTGAGCTTGTTGCGAACGCCAGATACCGCCCAGCGGTTGATGCGAACAGGCCCCATTCACGAACGAGCGAGCGAAATTCAGGAGATATTGCAGGGGCCCGATACGGCTCTGGGTATTGTGGCTTTACCTGAAGAAATGGTCGTCAATGAAACTGTGGAACTGTTTGGAAAGTTGAAAACAGCCTTGCCGGGCCTGAGCGTTCCGCTTGTATTTTTGAATCGATGTGCGGCTCCTACAATGACGGACGATGAACACAAGCTATTGGCACGTTTATCGGCTCAAACAGATGTGTCGGATGCGGCTTCTGAATTGTTGTTGGCGGGCCGCTGGGATGCCGAGTTGGAAAGAGCCACCGCAGAATCCTTGGGCCGGCTTCATTCTGAGATAGGGGTGACGGTTGTGCCCTTTCCTCGTTTGGGCATATTGGGCGGCTTTGAGGGTGGAGCAAGCAAGGTGACCTTGCAGATGGCGGGAGCGCTCAATCGTAGATCCCTGGCTGAATCGAAGGAAGGAATACGATCATGAGTTTGGCATCTCTGATCGACGATCGACGCTTGATAATTTGCGTCGGCTCCGGTGGTGTAGGAAAGACCACGACAGCTGCAGCTATGGGTCTTTTTGCCGCCAAGGAAGGAAGAAGAGTTCTGGTTTTGACCATTGATCCTGCGCGTCGCTTGGCCAACTCGCTGGGGTTGACTCAATTTGGCAATGAAGAGACTCAAATCCAATTGGATTCATCCATTAAAGGCGAGTTGTGGGCGATGATGCTCGATACTCGGTCCACATTTGATTCACTGATTGAAAGGGTGAGTCCAGATGAATCGACCAAAGATAGGATTTTATCCAATCGCGTGTATCGCCACATTGCAGATTCCTTTGGCGGCAGTCAGGAATATATGGCCACTGAACAGCTGTACGATGTTGTAAATTCGGGCCGCTATGACCTTGTGATTCTCGATACCCCCCCAGTTAAAAATGCCCTCGACTTTCTGGAGTCTCCAGGTCGACTTTCTCGTTTCTTGGACAAGAGAATACTCTCTTGGTTTCTGGCTCCATACGAGGAGAAGAAGATTCTTGGGCGACTATTTCGAGGCACTTCCGCTGTCGTATTCAGGCTGCTTGGCTACATTTTTGGCAGAGAATTTCTTGATGAATTGGCGGAGTTTTTGTTTATCTTTGGAGACCTTTATGATGGGTTTCGCGAACGTCATGAAGCTGTGATTGCTTTGTTCGAAGATGTGGGAACAACATTCTTGGTTATTTGCGCTCCGAATGAGCCATCGGTGGCGGTAGCACAGTACTTTTTAGATGAATTCGAAACGCGTGAGATGCCATCCTCGGGTGTGGTCATGAATCAAATGCACCCATCCACAGGATTGGATTTGGTTCCAGAAAATGTTTTGGGTGAATTGGCAAGAAGTCTGGCCCATGATTTGAAACCCCATACGGTGGATCAACTTTTGGCCCGTTTGGGTGCAAATCACAGGCGTTTGCTGGGCTTGTGTACTTCGGAAAAAATACTTTCGAAGTCTCTGTTTGATCGAATGAAAGAAAATCAAATGTTGTGGCATATCCCAAGGATTGAAGGGGAAGTTCATGACCTTGATTCCCTTGGACGTGCATTCGATGAAGCCTACCTCGTATCCGCCATGTGAACAGTCGGGCGCACGACTTCACCAGTAGATATACTGGAACTCAAAGGACTGGAGAGCGCTTGTGGTACGAATTTGTTTAGTTGCGATGATGTTGATGGGTATATCGAATTCTGTGGAAGCACGTGGACTTCCCATGAAAGCGCAAAATAGAATTCATCTTGGCGGTGCTTGGACCCCAGGATCCTATGCTGCAAATGTAGGACTTGACTCCCGAATGACCCAGGGGTTGTCTATAGATGTGGGTTCTTTTGTCAGCCCTTCCAGTCCATCAGANCCAGGCGACGGANAACCTTGGATTCTTCGTCATGGTTTGTATGTGACGCCGGGTATTCGAGTNCCACANCGCAATCCGGGAGACTGGCTTTGGGATGTGATCCTTCGGGGTGGGTTTGGTCCTGTGTGGGTTGCCGANGCAGAGTCTGACTACAGTGTTCAAATCAACCCCGCCTTGCAAGGTGGNGCNGACTTTATGCTGCGGTACAAAGAGTTTGGTGTTCGTGTCGAAGCACGNGCATGGTATTTCAAGCCTTTCTCAAAATACGAACGAATGGAAGTGACGGCTGTTCAGCCTCAGGTGGGCGCGTCCTTTCTCTATGAATTCTAAGTTTGTTTTCAGGCCGTAAGTGGCTTTATAGGGCATTTCCAGGCNGTACACTGGCAGCCTGGGCTTTACATCGCTTCAAATGGCTCAGAGGGCCATTTGTGAGCAAAGCTCTCGCGTGCGCGTGCGCGCGCGTACGTGGGTACGTGCGCACGCGTGCGAGGCGCGTTATCGAAATAAGCAACACCTGGCCTCTGTCCGTATGTTTCTGATCAGCAGGCGGAACGAAGATTCCCAACGGGCAAGCACNCCAAGAAACGGAGAGTATTGTGGACACCATCGCAAACGCGTTGATTCCAATCGACATTGAAGATGAGATGAGGAATTCCTACCTCGANTACTCCATGTCGGTCATTATCGGAAGAGCATTGCCCGATGTCCGGGATGGGCTGAAGCCCGTACACCGGAGAATCCTCTACGCCATGTTTAGAGAGGGAAACCTTTCTAATCGTCGCTACAGCAAGTGTGCGGGTGTTGTTGGTGAAGTACTCAAGAAGTACCACCCCCATGGTGATTCAGCGGTGTATGACGCCCTGGTTCGAATGGCGCAGCCGTGGAACATGCGGATGCCCCTGGTGGATGGCCAAGGAAACTTTGGTTCNGTTGATGGCGATCCTGCTGCTGCATACCGGTACACCGANTGTCGGATGACACGCGTTGCTGAAGAGCTGNTGGCNGATATCGATAAAGATACGGTTCGNTTTGTCCCCAACTTCGATGGTTCAAATGAAGAACCCGANGTGCTTCCCGCCGCTTATCCAAACCTTTTGGTGAACGGTTCGGATGGAATTGCTGTGGGAATGGCCACCAAAATTCCACCCCACAANTTACGAGAAGTCATCAGTGGCGTCATCGCCCTGATTCAGAACCCAGACATCACAGTCGAAGAACTGATCGAACACATTCCNGGACCAGACTTTCCAACCGCAGGGGCCATCTACGGTCGTACCGGTGTGTTTGAGGCATACAAAACTGGCCGAGGCCGGGTTGTGATGCGGGGTCGTGCTGACTTTGAAGAGACTGAAACAGGTGGACAAGCCATCATCATTGATGAACTTCCGTACCAGGTGAACAAAGCACGTTTGGTGGAACAGGTTGCCGATTTGGTGCGCCACAAGAGAATCGAAGGGATTCGCGCCCTCCGGGACGAGTCGGACCGCAGCGGTATGCGTGTCGTGATCGAACTGAAGCGCGATGCTGTNCGTGAAATTGTCCTCAACCATTTGTACAAGCACACCGCTTTGCAAAGCACCTATGGCGTGAACNTGCTNGCGATTGTTCACGGCCAACCCATGGTGCTTTCGCTGAANGANATGCTTGCGCATTATCTGAGCCACCGTCGCGATGTCACGGTTCGGAGATGTCGATACGAACTTCGCAAGGCGGAAGAGCGTAAGCACATTCTTGAAGGCTATCTGATCGCCCTCGACAATCTCGATGAAGTCATCGCTTTGATTCGTGCATCTCANACCCCTGAAATCGCGCGAAATGGGTTGATTGAACGCTTCACTCTTTCTGAAGTACAGGCTCAAGCGATTTTGGACATGCGACTCCAACGCCTNACCGGCATGGAACGCGCAAAAATCGAAGCGGAATACAAAGAACTGGAAGAAAAGATCGCCTACCTTCGTGCGATTTTGGACTCNGAACCCCGCCTNCTTGAAGTCATTACCGAAGAGTTAGAAGCCATCAAAGAAAAGTATGGCAATGATCGTCGAACACAGTTCATTGAAGCTTCTAGCGATCTGACCATTCTTGACCTCATCGCTGATGAAGAACAGGTCATTACACTGAGCGTGACCGGATACATCAAGCGTTCCAGCCACACCGAATACACCATGCAACGGCGCGGTGGTTTCGGTAAGAAGGGCATGAATACCAAAGCTGAGGATCAAGTCAGTGAATTGTTCACGGCTTCNACCCACTCGCACTTGTTGGTGTTTACAACACACGGTCAAGTGTTCAAGGTGCCGGTGTATACGATTCCNAAGACNGGACGAAATGCGCGAGGAACACCGATCGTCAACTTGGTCAATCTCGANCAAGACGATCAGATCGCAGCCGTGATTTCTGTCCGTGACTTCGATGAAGAANTAGACNTGTTTTTCTGTTCAAAGAAGGGGTTGGTCAAACGAACGAGACTNGCCGATTACCGCAATATTCGTTCNTCTGGNNTGAGNGCCTATGATTGTGCGGATGGCGATGAACTGTTGGCTGTTCGNAAGACACGNACTGAACAGCATGTACTGATCACAACCCGTTCTGGTAAGTGCATTCGCTTCCAGGGAATCAATGAAAGTGGTGAACTTGAAGTGCGTCATATGGGTCGTGTGGCCCGAGGCGTCCGAGGAATCAAACTCAAGCCCAACGATGAAATCGCAGGGTTGGAGATGTTGGAGGATGACTCCGAGGCCTTGCTGCTCACCGTTACAGAAAACGGCTACGGAAAGCGAACCGCAATCGATAAATATCGAATCCAAGGTCGCGGCGGCCAGGGTGTCATCAACATGGTGGTGGATGAACGCAACGGATCCGTGGTGGGTTCAGTTCAAGTTCACGATACCGATCTCGTGATGTTGATGACCAATACAGGTCGAGTGATCAAGATTGGTGTTCTCAATATTCGGGAAACACAGAGCCGGGCAGCCAAGGGTGTTCGGGTCATGAGAATCGAGGACAATGAACGGATCGTTAGTGTCACTCGTGTCATTGAAAATGATGAAGAAGAAGACATCACGGCAGATGAAGAAGGTCAGGTAGAAGGCGACTTGACAGAGGAATCTGCAGCAGAGGAGTGAAATATTAGCGTGACAATTGCGCGTCACGCTCTTGCTGTCTATGTTCTTTTCCGGATAGCCGGGGGGCGTCTATGTTGTGGAATATGCAAAGTACGGAGCAGCGTTACCTGCTGTCTGGTGTCGGGGGAGCCCTTGCGGTTGTCGCGGGCATCGTGGTGCTTTGGATGTCTCCAATATCGCCTGCATCGCTCGATCATACAGCGGCTCAAGCTGCCAAAGGCGATACTCGAGGCGCGGTGGCTTCCTATTTGAAGCAATCCAACAGTTGGACCAGCGATGAACGAAAAGGCGAATCCCTTTGGCGTGCCGCTGTTCTGACCCATATTTCTCTGTCCGACACTGCCGCTGCCGCAGCGCTTTTGGAAGAATTGATAGAGCGTTATCCTGACCATCCTCGTGTGGTGGATGCTCATGCCCGAATGGCGTTGATTCACCGGCAAGAAGACGGTGATCCCGTTCGCGCAGGCATGCGATGGGTTGCAGCGGCTTCTATCGATCCGGCTCATCGAGATGCGGGTCGTTGGATGTTGGATGCTGGACTCGCATTTGCCGATGCTGGAGACCTGAAGCATGCACTGTCCGTATTGGATGTGGCGGCCTCCCGACCCGAACAGGCTGTGGCCGCTCGATTGGCCCAAGGACGATTGCACCTTAAAACCGATCCTGCACAAGCGTACTCAGATTACGACGCGGCATTCCGCGATGGTGCTGAAGGCGAAGCTCGACGGTTGGCAAAGTTGGGAATGGCTACGGCTCTGGAATATTTGGACCGTCGAGAACAAGCGCTCGCAGAACTTGATGAGGTCGTAGAAGACGGAAAAGCAGATGCCGCCTTGCAGCGTAGACGCAAACGGCTTCAAGCGCGTCGCGGTCCGTGAAGGCTTCGCTCCTTGCGCTGACATTGTTTGCGTGTGTGAGTCCCAAAGAGCAGTCTATAGAGTCGCCTTTTGTTGAAGATACAGGCTCTGGTGTAGCGGTCGATACAGACGACGAAACACAGCAAGATCCCATCGATTTGATCGATGGCGCAGACCTTCCAGCAGGCACCTCTCCGTGCCGCGAGCCTGTGTTGGGATTGGTCACGTCCGTGATTGATGGAGATACAATCAAAGTAGAAACAGGACGGGGTATAGAAACGGTTCGATTGATTGGGATTGACACACCTGAAGTGGACCATTCCGGCCCCGATGACGAGTGTTTCGGTGAAGAATCGAAATCCTTTCTCAACGATTTAGTCTACCAACATAAGGTATGGCTCACATTCGATGCAGAGTGCGATGATTACTATGATCGAACCCTCGCATATGTGCATGTCGGAACGGACGATGAGGACTTCATTCAACGAATGATGTTGCAAGGAGGTTGGGCATCGACCCTTGTTGTGGAACCCAACACCAGTTTTCGTACATTGTTCCAATCTGACCAGTCAGTGGCTCAATCAGCCAATGCGGGCTTGTGGGGTGAGTGCGGTTGATGCGTTAGCCGGCCCTCATGACTGAAATAGACACATCACGTTCGACCGCCCTTCTACACCAAGCCAGCCAACGCATTCCAGGAGGCGTCAACTCGCCGGTTCGTGCTTTTCTGGCTGTAGATGGAGACCCTCTTTTTATCTCCAGCGGCGAAGGCTGTTGGATGACCGATGAGGATGGAAATCGATTTCTCGACCTTGTGGGATCCTGGGGACCGCTGATTTTTGGCCACGCACACCCATTGGTTGTGGCCGCTGCAGTGGCTGCAGTACAACGAGGCTCCTCTTTTGGCGCTCCTACTGAGGCGGAAGTCCGCTTTGCAGAAGAACTGTGTGAGGCCCATCCGGTGTTGGACCAAGTGCGCCTTTGTTCGTCTGGCACAGAAGCGACAATGCATGCGATTCGGTTGGCCCGTGGGGCCACCGGGCGTGATGTCATCATCAAGGTGGATGGCTGTTACCACGGCGCTCATGATGCCATGCTGGTGAAAGCGGGATCGGGAGTCGCAACCTTTGCTCAACCGGGATCTCCAGGCATTCCGGCTGCAGTGGCTGCATTGACGAAAACCGCTCCGTACAATGATTTGGACGCGGTACGTGTACACCTGGAAAAAGGGGACGTAGCTGCACTAATCTTGGAAGCTGTGCCTGGAAATATGGGCTGTATTCCTCCGCAAGATGGCTATTTGGAAGGCCTGAGGGCGCTTACGCGCGAAGCAGGAACCTTGCTGATTGTAGATGAGGTCATGACCGGATTTCGTCTCGCATTGGGCGGGGCTTGTGAACGCTTTTCAATCGATGCTGATTTGGTGTGTTTGGGCAAGATTGTGGGCGGAGGGTTTCCATTGGCTGCATTTGGTGGAACCGCAGAGGTCATGGGGCGGCTCAGTCCAGCAGGGCCTGTGTACCAAGCCGGAACGCTTTCTGGAAACCCAGTGGCTGTGGCCGCTGGGCGGGCAACGCTGTCGTTGCTCACACCGTCTGTATACGCAGAGTTGGAGCGTACCGGTGAAATCGTCGAAGAAGGCATCAAAAAAGCGGTTTCTGAACGGGGCTGCTCCATGACCCGGGTTGGATCGATGTTCACGATTTTCTTCCGCGAAGAAGTCCCTACGAATTTTACGCAGGTGTCGCAGTGTGACATGGCGGCCTTTGGGCGCTTTCATCGTGCAGCGCTCAACGAAGGTGTGTACCTTCCACCAAGCCAGTATGAAGCTGCATTTTTGCCGGCTGGCATCCAGGAATCAGAGGTTGAACATCTTGTATCTGGCATCACCAAAGCGCTTGCTAAGGCCTGAGGATCGTGGCCATAGACCAAATCGGGTTTTGACGTGCACACAGAGGGGTGATAATGCCCGCCACGCTCGGACTTAGCAGAGGTGTGAAGGGATGCTTCATCCAAAAACACTGAAGGCAATGGCCCGAGCCTCGGCCATGGTTCTCGAAATGTGGATTTTGGTCGTTCTGGGCGCAGCAGCTGGCCATTGGTTGGATGAGCGTCTGGGAACCTCACCTTTACTTCTTCTCCTTCTAAGCTCAGTCGCATTGGCTGGAAGCATTTACCGCATCAACTGGACAATCGGAAATGAGTCAAAATCTGATGACCCGTAAAGTGATTCGACTGGCAATGGGCCTGTTGATTGCTGCTGTGGTGATCACGACTCTTTGTTTCGATGCGAAGACGGCGGCAGGTGTTCTTGGAGGCGGCTTGCTCATGTTGGGCAGTTTCCTTTTTGGCGCATGGACTGTGAGCAAGATGGGACAACCCGGTGTATCGCAAGGGGCTGCAGGCTTGGTGGTATTGAAACTACCGATTCTTGGGCTGGCTTTGTGGGCGCTTATGCAACGCTTTGATGCGATTGCAGTCGTCGCGGGTGGAAGCCTTTTGATGGTGAGCATTTTTATTTCCGCATTTATTGAGCAGCTCCACCTTGTCCGGAAGGAGGCGTAAATGGCTTCTGGTTCCCCGTGCATGACAGGTCCCATCACATTTGCTCCCGCTCCGGGACCTCTTTGTGATCCGCACTTTACATGGCTCAAGGCGATTCCGTTTGGTGACCACAGCTTGATTGAAGTCATGCAGTGGAAGGTACAGTCAGGTACACCCATCATCGGTGGCATGCAGTTTTTCAAGACTGCTGACGACGCACAATACTGGTTGCTAGCATGGGTTGTGTGTGGGATTTTGCTCGTGGGTTCTTTGATTGCGCGCATGGGTCTCAACAAAGCCCGAAGCCATGGGGGAACACTTCAGTTTGTTCCCGATGGTTCGATGACATCACGCAACTTTTTTGAGTTGTTTGCGGGTGCGCTGTTTGGTCTGGCAACGGATCTACTCGGAAAAACGAACGCCAAAAAGTTCTTCTGGATTGTTGGCGGTCTGTTTATTTACATTTTGACGTCGAACCTGTTGGGCTTGCTTCCGGGCATGCTTCCTCCTTCGGGCTCTTTGCATCACAACTTTGCGATGGCTTTGGTCGTTCTTTTGTTGTTCAACGGTGCAGGTCTGAAAGCCCAGGGAGTCATGGGCTACCTCAAGCATATGTGGGGTCCCGTATGGTGGTTGGGCGTGTTGCTGTTCTTCATCGAGCTTCTCAGCTTCGTTGTGGTTCGGCCATATAGTCTCAGCCTTCGTTTGACTGGAAACATGTTTGGTGACCACCAGGTTCTATCGATCATGTCCGGTTTGATTCCGGTTGTGTACCCCGTCGCTTTCCTCTTTCTTGGAATGTTCGTTTCGTTCATTCAAGCTTTTGTGTTCACCCTTTTGTCCACGATTTACATCGCGCTAGCCGTCGAACACGACGACCACTAGCCACCCTTTGGAGACATCATGAAGAAGTTCAGCACCATCCTTACGGCCTCAGTGGCCATGTTTTTGTTCTCAGGCGTAGCCATGGCTGAAGAAGCTGCCGGCATGACCGCAGGCGGACACGGCTTGGATTACCTCGCCGCTGGCCTCGCAGTTGGTATGGCTGCTCTTGGTTGTGGTCTTGCCCAAGGCCGTTTGGCCGGCTCTGCTCTTGAAGGCATGGCTCGCAACCCACAAGCTTCCGGCGACATTCGTACATCCATGATGATCGCTCTCGCTTTCCCTGAGTCTCTCGTGCTCTTCAGCTTCGCTGTTGCTTTCGCGGCTCTCGGCAAGATCTAGTCTCCAGCGCTCACGCGCTTAGACTCCAAACACCGGCCCATCCCAGGACTTCCTGGGGTGTGGCTGGTGTTTGTGTGTGCAGTACCACCATTGCGGGGGTACGTTGAGGCCCCGGAGGACGACCATGTTTCGTTTCGTACTGTTTTTATCTCTCATGTTTACGGTGTTTGCTGCACCCGATGCTGATGCCAAGCGTCGCAAGAAGAAAGGTCCGCCACCCGTAGGCTGGCAAGCTGGAGAGGAGGGTCAGCCTCAGTGCTACTACGCTCCTCAATGGGACACGTTGACGGAAATCGACCGACGCATGAAGCGATCAGAGGCCATGGATGATGTACTCAACCAGTGGCGTGGTCAGCGAAATGATGGCGTTGAGTTTGATGAAGGATTGGTCGAAGAGGTTGAAACGGTTTTGCTTGGGCGACCTGAAAAGATTGAAGCTGTTGTCGCATCGAATCAAGAAAAGTGTTTGGCGGGTGATGTTGGTGCTTGGCAGTCATGGGCGCGCACATTGAAAGCTGAGCTGACTGCAGGCGAGTGCAACCATCCGTTGGATTACACCATGTTCGATTACTTGGACATTGGTACCGGTTGGCAACGTCCACTGAAGATTTGTAAGGGCAATCGCATCCAAATCAAAGGTTCGTCGAAGGATCAGTACCGCCTAAAAGATTCGGGAGCTTGGATTACGGTAGAAGGAGACACTGCTACCCCAACGACCGGTTCAGAATGGCCTTGCAATGTAGAAGGCTGTTTTGAAGGCATGTTGATTATGAAGCATGTGGGTGCGAAAAGTGGCATGGAAACCATCATCCCTGTGGGTACTTCTGCGGTTTATACGGCCACAGAAGATGGTGAAATTTCATACCGCATCAATGACACCAGCTTTTTCGACAATACTTGGCACAAGTCGGGTTCGGTCATCGATCACACATCCATCGAGATTAGCCCTGCGGAATGAACAACCTGATCCGAAAATTTGGATTTTCGCTCGTACCGCTCTTTGTTGTGGGCGCAGCAGCAGAACTGGGTCTGCGTTCGGCGGGTTGGCCCCAAATTACGGAAGCGTTCGAACACAATGAACCCTTCTGGCTGTCAGATCCAAATCTTCGAAACAAGGCTTTAGACCATAAAGAAGAGCGCACGTCGTTTCAGGTCAGCACGAATGTAGATGGACTCCGAACAGCGGGTGCTGTGTCGGAGAAGGCATCGGATGCGTTTCGTGTGATGACTTTGGGGTGTTCGACCACCTTTGGGTGGGGTGTGGCAGATGCGGAAACGTATCCAGCGCAACTCCAGAAATTGCTCCATGATGCAGGCTATACGAAAGTCGAAGTCATCAACGGTGGGCAGCCTGGCTACACGAGTTTTCAGGGCCGATGGCTTTGGGAAGAGTCTTTGCACAAGTATGAACCCGACGTCGTATTGCTTGGTTTTGTTGTTCAAGATGCCAGAAAAGCCGCGTATTCCGATAAATCACAAGCGATTCTTCAGGGCGATAATCGCTTTATGAAGGACCATGTTCTGTACAATAGTCGCGTATATTTGGCCCTTCGAGACCTCATCGGGACAGTTCAGGTACAAGCAAAGGAACGACCAGAGGGCGGAAAAGGCGGTGTCTACCGCGTGCCGCCCGAAGACTATGTGGACAACCTACGAACCTTGGCAGGTGCTGTTCAGGATCAAGGAGCTCAGCCGGTCTTATTTGGATACCCTTTGGAACGAGAGGGGTATACTGAAGTTCACCGTAAAATATTGAAGGCAGCGGCGAAAGAGTTGGCAATACCCTATCTTGAGTTGCAAAGCCGAATGGATAAAGCCAGCCGGGGAGAAAGTTTGTATTTCCAGAATGATCGCGGTCACGCCAATGCGCAGGGCAATGCACGCATCGCCTCTTGGGCGTTTGAGTTTCTGGTTGAACATGATTTGTTGGGAGCGAAGGGATGAAACGCGATTGCACGCTGGTTTTACTCACCCTCAATGAAATTGATGGGCTTCGATTGCTTTGGGATGACATTCCCATTGGGAAATTCAAGACAGTTCTCGCAGTGGATGGTGGCTCCACAGATGGAAGCAGAGAGTTCTTGGCGGAACGCGGTGTGCCCATTCTTGATCAAAGTATTCCCGGTCGCGGAGTTGCTTTTCGAGTCGCCGCTGAAGCGAGTAGAGACGAGCGGATTGTCTATTATTCGCCGGATGGGAATGAAGATCCGGCCGACATTGAACGGCTAGATGATTTGATTATCGCGGGTCATGATCTCGCGATTGCGAGCCGGTTCGCTGAGGGTTCAGTAAATGAAGAAACCGATACGTTGCGGCCGAGAGCGCGGGTCAATCAAACCTTGACATGGTTGGCCAATCAGCTGTTCAACGAGGGCGAATATGTCACCGATACCATCAATGGATTTCGGGCCATGCGACGTCGCGCATTCTTGGACATGGATACTTCAGTGAAGCGTTTCCCCATTGAATACCAAATTACGATTCGGGCCATGAGGAGACGATGGCGGATTGCTGATTTGCCCACGATTGAAGGTCAGCGTGCGGGCGGTGAAAGCAAAGCGATTTCTTGGCCGGTTGGCAAAGACCACCTCAAAGTGCTCTTCAGCGAGCTTCCTGGCTCCCGGCTGTTCGGATGAGTCGTAAAGCCGATATCGAGGCATTGGTTGCTCGATATTTGGAGATTGAGACGCCCACTGAAGGACTTCCTCTGGCTGTAAGTCCCATTGGCGCAGAAGAAATCGCAGCAGGGATAGAGACTTTACTGAGCGGTTGGCTCACCATGGGAAAACAGGTCTCTGCTTTTGAGTCTGCATGGGCTGAGGCAATCGGTACTCGTCATGCAATCTGTGTGAACTCGGGGTCCAGCGCGCTCTTGGTGATGCTTTCCGCTTTGGTGGAAACAGGCGTTCTTCAAAGAGGAGATGAAGTCATTGTTCCGGCAGTGGGCTGGTCCACTTCATTGTTTACCGTCGCACAAGCGGGCCTTCATCCCGTACTGGTGGATGTAGGCGAAGACTCTTTGTGTTTGGAAGGAGAATGGGATCGGCCGGTGATGGCAGTACACCTGTTGGGTTGCCCTTCTCGTGCCACAGGACCTGTGATTGTTGAAGATGCATGTGGAGCTCATGGAGCTAAAATCGGTGGAGACCGTGTGGGTTCAATTGGTGCTGCGGGTGCTTTTTCCTTCTTCTTCTCTCATCATCTCAGTACGATCGAAGGCGGGATGGTCAATACGGACTCCGACGAGATCGCAGACGCTGCCAGAAGCATGCGGGCGCATGGTTGGGTCCGTGAGCGGAATGACCGTGAAGCGATCAAGGCAGCAAACCCGGAAATCGATCCTCGATTTTTATTTGTGAGTGCGGGCTACAATTTACGTCCAACAGAAATCACAGGGGCGATGGGTGTGGCTCAAGTGCCGCGGCTTGATGGCTATGTGACTCGGCGTCGAGCCAATCATGCGCAGTGGTGTGACACGATCGAAGAGTTGGGTTTGCCCATACGCGTATTTCCAGAACTCACAGGAACAACTCATGCTGCATTTGCATTTCCGATGTTGTTGGATGCAGATGCGCCGATTGATCGAGCAGAGCTGTTTCATCGGTTGGAGTCCAAGGGAATTTCGACACGCCCCATCTCTGGGTCCAATCTTGCGCGTCAGCCTGCGTTTGAACGGGTACCGCATGCTCGAGTAGAAGGTCCAACACCCGTTGCCGACGCTGTTCATGAGCGTGGATTTTTCGTGGGACAGTCCCATGCCTTCGATGAAAGACACTTAGAACGACTCATTGAAGCCCTTCGCTTCGCGTTTCGCTGACACCACAAGGCTGTCCACCCCACGAAAACACGGCTATGCTCGGGCCATGAAAGTTCTAGTGACAGGTGGCGCAGGGTTTGTTGGGAGTGTGTTGGTTCGCCAACTATTGGCGGCAGGACATCATGTTCATGTTGTTGATTGCTTGATGTTTGGTGGCCAAACACTTCTTCCTTTATTTATTGAACCACGATTTTCTTTTTCTCGAATCGACATTTGTGATCGGGATGCCTTGGCTGAAGAAATGGAAGGCATTGAAGTGGTGATTCACCTCGCCGCATTGGTGGGATATCCGCTGTGTAAGAAACTTCCGGATCGGGCCACGCAAGTCAATGTTGGTGGTACGGAGAATGTGATTGCGACCATGCCGAAAGATGCATTGCTTGTATATGCATCGACGGGCAGCAATTACGGTGAGGTAAACGGAATTTGTACGGAAGAGTCTCCGCTGAATCCATTGAGCTTGTATGGACAGACGAAGACCAAGGCAGAAGAACTATGTCTTGACCGTCCCAACTCGATTGCACTTCGATTTGCTACCGCTTTTGGTTTGGGTCCGAGAGCCCGTCTGGATTTGATGATCAACGACTTTGTTTGGCAGGCCATTCATCAGCGGTATTTGGTTGTGTACGAAAAGCATTTTCGTAGAACGTTCATCCATGTCACCGACATTGCACGCGCAATCGTCCATGTACTTGATTGTGCCGACGAATTGGAACACCGAGTGTTCAATGTGGGACATGATTCCTTGAATTTTACCAAGGCAGACATTGTTGAGCTGATCAAGAAACGCGCTGACTTTTTGGTCTACTTTGCCGAGTTTGGGAAGGACGAAGATCAGCGGAATTATGAAGTTGACTACTCAAGGATAAAGGCCACGGGCTTTGAGACTTCTGTCGATATCAACAAAGGTTTAACGGAGCTCATAGAGGGGCTTAAACTTCTTGAGATCAGCAACCCCTATGGCAATGTCTAAGGACGCCATATGGGCGGGTACACGCACCTTAGTGACGGGTGGGCGTGGTTTCTTGGGCGGGCATATTGTGCGGCGCTTGAAGGAGGAAGGAGCGGATCCGGTTGCTGTCGGACGGGCTGAGGCGGACCTGACAGATCGTGAAGAAACGCAACGTTTATTTGATGATGTACAACCCGATGTCGTGATTCATTGTGCGGTACAGGGTGGAGGAATCGGGTGGATGCGGGAGCATCCTGTGGAATCTGGCCGAGACAACGCTTTGATCAATATCAATGCCTTGGATGCTGCACATCGAGCCGGAGCCAAACTATTTATAGGTGCTTCATCGACCTGTTGCTATCCGCGGTCTCCACCTGTGCCTTTTGTGGAGACCGATATATGGAATGGCTACCCTGAACCGACAAATGGTCCTTATGCTCAATCCAAGCGATTGATGATGGACTTGGGACGAGCCTATTTTCAGCAATATGGGTTTCGTTCTGCCTTCGCTGTGTTGGGTAATTTGTATGGTCCTGGCGATGACTTGGACATGGACCGAGCCCATGTGGTTGCTGCGCTCATTATGCGAACGCTTCGTGAACCGGAGGAATTGGTCGTATGGGGTACCGGCAATGCGACACGGGAGCATCTGTATGTAGAAGATGCGGCCGATGGGATTCTCGCGTTGGCTTCTTGGGGCAAGCCGGATCCGGTCAACATTGGTACGGGTGACGAAGTCAGCGTCAGAGATCTGGCACATGCGATTGCCCATGCGACAAATTTCGAAGGTTCGATTCGTTTTGATACAGAAAAACCGGATGGACAACCGCGAAAAGTCATGGATTGTACATTGGCCACCCAAGAAGTGGGTTGGACAGCTTCTACAACATTGGAAGAGGGGCTTTCGAGGACAGTGGCTTGGTATCGGGAGAAGCTCGGGTGTTGATCGTCCTTCTCTCCATCATGGGATGCCTTGAACGGGTCACAGGTGAGCCGGTTCCTTTGGATACAAGGTTTACGCAGCAGGTTTCCGACGACACAGGAGCGCCGCATGCAGATGATACGGCAGCAGCTCCTCATAATTCAGTGGAACACGTTGCCGTTACACATGAAGAAAAGCCGCCACCTCAACCCTTTTCAGATGCGGAGGGGGAAAGGGTCACGGTTCAAGGACTTGTGACATCGGAGCTTGATGGGTCGGTCGACCTTGATGTTGCCACCGTTGATGCTTCCGCTCCTGGCGGATCTGTTCAGCAAGGAAAACTCATGTACACAACCCCCGGTGAGTTCGTGATCGAAGTGCCGGTAGGGACGGGTGAAGTCATGCTGTCTGCTTTTCAAGATCTTGAAAAAGACGGACCCTCTGCTGCAGATCCATACGCTGAGATAAAGATTATCGTGGAGTCGGAGCCGATAGAAGGCATTGTGCTTGCCCTGGTCAAGGGGGCTCGAGGCAAAGGGATGGTGGGTCCAGCACATGTGGAAATGCCTCATGGTGCGGGTACGCCTGGGGGTTCCGCAGGTGCTGATCAGAGTGATGGGGATCTTTTTGAAGGCGTCGAGGGAGATCGCATAATGGTCAGTGGCACCATTGAGTGGAGCGGGAGCCAGGTGGTTGATGTAGATCTGTTTACCCCAGATTTGGACCTTGCCGGAGGCAGAAGATTGCTGGGAAAACTCAAGAAAACAGCGGGTCCTTTTGAGATTTCTGTTCCGGTTTCGATAGGACGTTTGGAGTTGGAAGTCTTTGTTGATTTGGATCAGGATGGACCCAGCCCGGAAGATCCAAACGCTATCGTGCGCGACATTGATGTCAGCAAGAACGATGTTGGGGGACTTGTATTGAAATTGGAGCAGACGGAAGAAATTCCACCAAAGCCGAAACCAAATGTGGAAGGCACGGATCTCGATGATGAGTTTTCGAGAACTCGGGCTGCAGGTGCAACTCGAGCGAAATCTAAGGATGGATTGTAGACCTGTAAGTCTGGCTGTCTGTACCCTTGACGAGTACAGTTTGATACAACGTCAGATAGTTGCGTGCCGAAGTACGGAGACGAAAGATGAAAATGATATTGATTGGACTTGTTGCCAGCCTGATGGGCGTGGCCAATGCACAAACGTCCGAGCCGAATGACACCTTCGATTTTGAGCTCTTCCGTCCAAGTGCTGATCACTACGGCTATTTTGCAGTTCCTTCTGCAGCGACGCTAGGTCATTTGCAGCTGGGAGGTGGTTTTTGGGTCAACTACCAAAACGACGCAATTATTTTGGTGAGTGAAGACATTCGGTACTCTCCTAAGAACGCTACCGTTGAGGGCGACAATGGTGAGGGGATCATCGATGATCGTCTCACCTCCAATGTGCAATTGGGGCTGGGTATCTCCCGCTATTTCTCCTTGAGCCTAGACATGCCGCTCATCCTTTGGCAGGACGGCTATCTACCGAATGAAAAAGCGCTCAATCCCCTAGAGCAGCCCGATAGACTCATCGTTTCTGGTGTCGGTGATCTTCGCGTGACACCAAAAATTGTTGCCCTAGATCGTGATCGATTGCCCATTGGCATGGCCATTGCTGTGCCCGTTGGTTTTCCAACAGGAAATGGTGGGTCCTTTCTTGGGGAAGAAGGCTACACGCTGACACCCTCCACCATCTTTGAGTTCTCTGATGGGCCGATTCGTTCGCGGAAATACACNTTTCGTAGTTCCGTACTNGCTGGTTTTCAGGTCCGTCCCGGGGCTGAAATTCGTGGTGTAGATGTAAACAACGGAATGGTGTACGGAATCGCCATGGGTTTGCATGCTTCGGTGATGGAAATCATCGGTGAATTTCATGGATCTGTTTGGGGTGATCGTGCGGCTCAACAGCCGGCTGAAGCCTTGGGTGGCATCAAGCTGCTTGTGGGCGATTACGTGGCCATCAATATGGGTGGAGGTATGGGTGTATTGCCTGGCCTTGGCGCCCCTGACTGGCGAATGTTCGGTGGTGTAAGCGTGGCTCCAAGTTTCGATCCGAACATGCGAGATACGGACAAAGACGGAATCATGGATGGAATGGACCAATGTGTTCGTGAACCTGAAGATTTGGATGATTTCCAAGATGAAGATGGCTGTCCAGAGGAAGACAATGACGCAGATGGCGTGATTGACAGACTGGATCGGTGTCCGTTGGACGCTGAAGATATCGATGGATTCCAAGACAAGAATGGTTGTCCCGATTTGGACAACGACAAAGATCGCATTGTGGATGAATCAGATCGTTGTCCAGATGAACCGGAGACGGTCAATGGGTATCAGGACGATGATGGTTGTCCCGATACAGAACCTGTNCTNGATACCGACGGTGATGGCTACAATGATGATGTAGATCGCTGTCCGTATGATGCTGAAGACTTTGATGGCGAAGAAGATGAAGACGGATGCCCCGATGAAGAAGCGAAACGCGTGATCATTGAGAAGAACTTCATCAAGATCACCGAAAAGATCTTCTTTGAGTTTGGTAAAGCGGCCATTCAACAGCGGTCGGATAGTTTGGTCGCAGAGATTGCTGAGACCATTATTGCCAACCCGCAAATCAAGAAGCTTCGCATTGAGGGTCACACGGATTCGGTAGGCTCGGATGTTGGAAACTTGAAGCTAAGCCAGTCCAGAGCCGATGCGGTGAAAGACGCTTTGGTTTCCAAAGGTGTAGCAGCATCAAGTTTGGATGCGGTGGGATTTGGTGAGATGAGACCCATCGATAACAACGACAGTGATGATGGCCGTGCTGCCAATCGACGAGTGGAATTCATTATCGTTGACCAAGAATAGAGGTCAAACCTATCGAAAACATCCTGGCTGACCCGGCTGTGAGTCGGGTGTTCCACGTGACACGACAGAGCAGCGTCCATCGTTTAGATGGTGTATAATAGGTTATCAATAGGCGACTGCTGCGCACCGTGCGCACAGATCGTAATTTGTTTGTTCCCATTTTTTGGGTTGAGGCAAAGCCAGCTTTCAAGGGGTCTACGATGAAATTGCAATCACTCAGTCTGGTCATTTTCGGGCTTACAATCGGGTGTGGAGCGGACAAGCGCTACGGTGTTGGTATCGATGATGAGCCCGGTGGTTTGGCTACAGATTCGGATGCAGATGCAGATGCGGACGCGGATGCGGATGCGGATGCGGACGGTGATCCAGACATTGAGGAAGCGACAGCAGCAATCAGCGGCATGGTCAATGTGGAATTGTATACGACCGATGATGATGGCGGCCGTGATTTCCTGAGTTGGGAAGAAGCAGTCGGCGAAGATGGAGACTTCCCGTTTGGCTCAATCTTTGTCGCGGCTTTCCGGACCAACGATGAAGGACGCGAAACATACTTTGATCAGCATACGGTGACTCGGCCTCGCATTATCGGCGACTACTACAGCCTGGAAGTGAATGCTGACCTGACAGATTTATCGAACGTGTATGCCAGTTTGGACATTCGTGGCGACGGCATCATGGCTTCAGACGAACCCATTGGTATCTACCCTGATGACCTCATCATCGAAAAGGGAACGGAAGCGGATGACGTGAACATTTCGATTTTGGTTGACTGGGACCGTTGGGGACCTGGTGGCTGGGGTTGGCGTGATTCAGGCGGCGGTGGCGGCGGTGGCGGTTGTGATGCCGTGAGCCTGAGCGGTCCTGTCGATATTACCGTTCCATACGGTGGCGGTAATGGAATGGCGATGATGCTGGACGCCCACGGCAACGGCCCGTGGAAATACGATCCGTTCACCCCCATTGCTACGCCAGATGGTGCTGAGGCGGACTTCCAAATGGGTGTTTGTGCTGACACAGGCGAAATGCAGCTTGTTGGTGCTTACGATTCCAATGGAAACGGAATCATTGATCCCTCGGATTTGTGGGGAGCCTATGTGGCTGAACCGGGTGTAAATGGAAATCCCATTGAAATCGGTGCCGAGCGCATGGATGATTTGGTGATGGAAATCCCCATCGATGGAGGTCAATCCAGCCTTAATGTTGTGCCGTTTATTCGCCTTGAAGGGACAGTCTCTTCAGAGATAACGGAGACATTATCGGAATTGGCAGAAGAAGATTCGGAAGCAACATTGTACGTGGTCGCGCTGAAATATCGGATGAACTCAGAGTTCCCCGTCAGTTCCATGGACAATGCATATGATGTGAAAGTTTGGGGTCCTGACGCTCTGGGGGAAACAGAAAGCGTCGATTGGGATCTCATAGTACCGGCCAACACGATCGTGTATCTGTGGGCCTTTGTAGATGCAGATGGAGACGGGATGGTCAATGAGGTAGGTGAGCCGATTNCCTCCGGCGGGGNAGACGGTGCAGGCTCCCTGTCGATCGGGGATGAAGGGCAATCAGGCATTAACCTCGGACTACGTATAGCAGTGGACTGATTAGGTACACGACCTTGAGTCGTAACGGGCCGGACGTACTCCATCGTCTGGCCCGTTTTCTTTTTGTGGCCTATCCAGGCTCTACCGTGCTTTCGAAGTAGGTATAGCCTTCGACTCCATCGGTATAGAATTGAAGCAATTGGTTGTGCTGCGCTGAAGTCATACGGCCTTCAGCAACTGCCAATGTGCAACTCTTGCGGACACAATCCACCAAGTATTGGGCATCGAAGTGCACATAGTTCAGCACCTGGCCCACTGTGTCCCCTCTTTCGACTTGATCGACCGTAAAGCCTCCATCTCCATTCAACAGAATGTGCGCAGCATGGGTGTCCCCAAAGAGGTTGTGAAGGTCTCCAAGAATCTCTTGATATGCACCGACCAAGAACATGCCGAGTCGGTATTCACTTCCATCTAAAGGATGCAGAGGCAGGGTCTTCTTTCCACTTACAAATGCGTCGATTTTCCCATCTGAATCACAGGTCAGGTCAACCAAGACACCGTCTCTGTTGGGATGTTCGTTGAGTCGGTGAATGGGCATGATGGGAAAAAGTTGTCCGATGGCCCAACTGTCTGGAATGGACTGGAACAGGCTGAAGTTTGTGGTGTATGTGTCTGCCAGCAACTGGGTCAGGTGTGTCAGTGATTCAGGAGGCGAGGAAAGTTCTTCAATCACTTCTTGAATGGCTGAAGCAACACACCAAAACAGCTCTTCTCCTACTGCACGTTGCCGCAGATTGAGATTGCCTTTNTTGAATTCAAGGNTGAGAGATTCACGGTANNCNATNGCTNGATCCCATGCCCGTTGGACGGTTTCGGGGTCGAGCCAATCCAAGATGGATGCCAAATCATTGAGAATGGAGGGATCGTCTTTTGCGACCATTTCTGGGTCGCCCGCAAGCCCTACACGCTCGACGCCCAGTACATTGGCCACCAATACAGCATGGTGTGCCACGATTGCTCTACCGGCTTCGGTCACGATATTCGGATGACTTACACCGGCATTTTCAGTCGTAGAACGTAGGATCTCAACGACCACGTTGGCATATTCCTCCAGCGAGTAATTCACTGAATGCTCGCCATTTGCATGGTGACCCGTGTAATCCACCCCCAACCCTCCACCGACATCGAAAAACCCCATTGGCGCTCCAAGTTGAGCCAATTCCACATACATGCGGGCGCCTTCGGTGATCGCTTCCCTAAATGGAGTGAGATCGGACATTTGTGAACCAATGTGAAAATGCAACAAGGTCAAACAGTCCAGCATGTCCGCACTTTCGAGCTGTTCGACAAGCGAAACCATCTGCGCGACATCCAGACCGAATTTTGCGCGGTCTCCAGATGACTTTTGCCACCGGCCGGTACCTCTTGAGGCGAGTCTGGCCCGAACGCCCAGATGAGGACGAACGCCCAATCGATTTGATGCATCGATAATCAGTTCAAGTTCGTCTGGTTTTTCGACAACCAAAAAGGGTCTACGACCCATTCGCTGTGCCATGAGTGCTGTCTCGATGTATTCCGTATCTTTGTAGCCATTGCACACAATGACGGCGTCTGGGTCTTCGAGCAATGCAAGAACGATGAGCAATTCAGGTTTGCTTCCCGCTTCTAGCCCAAAGTGGTGGGGCCTACCTGACCGAATGACGTCTTCGACGACACAGCGTTCCTGATTCACTTTAATGGGGTAAACACCACGGTATTGACCACGGTATTGATGTTTAAGTGCCGCCTTTTTGAAGGCGTTCACCAAGCCTTCGATGCGATGTTGGATCACATCAGGAAACCGAAGCAACATGGGAAGCCCCATTCCTTCTTCTACCAATTGATCGATGATGGCATTGAGGTTCGTAAACGGCTGTGTAGTGCCGATACATACATCCCCATCGTCGGTGGCCGATAAAAACTCAGCGCCCCATCTGTTCAGTCCATACAGACGTACACCATCGCTGGCCTTCCAGCCTTGCATGCTCCCCCCGCGTGTTGTTTATTCGTAGCATACGAGAAGATGCTTGGATTGTCTTAGATGTTGTTTCGTCAAAGCTTGGGACTGTGCCTGTTTCTGTGGATTACCGCAGGGTTGTTGTTTTCTCCTGGTCTCTTGGGTTCTGCGGGAGGAGAGGTATGGGGACATGCATGGGTCCAATGGTGGCATTCGTTGGCATTGCCGGAATGGCCAAGTGGAACACTGTATGCCATTGGTGCTGAACATTGGCCGGTTGTAGATCCGATACCAACCGCGATTGCTTCGATTGCAGGGCGTTTGATCGATCCTGTATGGGGCTACAATTTGTGGATTCTCATGTCCATCGGACTTGCATATTGGGGTGGCGCTAAGCTGACGGAACGAATGGGGGGAGTGCCGTGGGTTGGTGGTGCTGTTTTGGCTCTTTCTCCACCATTTCTGGGGTCTATACGGTCGGGTCTTACAGAGGACGGGGCTGTGGGTTTGGCCGCACTTGCACTCGCATATGTGGGTCAAGAAACCCGTCGGTCGGCCATCATCGCGGGACTGCTCTTGGGCTTGCTGTGTGGCTTTGGTTTGTTGTTGGCTTGGTCGACGGGTTTGGCCGCCATTTTGATTGGTTTGGTGACGGTGTGGCATCACCCCAACAGGTGGAAAAACCTGTGTATTGCGGCGAGCATTGCTCTGATCTTGTGTGTTCCCTTCGCGCTGGCTCATGGGGATCGAATGCTGGGGATCGGTCACCGGTCGGGTATGGCTCTGGGTTCGGTGGGTGAATTGTGGAGACTGAACCCCGTCGGTCGTGCAGATGTTGCATCTTTGTTTTGGCCAGGACGTGTGGATGTGGGGGATGCCATCATGCGAACTCATCCCGGATATTTGGGGATATCGGTTGTTTTGGTTGCTTTGTGCGCCCGCTGGTCTCGCTGGTGGTTGGTGTTTGGTGTACTGGCGCTCGCCTCTTTGGGGTCGAAGATTTATTTTGCCGGTGAAGCAACAGGGGTTCCAAACCCTGTTGCGTGGGTTGTAGAGCATCTCCCGATGGGGGGCCTAATCAAGCACCATGGGCGTCTTTTGTTGATAGCGATGGTCGCATTAGCGGTGCTTGCGGGTCGTGGGGTTCGACGGGTTGGCTCTTGGGCAGGTATCCTTGTAATCGCGGATCTCTTGCTGCTTGCGCCACTGCCCGCTCAACTTCCGGTGGCAGATGCAAGTCCTCCAGAGCTGATTGAACAACTTGAGTCATTGCCTCCTGGGCCTATGCTTGTATTGCCTTTGGCCGGACCTGGAGTGCATCCACAAAGGGCGCTTTTTGATCAACGAATTCATGGCAGACAGTTGCGTCTCNCACCGAATATGCCAGGGACGCTGATCGGCCCACTACGAGACAGTGAAACCGGAAAATGGCTGGCAACTTTGGGTCTTCCCAAGCCGGCTCCTGCACCCAAATTGCCACCAGAATTTCCGGGTGTTTCTGTGGTGTTTGCACAGGGTAAATCCGTGGGCAGAATCACTGCAGTGTTGGGGCCTCCAGACCTTCGCGGAAAAGACAGTGCTGCATGGGCAGTGGTTGATCCGGCCCAGCTGGGGGTATTCTAAGTTCCGTGATCGATCAGCAGCGATTGGTATGGATTTTGGATCTGCTCGTAGAGCGGGCAGCGATTCATGCAGGGCAGAAACAGGACGTACTCAACCGAGGGCGCGACCAAGCTCGTCATATTCTTTTGGATAAGCGGGCCCAGATGCGTCGAATGTTGGGTCGACATCGCGTGGCCTATCGGGTGACGGAAATAGAATTGGTCGCATCATTCCGTTTTCAAGTCGCCGATAACGTGGATGAGAAGGTGGATGAGGAGTACATCACGCAAATGGTAGCGGAATCGTTGGAGCTACCATTCATTCATCTTGACCCGCTTCAGCTTGACTACAGACTGGTCACATCTGCGTTTGGTGGTCCATTCGCAGAACGGCATTTGATTGTGGCGATCGAGGAGACCGATAAGCAACTGACGATAGCGATGGCCGACCCTTGGGACGATGAGTTGGTCGAAGGCATCGCAAGAGTCAAGAACAAGCGCATTCATGTTGTCGTTGCTGCAAAGAGCGACATTTTGGGTGTCATCGTTGAGTTTCATGGTTTTCGACGGTCGATGCGTGCGGCTGAAAAGGATTTTGCCTCCGAATTTCCAGATCTTGGGAACTTGGAGCAGCTGTATGCGTTGCAGGATGTCAGTGAACTGGACGCCAACGACAAGCCGGTCGTTCGGGCTGTGTGGTACCTGCTGAACTATGCATTTGAACAGCGAGCAAGCGATATTCATCTGGAGCCGAAACGTGATGAAGGTTGGGTCCGGATGCGAATCGACGGTGTGTTGCATCGAATTCATCGACTGCCCAAAGTGGTGTTGCCTGCCCTAATCTCTCGTTTCAAGATGTTGGCACGCATGGACATTGCAGAGCGTCGCCGCCCCCAAGATGGTCGGTTTAAGACGGCTCATGAAGATCAAGAGATTGAGTTGCGTGTTTCGACGGTTCCTACAGCTTTTGGTGAAAAAGTGGTGGCCCGGGTTTTTGATCCTGGCGTTCAACTCAAGGAGTTGGAACACTTGGGATTTTTTCCAAGGGAACTGGCAACATTCAAAGGGATGTTGGCTCAAAGTTCAGGCTTGATCCTTGTTGTGGGTCCGACTGGCAGTGGAAAGACCACCACGATGTATACATCGCTTCAGCATTTGTATTCGCCACGGGTCAACATCGTTACCTTGGAAGACCCGATAGAAATGGTCCAAGAGGATTTGAATCAAATTGCAATGCAACCACGAATTGGCCTCACTTTTGGTTCGGCGTTGCGCAATGTGTTGCGCCAAGATCCCGATGTGATCATGGTGGGTGAAATTCGGGATGAAGAAACCGCACAGAATGCGGTTCAGGCAGCACTGACAGGCCACCTTGTCTTGTCTACCATTCACACAATTGATGCAGCATCTGCTGTGGGCCGCATGCTTGATCTCGGTGTTCTTCCGTTTTTGTTGTCTTCGGTTTTGGTGGGTGCTGTGGCCCAGCGATTGGTGCGGAGAATATGTCCGGTTTGTGCGGCAGATGACGTATTGCAGGACGATGAAGTGTTGGCACTGAGAATTCAAGGTGCAAGAGGCAAACGGTTGAAAGTTCGCCGTGGGATGGGGTGCGTAAAATGCCGGTATACCGGATACCGTGGTCGAACAGGCTTGTATGAGGTGATGCCCGCAACCCCACGTATTTCGACGTTGATCAATGAGAAGGCATCGGCCCAAGAAATCAAGAGAGAGGCGCTCAACGACAACATGTTGACTCTCCGTGAATATGGCATCAAGAAAATTGCCTATGGTGAGACAAGCTTCGATGAAGTGATGGCAGTCACAGACGATAGAACAGTCTATTGATTGCTCTATTGTAAACATAAAACATATACCAATGTATCAAAAATATCGATTTACGATACACGCTGGGGCGGTTCTATTGAGGGGGTAACCAACGCCTTTGGAGGCACCATGACTCAGCGAGCTACTTCTCTTTTCGTTTCTTTCTTCCCTTTCTTCGTGATGGCGTGTCAGCCAGAAGGCGTTTCGTCAGAGGGGCCGAATCACCCGCATGACGGTCTGGATTCGAACGGTGGCACCATNGTGTCAACGCAATCGATGGGTGTTTTGAACGGTTCACCAACATGGGCTGCTGTTCATCCATCGAACTCAATTGGTCTGGATGTACAGGATACTTTCCCGGGTCCGGCCACCTCGCTTGAGTGTGCAACACAGGCTTTTCATTACGACTTTGATGGCATGCCAGAATCTGTGCGTGTGCAGTTGAAGCGATCGGGTGATCAAATCGATTTTGCGTACCAATACACCAATGTTCATTCCTCCATGTCGAGTACAGCCACCTCTGGCCCATCGGATGTTGTGGGTATCGCTGTAGGTGAATGGGATGAAGACAGCATTCACGTATCTATCGGTGGCACGGATACGACAGGCCTGGGTGATTTCGAGATGGGTTTGACCCGAGACCACCGAGTCACGGGTGATGTATACACCGGCTATGGCTCATTGGGCCGAAGTTTCGGTATCGAGATGAGTTGTTGGGATGCCGAGCTGGAACCCGACTTTATCTACGATGATGAAACAGGGACATGTATCAATGCAGATGGTGAGATCGGCATGAACCCTTGGCCGATTCATATGGTGAGAGAACGCCTTGATGGTGAGTGTGTCAGCCTTTCGTCGACGATGATTAACGAAGAAGACTACAGCCATGCCGATCTTGTGGGGTGGAACCTCCGAGGCGCCATCTTTTCTGGGTCAACGCTTCACTTTGCAAATTTGATTGACGCAGAGTTGGAGGGAGCGGATCTGTCAGAGTTGGAGTACGGCTATGCGGACATCACAGGCACCACCGATCAACATACTCGGTTGCCCTTGTCAGGCTGTTCGCTCGATGATTCTGGAGACTTGTTCTGTCATCAATGATGTTCTTCATTGTGCAATGATGCGCCCCATCAGAAAATCTGATGGGGCGCTTTTATTCGTTGTCTACCGAGCGATGTATACGAAAGGCGCCACGTACTCGACAGCATGTAGAAAAACCATGGCTCCGGCCACCAAGATGGATGCAAGGATCAATGGGGCCATCCACCATCGCCCCCCACGGTTAATGAGGGCCACCAATTCGGCGATGGTGCCTCGGTTATCATCAGGTTCTTTCGACATGACCTGAGGTTAGCATCTCAATATCGAGTAGGCTTGAAGCGGATGAAAGAGAGATCGCAATCGCAGCAACGAATGGGCATGGTCTTGGTCTTGGTCTTGCTTGTTTCGGGAAGCTTGTTGCTGTGGCGCGGGCTGCGCGGCTTTGTACCTGTTGAAACAAGCATAAAAACCACGGCTACAAGTGTTTCCGGTGGGAATATGGCACCCTCCCCCGCCAGCCCAGCCTTGGGTCCAGTCACGCCTGGAGAGGGCGTTTACACGAGCAATGCGCCACAAGATACGTCTCCCTCGACGGTCGATGCGCTCTGTGCTGGATGTGATGTTGTACTGGTCACAGTCTGCTCACTGCGAAAAGATCATTTGGGTACATTTGGTGGATCATCCACGATTTCACCGGCTGTGGATGGGGTGGCGGAAGGCGCGTTTCGTTTTGACCGAGCCTATGCGGCTTCCAATTTTACCCTCGCATCTCTTACAGCGATCCTCACAGGTCGGTTTGGAACAGCAACCGGTGTGACGGGGTGGGACAAAGGACTCACAAAAGATGTGCCGACACTGCCCGAAGTGTTGGGTGTGTATGGCTACAACACGGCTGGGTTTACCACGGATGCACCCTCTGGGTTTCGTCCAGACTACGGGCTGGACCGTGGATTTCAGCATTTGGAGATTACAGCCGCTCCTCGCAACTCTCCGGATGGCCGTTGGCGGGGTGGTGAAAAAGAACCCTTGGGTGCCGCCGCGACACCAGCGATCGAATGGTTGGAGGAGCAGTCCACAGACAAGCCAATCTTTCTCATGTTGCACACAAGAACTGCGCACTTCCCGTTTGTTGTCGATCCACCGGAAGATGGCAGCGATCCAACCAAGATGAAAGAGTTGCTGTGGGAAGCGGGCCGAAAAGATGCGAATGCACGCACAGAGCAAGCGATGCCAGGAATGGCGGGCGGTACGGCCCAACAAGGGATTGTGAAGATCGTACGGCAAGATCCATTGCAGACTCAGGTGAATCTTATGGGTGAACCCGCTGTGGCTGTGTGGGCAGATGAGTACGCCAAAGCAGTCACCCGCATGGATTCAGATGTATCGGCCTTGCTGGCTGCTTTGGAGAGGCGTGGGCGCATGGAAAAGACGCTCTTCGTGCTGGTGGCAGATCATGGTGAATCGCTCAATGATCATGGTGAACTTTTACATGGCGATGCATTTTTTGATGGTGTGATCAATGTGCCACTGATCATGAAAATCCCAGACCTTGCCGCACCTTCACAGACTTCAGACATGCTGGTGAGCCAGGTTGATATTCTGCCCACGATTCTGGACGTGGTGGGAGCAATCGCCCCGTCGGGCATCGATGGTGTGAGCTTGCTCCCATATTTGAAGGGCAGTGAAGAAGGAATTCCTCATGACGTGGTGTTGAGCGAGGGAGGCGTGGCCCGGCAAGAAGGCCCCGATATGCCAGGTGCTGTGATCGCTCCTCCTTGGCTGTTGATGAAACAGCAGCGGGGGTGCCCAGAGGAGTCAGCGGGCATGCGCTTCATGGATGGAAGTATGCCGGTGTGCCTGTTCAACATGGACGAAGACCCAAACCAAACGCAAAGCAAAGCTGCGGTTGAGCAAGAAGTGGTGGCTGAACTTTTGGCGAGATGGAATGGGTTTCGTGAAGCCCACGGACAACGAGAATCCACACGAGAACTGTCTCCTGAGTTCATCGAAGAGTTGAGACGATCTGGCTACGATTTCTCCACGGGTGCCCCTTGAGTCGAGACCCCCGTCGCGTTCTTCTGTTGATATTGGGCATCGCTCTGGGTGCATTTTCTGGACGAATTAGCGCTCATCTTTGGGGTTCAAGCTTCACCTTGCCTGACCGCCCAAATCCGAGTGAATGGCGGGTCATTTCTCCCGGATTGAATGAAGGGATTGGNCAAGCCGGTGCAGGAAGAACAACACATATTGCTGATGGCGCCTTGAACATTGCGAGCCATGTCTTCTTTCGGCCCGACATGGTGGTGCCTCAGTTTTCAGGTGAAGCCGCCACGGTGGACATCGACCTGGCCGCTGATAGCGATGCATTGTGGGTCCAGATGGGACCACCACCTGGTGTGTTTATTGGTTTGCTCCCCGACAAGTTTCGTGTGTCGGGCTCTGAATGGCAGCCGGCTGAGAATGTGGGTTCGTACCAGCTGCGGGGCCACGATGGTGTGTTGATGTTGATCAATGGAGGTCAGCAAGTAGAAGCGGGTTCTTTTGCCCCAGGCCGTCTTGAAATGTCGACCTCTGGTGGATGGGGGCGTGTCGCTCGCCTACAAATTGAAGATACATCAGGCTCTCTGTTGTTCGATGCTGATTTTACCCACCGTGGTGTGGGTGCATCTGCTCTGAATACAGCAACGATGCTTGGGGCGTTGACGGGCCTGTTGATTGGATTTTTATTGTATCCCCTCTCCATGTCTCAAATCCCATCGATGCTGCTCTGTTTATCGCCCATTATGGTGGTCTTTTCTTGCCCCCGTGATCTGTGGCTGGCAGGTGTAGAAAGGTTGTATCTGAGTACAATTCCACCCAGCGCCATGGCCAGCTTTGTTCTGTCTTTGGCGTTCATTCCGTTGGTGTTTTCTGTGCTCATTCGCATTGTACGAATGGNGTGGAATCCGAGAGAAATCCAGTCCAAATGGGGGCCGGCACTGTGGGTATTGAGCGCAGGGGTTGCCGCCATACTCGTGGAGCCACGCGGGAGCCAGCATTGGGTCATGGGAGGCCTTTGGTTGTTCATGGTGCTGGGTGCGGTGCGGTGGAGAAAACATGGAGTCAATGCATTGTGGTGGATGGACTCACTGTGTTGGTTCTCGGTGGCATTATTTGGTTTGGAACAAGGGGTGGTGTTCGCAATTGTTTGGCGAATGATCATGGTNTTGGGCATGACCCGTTGGTGGCTGGAGCGTTCACCGAGAGTGGCCATTGATGTCTTGCTGATGTCTGTCCTCGCATTGCCGTTTTCTATGGAGGTATTGGTCCGAGATACGGTGTTGGGCGACTCGTGGGATGCCAGTCGTTTGGCCGATGAACGACCCAATGAAAAAGGCTGGGACAACCCGGTCGCTGGGTGGACCGATCAATGTGGAGCTGCGGATGCCACAAACACCGTACATCTGGTGATTGGGGGTGGCTCATCGGTGGGAGGGGCCTACCAGTTTGGCGATGAACCGGAGGCATTTTTTACCGCCCAGACCCATCGTGTCTTGTGTGAATCTCTACCGCCAGACACCTCATTGAAGACTTCCAATTTTGGAGATGGAGATCGGAACTCATTCACGATTTCGCGGACTGCTGAAGAACACTTGAAGCACACGGACCTGTTGGTGATGTATGTGGGAGTGAATGATTTGTTCACCACACAGAACACACTGACGAGGAAGCAAAGAGAAGCCAAAATTGCCTCGAGAAGTACAGCGGAGACAGGATTGGCTGCCATCGCTCGAAACAGTCGATTGGTCTCTGGAATCTCCCTTCTCCTTCGCGCTGTTCCTGATCCTGGGGGAGAGAGTGTCGCCGATGTGCCCCTTCCTGATGCAACTGAAAATCACCAGATGCTGGTGGATTCAGCACAAAAATATGGCTCGCAGATTGTGTTCATGACCGAACATGTTCAATCTTGGCAGGTTCCCAATTTGGAAGTCTACAGCCGAATGCAACAGAAGATTGCCAGTGAACATGCGCATGCACACTGGGTGGATGCAGGAGCGGCGTTTGACGGCATGTCGGATTCAACCACCTTGGTGGACAGCAATCATCTTTCTCGTTCTGGTAATCGGATATTGGGCGAATATTTGGCAGCCCAACTTTCTCCCTTTCTCTTTGGTCAAGGGTCGAGTCTGTAGATGCGGACACCATCTCCATGATGGGTCGGTGTGGCGACCATGTCCAAAAACCGAGAGGTTCTGGAAAAACCACCGCGTGGGTACGAAGACTCGTGCAATACGATCCATTTAAGGCCGTCATCTACGGCCGCTGTTCGTCCGATAATGATGTCGAACCATGGCATTTGGGCGGGCATGGTTGAGACTGTGGAATACTCCATTTCAACGAGGAATCGAAGAAATCGATTGGTTCGAAGCCCCATGGGTAGAGGATCGTTCAGTCCATATGGGGATGGTTGACCATGAACCAACTGAGCCAAGCTGTAGCGAGAGCGCGCGAGGACGGGCTGTCCTACAGGTAAATCGAGGACTGCGCCTTCTTGTAGATCGGCAAATACGGCGGGTACAGAAGCGTTGGATGTTGGCAGGGGAAACACAGCAGGTGATGCATAGAAAGCTTCGCCTATGCGAAGAAACCCCAGCACAATGGCAACAAACCATGGGTTGAGTCCTTTGGACTGTACAGCCCGAATGGACCAGGCAAGGAGGATGCATAGCCCCAAGGTGATGCCCACCGTGAATCGATATGCGTGGCTGATTCGGGAGAACATGGGGAGCCACTTGAACAAGGCCAAGAATGGCAAAGGAATCCAACCCCCAAGAACTTGAAGGTAGTCTCCACCAACATATAAAAAGGGACCAAGCGCCAGTACAAAGTATCCAGTGGTGAGCCAGGCCCAGCTTCCCATCCGCCGTTTCAAGTCCGAAAAAAGTCCGAATAAGGCGGGCCATACCAAAGCGTGTCCAAGGTACACAATGGCCAATAGATCTTCCCCAAAGAGCGCCTTTAGGTCGGGTGAATACACTTTTCCGGGGCGGAAAAAAGAGACCAGATCGGTCATGTTGTGAAGAACAAGCGTCGCCCAAACAAATGATTCATCTCGAGTCACGATGGCGTCTGCAGCATTCATGGATGCGGAGAATGCCATCAATGCTGGGCCGATCACGATGATGGTTGAACCGATAAACAGCACAGCGAGTGGAAAGGTGTGTTGGGGAAGGTTCCCCTTGTGTCTCCATGCTTCACGAAAGATCAATCCGGCGAAAGCCAGGCCAGCAAACACACCGTAGTACCAGTTGGCGAGGGCACATAAACCCAAGGCGATGCCTGCCAGTAGGGCGTTTCGTCGAGATGGCGTATGGACCATTTCTCGCATGGCAAGTATGGCGAGGGGCAGCCACCCCGCAGCCATGGTTTCGGAAATGCCATTGTATGCTTGGCCCAGGAGGTGAGGCATGGTTTGAAACGCGATGGCTGCCGCCCATGCGCCAGCCCCACTTCGGGTCACGCGCCACGCCAAGGCGTATGTTGCCGCTCCGCATAGCCACCAGTTGAAAGCCATTGTGGCGTTGTATCCAGCCACAGATCCCCATCCGTAACTGATGGGAAAACTCAGCAAAGCGCCCATGAAATCGATGAACCATAGGGTTCCACCGTCGGGCCAGTTCAACAGGTCTGTATGCATCGGCCATTCGCCGACCGCCAACGATTGAGTGACGAAGCCATACCCCCAAATGTGGTTCCACACATCGTTCCTTTCGAATCCGATCGCCAGCCGTGTTGGGTCATCCAATACAGGTTCCATTTGCCACAACGCAAGCAGGGCAAAGCTTAGCTGAGCCAAGATATGCATCGCGGAATGAGGCAATCGCCGTGTTAGCATCGGTGCTCGTGGACCTTGTGCAGAGGATGAAGCCATGACGGCCGTAATACCTGCCTTCCTTCTTATCTTCGCAGGCCTTGCCGGTTGTGCGTTGAGTCCGGACGAATTCCTCCGTCCGAGAATCGAAGAAAATAGGGGCGAACACGTAGCGGTCCCGCCTGCGCCACCGATCCCAGAAGGAGAGGCCTTGTATCAGATGCTCTATGCCGACGAGTTTGGTGAAGAGGCGCGCGCGCTGGGTCAAAGGGCGCGGATTTTGGCTTGGTTGTATGACGCACAACTATCTGAGGAACAGATGGAGTCTGTGATTTTGCTCTCAGGAAAGGTGTCTGCATTGGTGGCNGAAGATACCGNTGAGCGTTTGTCTTTGGGACCCGCTGAGCGGGAGCATTATGGCCCGGTGTATGAAAAACTGATTTCATCATTTTCGGGTGGTAGCACCTTGTCTGCAGCAGACCTGGATACCCACGCTGAGGCGTTGAGATCGGCGCGCCAAAAGGTGTATGGCGCCCGCAATCCCCATCGAATGCAATATGAACGCGCCCGTGCTGCCCTGGGTTTGGTGGGTTCGTGGGTTCAATCGCTTTCGGATGAGCAACGGGCTCGCATTGGCAATGTACGTTTCTTTTTAAGGCGCGGTTTGTCGCCTTTGGCCCGTCCGGGTCATTACGAAACCATGATCGCTGGCACATGGGATGCAGGAGACTTTGACACACTCCAATTTTCCGGTCGTTCGCCGAATGAGAGTGCGATGGACATTGGGGGGTTGTGGAGCGCGGAACACTATCGAGTTCGGCCCGGTGAACATCTCACGGAAGTACAAACCCAAGCCATCATGGCAAAAGCCATTTTAGAGCCAGGGTTTGTTCAAGCTGTAGAGGTCGCTTTGAAACGACGGGAAGCCCTCAGTTTCGAAGACTAAACGTTATCGGGCAGATTCATCACTTTCGTAAAATGTACCTTCATCGCTTTCGCAGTCTTCTTCTGCATCTTCAAGTGAAAGCTCTGAGTAGTACAGAATGATCGCTTCTTCTGAACTGCCTTCCTCGTGTACGCACTTTGCAAGATCGCCTTCTGGGCACCCCTCTTGGAATTCGAAAAGCAGTCCAGCACCTGCGGAGATTTCTTCGCAGACTTCGCTGTCTATGCCGTCAAAGGCGCTGCCTGTGAAAAGAATACAGGCCAGCCCTTCGGCGTAGCAGGCTGGAAATGACTCGTCGTCATCGTCATCGTCATCGTCGTCGTCATCTTCTTCGTCTACGATTTCATTGACGAAAAACCAGGCTTGTTCAGTGGTTTCAAACAAAAAGTCATCCACAACCAAACTTACGCCATCTGCAGGCTCCCACTCACGGCCCTCGGTCTCGTTTCCATCCCAGAGCATGTAGAAGCTGAGATCTTCTTCATCATCTTCGAAAAGCAGGGTTGTTCCATGTGCAAACCAGGCGGTCTGTCCTTCGATTCCTTCCAACTCTTCAGGACATCCTCCTTCATCGATTTCGTAGTAGAAGTCTCCGACTTCAAAGGAACGCGCAAATTCACAGTTGTCGCAGCCATCGACCTCGGTGATGCCGTAGAGTTCAGCCGTTGCTTTGCAGTTTTCTCCAGACTCCTGAAAGTTTTCAAAACTCGCCAAACCAGCGCTTGAATCCATCAGCATGTAGCCAAGCCAGCGGGTCCCGAGGTCATATTCGTCTGTGTCGGCATCGGCATCGGCATCGGCGTCTGCATCGGCATCGGCATCGGCATCGGCATCGGCATCTTCATCTGAATACCAACCATCATCGGCGTCTGCATCTGCATCTGGCGTATCTGTTTCACCGATGGCGCCTGTGTCATCCAATCCTTTGCCTCCATCGGGCAGACAGGCAGATGCCAGAAATGTGGCTGAAAATACAAGTATGAGTTTTCGCATGAGGACTCCAGAAGGTATAAACGCTGTTTTTAGGACGGTTTTTCGGGGGATAGACGATCAACCTTTATGCCCCATTCAGTATGACTTAAACGAACGGTAGAATCACCTGAAACCAAGTTCCAACCCGACTCCACAAAAGACACTTGAACGGTGGGTTCCGGGCCTGAATAGCTGTCTTGGGCAATGATGACAGCACCAATTTCAGGTGGTAGCAGATCGGCAATGTCATTGAGCAGGGCCGACTTCGTGTCCCCAACATGAACCACGATCGCCAGCGGGTTTCCGGAATCGTTGGCCAACGCTCTTGCAGCATCAGCCACATGTGCTGGTCGTGGACTCTTCATTAAATGGACCGGACCTCCATGAACCAATGGTGGTGCGGTTGTACTGGTACTCACCAATAAGATTCGATGGTGTTGGGCCAATGATTGGAGCATGAGTTGCAGGAAATCTTCTGCGTTGGCGGAGGGTGTGACCCATACCGATGTTCCATCGGAAAGAGAAGGTGTGGCATCTCCCAGAATTCCTGGTTCCGGCAGGGTCCGGACTCGGGCATGGCCTGTTGATGTTTCCGAACGAGCCACTGGAGCGGGCGAACGGAACCAGAAGAAGGTCACGCCGGCAAGAACCAACAATAGAACGCCCCCGATAATGTACAAGGTGGCATCATCTTGAATGGATGGGTCCGCTTCTGGGCTGGGCAGCGTCGCACTCTTTGGGCGTGCAGGTGCATCTCCAAAAGGAGAGCCTGTAGCAGAGGCGTCACCTGTTTGTGGTGTTACGCCTTCTCCCCCTCCTCCTGGAATGGGGGGTGTCCCCATCGCGCCACCTGTACCGGGCATGAGTCCGGAACCCGTTTCTAAGGTCACGATGCCTTCATATTGTGTGATGATCAGATCTCGTGCCGACAAATCAGCGGGCCAAGAAACACTCCCCACTTCTTCATTGTTGCCAGCGATGGAAAGAGACACTGTGAAGTCATTTCCACTGAGCATGGAACCACCAGAGTAGCGATAATCGTCTTTTGTGACGTCCGGTGCTTCTCCGTTGTCTTGAAGGCCAATAACGGTTGATGTGCCTTCTTCATTGGTCAGTGTTGCCTCGATCGTGCCTTCGATCGGTTCGCCATTGGTGACCAAACGAACAACAATTCCACTTTGTGCATGGGCGTTTGAGGTCAGAAACATCAGTAGAAAAGCACCGATGGAAAAGCGAAATGACATAAAAACTCCGGGTNGNAACCGAACAGAGCGTATCACGCATCACCCACGGGTCGAGAATGGCTGCTATGCTTTGTTCTAAGGAGAAATCAACATGCGGAATTACTTATGGTCATTGAGCCTGTTGCTGGGTGTGGGATGCGGCGGCGAAGATAAGAAAACCGGCAACGATTCAGGAGCGACGACACGCTGGGAAGGCAAATATGCCGGAGAGTGTGAAGATGGTGCCGACAATGATGGTGACGGGCTGTATGACTGTTTGGATCCTGATTGTGAAGGGGCTCCGGTATGCAATGAAGAGGGTGATGAAGACATCGATAATGATCTTGATTCAGACGCAGACGCAGACGCAGACGCAGACGCAGACGCAGACGCAGACGCAGACGCAGACGCAGATACGGATGTAGACAGTGACCCGCCGGACGGTGACCCACCGGACAGTGACCCACCGGACAGTGACCCACCGGACAGCGACCCACCGGACAGTGATCCGCCGGACAGCGACCCGCCGGACAGTGATCCACCGGACAGCGACCCGCCGGACAGTGATCCACCGGACAGTGATCCACCGGACAGTGATCCGCCGGACAGTGACCCGCCGGACAGCGATCCCCCGGACAGCGACCCGCCGGACAGCGACCCACCGGATGATGACCCAGCCGACGATGGTGGCGATCCAGACACCTCTGCGGGTGAAGATGAAATGGTGGTGTATGGGACGCTTACACTGACAGGTGATTTCGACCCTGAAGATACAGAATGCCAGATCACGTCGTGGTCATCGGCTTCGATTAGTCCCGGTACAGGATTACCCGATCACTCATCGACTGAGGGCATGGTTGGTTGGGACGTCATCGATTGTCCGGTCGTGGCGGGTGTGCCTGCCCCATACGGGGCTGTTGTCCCAATGGCGGACGAAACAGAGGTATACATTATTGCCAAGATTGAAACCGGCGGCACGATGATTACAGAAGCGGGTACGGATTCAAACCCATTGGTAGTCGATCTGGGTGGAGAGTCATTTGGATTCAACTTTGAAGTTGAACTCATGGGCGCACCTACGGAAGGAAAATAGCGGTCACTTTCTACTACATCCAAAAGATGTTTTAAGGTGGGGATACTGTTCTCAGCGTAGGGAGTCTGTGCGATTGCGTGGATGACAACAATCTGTGCCAGTCGCTGAACGGTTTTAGGTGTTCTGGGTGAGATACCACGGAATAGGATGTGGATGATGAGAGAAGCCAGCAACCATCTTGAATGCTATTTGTTGTCATGAACATCCTTTTTCTCGCTCCCTTGGCCATGGCTGCAACCGTTCAGCCTTCGGTACAGTTGTCATCGGATAGCGATGCCGTTCACTTGCTGGTGGGTGACGCAGGAGAACAAATCTCCGCTTGTGGTCTCGCGTCGGACGGTTGGGGATGTGAACCCATCGATGTGGAAGGCCCACAACCGATGGCTGTTTTGCTGAATACAAATATGATTCGGCTCGGCACGATTGAAGCAGCATCTGACAGCATGACGGTTCATGTGCGTGATGGCGTTGCAGAAGTGGCATGGGACGAAGCATCAATATCGACGGTTGAACCCAGTCATGAAGTGTTCGTGGTTCGTTTGACAGGTGCTTCCGCAGATCCAGCACCCATGGTGAACATTGCTTTTGGTGGACAAACCTCGGAGGCTCGATGTGGAGACGATGGTCGTTTCCCCGACGCTGGAATCAATGATGGTGTGTTCACTTGTTCATTGGTGACTGCTGTGTCCACTACGAAGGAGAAAGTAGCGTCTTTTCAGCTTCGGTTGGGTCCAATAGAAGAGCAGCCTTTGGGATCGGTCCAATATTCAGGTCCATCCGGGTTGCGTTTTGCCCAATTGACGGTGGGTGAACCGGGTGCAGCGAAGGAGGAACCTTTTGTATTGCCCGTGGGGGTGCGAGGGGCAGAACAAGGCGGTGACAAGCCTGAAGTTCTATCTCCCAAGGACATCGCCATTGAGGCAGGAGAGTACATAGAGGCCCCCGCAGAGGTATCCAGCGTTGACCAGACGCCTGCTGAATTGATGCAAAAACGATCTTCCGCAAAGCCTACTTCCGGTTGGGTCGGAACAGCATTGGCGTTGTGTTTGGTGGTTGTTGGCGTATTGATGGGCCGATATTCTCGTCGGGGTGTGTCTTCGAAACTGCAGGGCTCGGAAGCCATAGATCTGGGCGCTTTGGACGGAAATGGTCCCGTACCCAATAAGGGCGCAATCCTGGTACACGCAGATCCACCGGGCCATGCCTTGTTGCACCTGGCTCAAACGCTGACGCCCTATCGAAGGCTTGTTTTGGTGGGTACCGAAAAACCCCAAGGGCTACAGCCTGCCCTGGATGTTGTATGGGTCACAGATAGGGATTGGCGAAGCATTTCAAAACTTGCGAAACAATGGGTTTTGGATGGTGGTGTGCCAGTGGTGGTGTTGATTGATGAAGTCGACTCCATCATGGATGTGGGCGGTGCTTCACCCACTCCTGTTTTAGATCTTCTTGATGCCCTAGAAGGGCATGCATGGGTAGCCCTTGTGGAACCAGATGGCGGTGCAGCCGACATCGAACTTCCTCGATGGGACTGGTTTTCAGATAGAGGTTGGGTGGCCCGATAGGCATCTACCCCAAGTTTTATTGAGTGGCGTTTTGTTCTCGATGTGACTCCATCGATACTTCTGTCTCCATTCTCTGTTGTTGAAGTTTTAGGAGTTCTAGACTCCCCCCAAGGATTTGCTCTGCCTGGGCCGCACTGGCTCTTTTCTGCAGAACCCAGCCTGTCAACGCCTTGAGTTGGAACTCTCTTTCTACAGAGAGTGCGTCCCGTGTCACCAAAGTTTTGGGGAGTTCGGTATGTTGGAATCCGTAGCTATCGATGGTGGCTTTCACCAACGAAGGTGTTTCTTTTTCTACAAACCTTGAGTCCCCTTCGTAAGGAAGTTTGGGCACTAGATGCATTCTGTTGAGGGCGTCCTTTTGATCGGATTCAGAAAGCACGCCCCACAGAGCAACCACTCGCTCTTCTTCTGCAGACAGCAGTTCGCTTCGAGCCATCATTAGCTGTTCCATTTTCTCATCGATTGCATCGATCGAATCCGTGGATTGCGGACCTGTGGCCTGAAAGGAACCCGACAGTTTCATCTGTTGAACCCGGATGTTGTCAGATGCGAAAGGAACAGCCCACAACACCCAAACCACAGTCAGAGTGATGGCCAATATGAGGCGATCAAAAAGGCTCATGGGGTCACTTCAATGTGGGTAATATCGACTGCAGAATGGTGTTCGGACCGCCCCACGAGGCTGATCGTGCTGTCTGGTCCAGCATTCAATTCGACGGTGACTCTTTGCCAGTGTTCCGGTGTGATTGGAAGATCAACCTCTCGGACAATGCCCTCTCCTTCAACCCTGATTTTGATGTCTCCAGTTACAGTCTTTTCGGCAGGTCGAACCCAGGCAGTCAGTTCCTTTACGGAACCTGTGTAGAGCAATGTGCTTTGTGCAGGATGGAGCACCAATGAAAAGTCGGCGACTTGGTAGTCATACGGCGGTGAAAGCGGGATTGTATTGGCATCTTGAATCGTGATGGACGAGACGTTGCCAAAGCGTTGAATGGTTTGATTCAGATCGAAGACTACGGTTTGTCCTGTGTCGACTACAGGCTCGCCAGTAAGGGTGTGCAACATGGTCCATGCATGTGTCGTGAGGAAATCGGCCGGCGCGGAAGATCCCGCCATGGCCACGTCGTCTGCTGGAATTTGTGTGTGTGCAACCAGCCACCGAAAACCTTGGTCAGTCAGCGTTTGAATGTCATCTATGTCGACCGTGTATGGGGGTGAGGTACGGCTAATGTTGGCCAAACTGTGTAGAAAACTATTCCCAACAACGAGTCCTTGAAAGCGCAGGAGATCGGGTCGCCGAATCAGTTGATTGGTGTTCAGCATGGGATGATGATGAGCGGTCTGGTAGTACTGGCCGCGGGCATGAGCGGAGGTGACCGGCTGGTAGTGAATCGGCACTTCGATCACCGCTCCTGGCTCTAAGTTGGCCAGCGCAGAGTAGGCAGAGGGAATGCGGGCATCGGATAGTGGACGTTGCGCTGGCTTTTCCCCTGCCCAGTGGGGCTGCCCGAATCCGACTATTCCCAAAGCAATCACGGCAATTGTGTTGGCTTTGGAACGATAGGTGCGAAACCAAATGGCAGCACCGATGGCGCCCACTGCGGCCAAACACTGCAATGCGATGACACCGATTCGGTAGGGCCGGTAGGCCTTTGAAAAGAATGGAATGTGTTCGTAGGCGTAGAAATATGGCAGGGGCCACTGTAGGGCATCATCGGACAACATCAAATGCCCGGAAAGGTTTAGATAGGGTCCCAAAGTAAGGACGGTGGCACCACCGGCGAGGACCATCCATCCCCANGTNCGACGACCGCCCACGAACAANCCCAGTAAGCCANCGATGTATGCCAGGCCTCCGGGCGTAATCCCAAGTGGATTGACCTCAAATCGAGGNTGNAGAAGAGAGAAAATGGANGTCGAGTTGAAATGAACTTGGAGTGCGTCCACTCGTTTCAGCATGTCCTCGTTCAAATCAGAAATCGCCATNGTGCCATTGGTGACAAGGCGAGACTCATTGAAAGAAACATTCGATTGAAACATCTCTTGAGATATTTCNGGCCGTGTNGGNGTTTCTCTTCTGGCTTCAGCGATCAAAGGGAGGTCGATGATGGCNGCCAANAGCAAAGAGCCGACCAGCATCATCAGTCCGCGCCGATGGGTCGAACGAGAAGGAAGGGTGAGCTTGCGCAAACCCACCGATAGGGTNTGCCATATGCCAAANCCCACNGCGAATAGGCCTGCGAANAGGGTGTAGTACCAGTTGAAAGGACCGATAATNGCAAGCAGANCNGTTGCNACTNCAAAGCGTTTCCAGGTCGGNTTTCGGAGCAAGCGCACCAAGCTNAAAGCNTGCAGTGGTAGCAAACCCGCAGCAACCAGTTCGATACAGCCNGCAGCNCCCTCNGCGTACAANTANGGGCTTGAGGCAAANACAATCCCAGCAACCGCTCCTGCTCGATGACTGCCTGTGAGNCCATGNCCAAGGGCGTGGGCNGCCANNCCNGAAGTCCAGATCGCGACAATNAGCAGCAAGTTGTAGGTTGCGACGAGCGGCAGGCCAAGCGCGACCAGTGCGCCACCAATGGCTTGCAAAGCCATGTGTCCAAAGGACCACAAATTGTAGCCCAANGGNTAGAGAATATCNGTNGTTGTGGGTGAGAANTCACCGGAAGCAATTCGTTCNCCAAGATGGTCAATCAGCCACAGCGTGGTCCAGGCATCAAAGCGGTCTCCCCAAATCGCCACATTCATAGACGCAGGCATGGGCCACAAGAAGACGATGGCGCCGAGTAGGTATGCGAAGGTGGCCAAGGGCCAAGGGCGCATGGAGGCTCCAGTGAAGCAGATTCGGAAGTGCTATTGTATGCCTCTCAGCGAAACCCTGCTCTTTTCCTTTTGGTGAAACGCTGCCTTCTTTATGGTCCCGCACCCCGCTTTTGGTTCGTGTCACAGTCNTGGTGGCGGGNNTTGTATTGCCTTTGNTCCTGCTNGAAACATGGGCGCAANGAATGGAGTTGCAGCTTCCAGANTGGGAAGGTGCNGATCAAGTNGGTTCGTTGATGGCGGGTCATCCCACTCGATTGTGGGGAATGACNCCNGGCGTGTTTGAGAATGCACAAGGCACAANGGCATCCATCAATNCATGGGGTCTGCGAGGAGATCTTCCACANGTGCCTCGCCCAAAAGATCGGGATCGGATCCTGACTTTGGGGGANTCAGCTTTTTTTGGTTTNGGCGTGAATGATGGCGATNTCTATACGAAGAAATTGGAGCAATCGCTGCAGGNNCAGGGNCAGAAGGTGGATGTGATCAACGGTGGNATTGCTGGNTACAGCATTGCGCAACACAAGCTGATGTTGGAAGANAATGGTTGGGAATTGGACCCCACACTGCTTGTTTTNTGCAATGTCTGGTCAGACAACACCTGGGATACATTCCACGATGAGGACCTGCTCTTGTCNCGAAAGTTTGCTTCGGCCAACCCGTTGACGCGTTCGGCACTTGTGAAGTGGTTTGCCTCTTGGCTGTACCGGAATGTTCCAGGAAAGGAAGCAAAGGTCATCGTGTGGAGCGGTCAAGATGGTTGGCCCACCGACAAGATTCGACGNGTTCCNCTTCAACGGTGGGTCGCATTGCATGATGAGGTTTTACGNGAGGCCGCGNGTCGAGGCACGGGTGCGGTNTTTATGAAACCCAGCAACACCTTTCTTGTGGAGGGCCGAAAGGACGNCCCTCCTGCNGCATGGGAGCCATACTTTGAAGCGATGGANGCTTTGGCATCACACCATGGAATACCGGTGGTGGATGTNAATGAACCGTATCGACGNGCCGTGCAAGAGGGCGCCTCAGCAGAAGACATTTTTTGGGATTTGATGCACCCAACGCCACGTGGACACACGTTGGCCGCTGAAGTCCTTGAACAAGGGTTGGAGAAAGCAGGGTGGCCAACAAATCGATTGATCGCTTCTGGGGACGTATTCGACGTCTCGACCATCGAAGATGTACCCAACCCAGGTTGGTTTAACGATGGTGGTGCAGGTTCTCCGCAGATCAACTTGTTCGATGTATCGGAAGATGTTCGGAATGAAGTGGTATTGGCGCAGCAGAAAGCTGCGGAAGAAGGACCTCCAGCNCCGGCGNAAATGNNAAATCCGATGANCNGTGAAGNNNTGACTCAANCCCAAGCGCCTTCTGTAGGAATATGGAAATTGTCGGTGGAAGTCACCCATGGTGAAACGCCCATCACGGTGGTGGTGGAAGANCAGGATGATCGCGTGGTGGGTCGNGCGAAAATGAAGCGATTGGGTCAGTTTCGGTTGAGCATGNGAATGGATGTCANNGAGGGCGTGGTCACAATCACNGATGCTTTGGGTCGGACATCTCAGGTCAAAGCATCCATCGCNGAGCCANCNGTATCATTGGGACTGGGGAACTAANAAGNCATGGAGTTGTTGCGCGAGGGCATGACCAACCCGTTGATTTCCAGCGGCNTTGAGGTGTCCNCTATCGAAGCTGAAAGTCAGATCGTCGCCACCGGGTCCACAGCAGCGNCGNAGATCGAAGATGGGGATGCCGCTGGACTTGGACCAACTGATGGCTTGATTCAGGCCCGGNCGACCGGCATCGGGGGTAGANGANTCGCGAAGAAGGTCNACNTAGAAAGGCAGAAACCCTGCGGTCACCTGACCCTNCCATTGGTTCGCCTGTTCGTTCATTTCACCCAAAACCTGCAGNCTTTCTTNGTTCGAAACTCGAGGNACACGGCCTTCAGTNCTTTGNTCGTGCGGCAGTATCTGCGCGCGATCTGCCATGGGATAAACCTNTCGCCTAAGCATTTCGTACAAGGCNATATTTCGGACGCTGAAGCTTCGAATNGAAGCCCTAAANCCATTGGGACCCCGCACTCGTTCGATGTCCGAAATCAGGGTCCGATTGAAGTCATGCATGGACACAAAGACGATGGTGAGGTCGGGTTGGTAGGAGGCCAACGCTTCCTTGAACAGCCATCCNGCCATGCCTGTNGAGTACCCAGGTTGGCCNCCGTTCAACACTTCCACATGGCTAAANCCTTGTTCATGGAGCTTGCTTTCAGCGGCAGCCGCGATGCTTTCTCCGTCTTCTACGCCCCATCCAAAGACGGTCGAGTCTCCCATNAGGGCGATGCGGTAGGTGTCGGGGCTGCGNTCTTTCGAAAGNTTNGTTCGGAGTCCATCCCCATTGGTGGTGATCCGAAAGTCATGGGCTTCCCTCATCCCTTTCATTCTGTGTGCGCTCAGATTGGGCGTCATTCTCCACTGCCCCATCGAGTCGGGTCGATAAGCGGGAGTCACCCCAGAAAGGCGGGCGCCAACTTCGGCGAGGCCGGTCACGAGCAANGTCACAACCAAACCCATCAACAGCCGAGACAAGGTGGTGCGTGGTTTTCTCGACATGCGATGAAGTTTAGCAAAGCCGTCTNCATGATGTGGATGCTGGTGTTTCTGGGGGGNGTTGCAAATGCCNATGTTCGTCTCGACATNGAAGTGGCGACACCCGCTGGAGAGCTTGAAGATGCNTCAGAAGGCGCCCTTACCGCCCATGTTCGATGGTTGGGTGAGGANAAGAANGTGGATTTGNTTCCCNGTGAAGATGGGGTGTGGAGGGGNNATGTTCAAGGTGAACAAACCCGCGCGGTGGGCATTGAATTGTGGNGACACGATGGCGCCATACCGCTTCGTTTGGACCANGGNTTGGANGTTTTGTCCAAAGGAGACAATACGATCCATTGGGCATTGACGGGNCCTCAACCTCGATCCGCCANACGCTTGTCAGAAACACGCTTACCCGCAGACATGGCTCAGGCTGAAGANCGACTCNCTATGGGGGTAGCATTTTGGTTGTTTCTNTCGTGTTTGGCTGTCTTGGTNCTNGGAAACCGAGCCATCAAGCAACCCAAGAAAGAAGCCAAGAAATCAGAGAAGAGTANCGTATGGAGAGAGGGCCTTTTGTGGGTCATAGCGGGNCTTGTGTGGACTTGGCCGGCAGCCTTGGCAGGCCCCGGNGANCTTGTGGGCCGACATTTTGATGCNTTGGGNACAGTGTGGGTGATTGATGCNGCCAGCCGGATGGGTTTGGGTCTNCACGANCCGATGTCNGCTTGGCCNAATGGNATCACCTATACNGCNATAGATTCGTGGCTGTTGTTGATTGTGTCTGACCTACTTTCCTGGATGGATGCTGTTCGNATTCATGGTTGGTTGCAGGTGGTTGGAGTGGCGACGTCTGGCTGGGCAGCCGCTGTGTTTGCTCGCAATGTGGGTGTNGCCAAACCNTGGCATCATCTTGCGGGTGTTTTGTATGCTGGCTCAGGTTTGGTCGGTGTCGCCCTGCTAGAGGGTCATGTCTACCAAGCGATCAATCCTTGGCTGCCGTTGATGGGGCTGAGCATGTGGCGTGTCACCAGCACCAACGGGCGACACCGGGATGGCTGGATGGCGGGCCTGTTCTTTGGTCTTTGTTTGTTTTCCAGCGGATACATGGGTGTTTCTGCCGCGGTATTGGCAGTGGGCTTGGCATTGCCAAGCTTGATTCGCAGACAGAACTTGGGGCCTTTGGCGGTTGCGGCTTGTCTCGCCACACTTTTGGGTTCGCTCTACATATGGCTCTTTTCGGGAGTCGGTCAGCCCACAGCGGATCATGCAACGCTGCGAACCTTACAAATCGGCTCTTTATCGCTTGATAATTTAGGACCCCCTTCTTTGGAGGTGGATCGCACAGGCCATTCTCGGGCTCATGCCATGTCTGTGGCTGCATTGGCTATGGCCGTTTTGGGCTGGCGGCTGGGGGTCGCTCGAGCGCGTTTGATGTTGGGGATTGTTCTGGGTGCCGTACTGATTGCGATGGGTCCACAATGGTCGTTGGGTGTGGACCCCACAGATCCTTCCATTCCTTCACCCATTGGGTGGTTGTGGAAGATCGATGGGATGCACTATCTCCGTTTTCCAAGTCGGGTGTTGGCTACCCCCTTGCTGTGCATTGGTGTGCTTGCAGCCGGGTCACTTGCAGCCATTGCAGACCGCATGGGTCGACGGGTGGGCTTTATCGTCATGGGGTTGTTGGTTCTGGAGACTGTAGCCACCGTGCAACTTCCTTTACGACAACGTGTACTGCCCGCCGATGTGCCCGCAGCCTATGCCCAAGGTGAAGGCCCTGTTTTTGACATGATCGGTGAAGGATTGGATCCCAATGGCGAAATTAATGCCTGGTTTAATGGGATCGTCTGTTTGTATCAGACGCTTCACCATCGCCCGATAGCGGATGATTGTGTGGTGGTTGAAAAGGGTGCAAATCCGCGGATTGATATGGGCCGCTGGATGGCGGCGCGTCTGTATGAAAATGATGTTGGTTCGGTCAACCGACGTTTGAACCGGTACGGGTTCACAGAAGTTGCGCTTCATACAGATTGGTTGGGTCCCAGTGACCGCATTCGAATGACTCAAGCTTTGTCATTGTTGTCCCCAAACAAGCCTCCTCGCCGGTCAGGTGGGGTACATATTTACACTGTAGGTCCGGCTTCAGAAGGGGTGGAGAAAGAGGGCGTAGCCCAAGCCATTGAAGGGCCGAATACAGATCCCGTAGATTGGCATATGCGCCTGGATTTGATCGTGGATCGGACTGTCGAAACAGCCCGTTACTTTGTGACCATCGTGGATGTGAAGGGAGCATCTCATTCTGTCGAGATTCGCGATCACGGTCGGTGGCCGGGTGAAAAACCCAATGATGGTATTTTGAATGCACACTGGATGGGCACAATTCAGGGTCCGGTTGCGATGTCGCTTTCCCAGATTCGGAATGGTGAGCGGCGAGAAATATGGTCGGGATCGGTCGCACCTCTCGAGTTGCAAGAAGATCGGCTGGCCTTCCGTTTGAATGACAATGAAGATGCTGAACCAATGCTTCGCGCCTTGGAAAACTTCTTTCCTGAAGTCCGAAACCGTGGTGGAAAAATTATAGGTTTGGGCTGGGGTGGTGCGTTGTGTCTGATTGGTTTGTGGTGTGTCCGGGTTCGACGAGACCCGATCGCATAGGATGGAAAATGCATGAAAATGTTTCCTCCTCCATCTAGAAAACCACTGGCCTGCTTGGCCGTTGTCGTCACCCTGATGTTTGTGGTGTTGCACCGAGGCCTTGGTCTGGACAATATCGGTGGGGGATTTCACCCAGGTCATGTTTGGGTGATCGATCAAGTCGCACAGATGATGCAAGGGTCAGAATCCTGGTCAGGATGGACCCAACGCATTGGGTATCCAGAGCCTGTTTTTCTACGGTTGATCGCTTGGGTGCCCCTGCTGGTTGCAGCACCTGTTGCCATGGTGTTTGGGGCGCCAGCAGCCATGTTGTTCATTATCGTGGTGGGTCTCATTGCCTCTGCGTGGGCATCGGCAGCATTGATTCAACGACTGACAGGCTCTGGCTGGACCGCGAGCGCTGGGGCGGCTCTTGTGTACTGCATGGGACCATTTGCTCTTGGTGTCATGGCGAATGGACAGTTGGCCAAGATGCAGTTGTGGTGTCTTCCTCTCGTTTTGCTGTGTTCAGACAAGGTGTTGCGTGAAGGGGGACGCGGGCTTCTGGTGCTGGGTTTGTTTCTTGCTTCACTTGCGATGGGTTTTACCAGCCCATCGGTGGGTCTTGTCGCTCCAGCAGCCTTGGCTGTATTGATCGTCTTTCGAACCTTATGGTTGGATGCGGGCGCCTTTCGTGCTTTTTGTGTGTTGGCTGTGGTTGCGGTTGCAATGTGTGTGCCTTTCCTCATGCACACCGTGGAAGTTTCTGGAACGGTTGGATTGCTTCCTGCAGCACCCGTTCCGGGATTGGTGGCCCCTGAGTCGCTTGCCCCAGTCGCCAACATAGCGGGACTTTTTTGGAGTGCTGGGGCGTGGAACCCGGAACATTCAGCAATCAACAATGTGGCGGCCCTGGGACTTCCCGCGGTCTTGGCTTTGGCCGTAGCTTTGACCCGGCCTCGACCTTCTGTTTTGTTGGGTTTTTCCCTGTTCTTGGTCGGGGTATTGTTGGCGCTTGGACCCAGTCAGGTATGGGGTGAAAACCGATGGATATTGCCCGCATATTTGTTGGATATTGCTGGGTATCCGATGCAGAAAAGCGGCATGTACTACCGCTTTGTGCAGGTGGCAGCACTGGGGCTTGCGTTGGCCACTGCATCATTGGCGTCCCGTTGGTCTAAACGCGGCTGGGTGCTGGCTTGGGCCGTGGGCTTGCTCTCCTTTATGGACGGCGTGCGCGGTACAGAACAGATTTGGCCACGCCAAATGAAACCGGTGGCTTCGTATTCACTCTTTGAGAGTATGGCGGCCGATCCTGTCCGGGGGGCGGTGTTGGAGTTTCCACTTGGACACTTGGATACAGAAGGAGAGCGTCGTTTGGTCGCGGCCCTGATTCATCAGCGTTCCACCACAGCGCTCGCCCGAAACACGATTGTGAGGGGAACCCCTCGTTTGGAACGGTTGGCAGCGATCATCGAGGGGCGGAACGCAGAAGAGGTTTTGGCACAAGCAGGCTTTCGCTATGTGCTGCTTCATCGACCAAAGGAGCCTGCATCTCGTTCTTTACGAACAAAGTTGGAATCGCATCTGGGTTCTCCCTCGGGTGACCAAAACCTTGCCCTATGGGTGATTTCTCCGAGTACAGTGAAGCGATGAAGTATTGGCCGCTGTTGTTGTGTTTGGTCGGATGTTCTACGGAACCTCCGGATAAAGAGAAAGAGGTTGCTGATGATTCCTCCGCTCCGGTTCATGTGCCGAATGACACGGGAGACCCTGTGGACGACACAGCGTCTCCAAGTGACGATACCGGCGAAACGGATGACACTGGAGGCCCTGTATTTGTAGATGCCGATCTGCGGGGAGACCCTGTGGTGTGCGAAGAACCGGATGCACGGATTGTCCTTGGAGCCATGCAGGCGCATGATGGTGGCCCGGATTGGACAGATCAAAACGGGCAAGAAAATTTATGGTCGGTATACGCGGGCCAAGGGTTGGCGGTCGAAGATTTTGATGGAGATGGGTGGTTAGACATCTTTCTTCCGAATGCAGATGCCGACCAGCTGTATATGGGATTGGAAAACGGTTTCTTTGAAGATGAAAGCGAGACCCGTTTACCGGACTCGTCAGATGTGGCTGTGGGAGCAACGGCTGTAGATGTAGAAGGCGATGGCGATATTGATATTTTCGTGAGCGTCCAAAACGAGCCGAATCGACTGCTCATCAATGATGGAACAGGTCATTTTGAGTTGGACGAATCTTCATGGCTATCCGGTCAACTACGGATGTCTGTGGGAAGCAGTTGGGCGGACATCGATAGAGACGGAGACCTGGATGTGTTTGTCGCCAATTATGGAAACTGGGACATGGGTTGGATGGACATGGTGCCGACCTATCCTGTGGATCCAAGCATGGATGCGTTGTGGCAAAACCAGGGTGATGGTGAGTTCCTCAACATCGATGACTGGATCGATCCGATGATCCCTGTGAACAGCTTTGCCTTTGCTTCAGGATGGTGGGATTACGACCTCGACGGATGGCTTGATTTAATCATCGTGAGTGATCACCGTGGCGAGTACGATTGGGCAGACAGTAGCCATTTGCTGCGCAATCGAGGAGACAGGCTGGATAATGTAAGCGCCGAGACCCACATGGATTTGGAAGTGGAGGGCATGGGGCTTGCCGTAGGTGATTTGAACAAAGATGGGTTTATTGATTTTGTGATTCAAGCCTGGGACACCTACATCATGATGAGTGACTCTTTGGGCGGCTTTTACGAAGCATCCGCATCATTGGGAATCACTTCATCCTTGGATCAAGAGGTGGGATGGGGGGCCGAATTGGCCGATTTGAACAATGATGGACTCTCCGACCTTGTTGTTGCGTATGGACTGCTGCCTCCCGATGAGGTTTCGCTGGGTCCAATTCCTGAAATCATTCTTGGAGAAGTACTCAACATGAATCAAGTGCGTCAGCCCGATGCGCTACACATTCAGCATTCGGATGGGATGTTTGTGGATGAGGCTCCTGAATGGGGCATCGACGATGAAGGTGTTGCACGAGGATTTGTCCTGGCAGATTTAAATCGAGATGGGTGGTTGGACATCATTAAGCGGAACTTGTCAGGACCCAACCAGATTTACATGAGTCGTTGCGGTCCGGAAGCATGGTTTACGGTTCGATTGGAGCAGCCGGGGATGAACCCACAGGCGGTGGGCGCGCGCATTGATGTGCGTGTTGGAGAGGATGAGTGGTCCCGGTGGATTCAAGCCGGTTCCACCAACATTTCTTCAGGAGGCCCCTTGGAAGTTCATTTTGGTTTGGGAGATGTGAACCAGGTGGATTCGGTAAAGGTGACATGGCCCGATCAGCAGGTGTCCGTACTCGATGCGGTGGATACCCGGCAGCATCTTGTCATCACACGGCTTTGAATCCAGTCACAGTGAATCCAGTCACAGTGCCTTTGCGATGTGTTCGCCCAACATGCGGTGAACTGCAGGACGGGGATGTACACCGTCGGGTAAATACAGTCTCTGTATGTTGGCGCCCAACGACCGCCTGAGCGAGTCCGTTTCGATGTAGGTGACATGCCGTTCTGCGGACCAGTCACGCAACAAGCGATCTTCACTATGATCGATGGCGTACATGGGTTGCACGATGACCAAACGAACACCCGCTTGGTTGCATACATTTAGCATCAAATCGAGCGCTGCACGGCGGTCTTCGGGCGGTACACGAACTGGCCCATCTCGGACAGTGTCGGCACTTGGAAGATTGGATGGCAGTCGCAACATTGCCGTGCGAACCGCCAGATACAGGCGGCTGTTGAACAAAAATTTGAGCAGTTGAGCAATGGGTCTTCGTCTTTCGATGAGTTCTCGATCATTGCCTGTAAGTTGAACCAATGGGTTGTGGGCATCGGTCACATGGGCTGGCAAGAAGTCATTGGTTTGGTGGTAGACCAGCACGACATCTGGTTGAAGACTCAATCCGGCCTCTTGTAGGTACATCGCCGATTGTTGAATCGTGTAAGCAGGAATTCCAGCATTGATCACGGTGGCCGCTTTGCCTGACCGTTTCAGCTGTTGTTCGATGATTTTCGAATAGCTTTCTGGAAGCCGGACACCATGCCCCCACGTCGATGATTCGCCCAAAGAAAGCACTCGGAATTCTCCATTTGGTTTGGGAACAATCACCTCTTCGTTTCGCAAACCGAGTGCATTTGTGCGCAATCGACCGTGTTCGGCCAGTTCAATGTCGAGGTTGGGGGCCTGTACCCAAAGTCGAGTTGGGTGATCCCGAAGGTGTGCGTTCTCTGTTGGATTGAGTTGCAGATCTGCGACACTCCACACCAGACGACATCCGATCTCTCCCACCATGATCACACCCAAAAGGGTGACCACTGCCATCCACAATTTGCGTTTCATGGTTGGTACTTCCATAGACGATGTTTGGCGTCATATTCCTGAATCAAGACCCACCCTTTGTTTCGAAGATTGCTGGGCTGTGTGCTGGAAATCTCTGGGAAATACTGTTGAACCATCCATGTGTTGCCGTCACTGGTGGGTGGATTGGTGACCCAATCTTCGCACGCGACATCCGTAGGCAGTCCGGCATAGATCTCTCGCTTTTTGGGCAGCAGAACAAGGTCGATGTGCAGCGGAACACAATCGATGAAAATATCTTTGCTTCCTAAATCTGTTTGCGCCCATTGTGCGACGGTTCCCGACACGCTTTCCCAATCTCGTTGCACATTGGGTTTGTCCGCTGAAAAAGATGTGGTGGTGGGCCAAGTGTAGACAATCCACCCAAAGGCTCCAAACCAGAACATGGTTCTGCCAAGCGAGATTCGGCCAAACAACCTTCCAACCCAGCCACCGAGTCGATCAAATGCCAAGGGGACGATGAGCACCATCATGGGCAAGAAGCTGATGGCATACTTTTCCGCATAGCTGGTCCAGCCAGCGGCTATCAGAAACGCACCGATGGGGCCGCCAAAGCTCAATATGGATGCCGCAGAATCACGCCAATCTCTGCGCCATGCACCAGGGAGCAGTGTGAGCGGAAGCAGCCACAACAGTGTTTTGGGGCTTGGAATACAGTCTTCCGCGCGAAGCGTTCCGTAGTTCGCAGAGACGAATTGTTGGCCACAGGTATTGGTGAGTTCGGTCCAATTGAGCGGTTTTGGTTCAAAGTCTGTACACCCACTGAACCGTTGCATGTCCGCTTGTCCTGACTGCAGTCGATCCAGCTCCTCTCTTCGCCGTTGTATGACTTGTGTGCTGAGATCTTCTTGGGGTACGTCCCAGTGTTCAATGATCCATTGATCGATGGACCACAGGGTGCCGACTCCGGTTCCAAACAACAAAGGAAGGCTGAGCAGGGCGGACCGCGCTCTGATTTTGGTGGCACCCAGAAATGTGAGTCCACCAGCCAATGGTACGGCCACCAGTCCCAAATGGTTGAATCGCCATGCCAAACCGGAAGCGAGGCCTGCGAGAAGGGCCAAACCCAGGCTTGGTTTGCGCCATGCGCATGCGCCCAGTGCGCATGCAAGCGTGAAAGCGGCTGCGGCCGGTGGATACATGTTGGTCCACATTCCTCCTTCAACAGCACATTGGAGCAGTGGAATGGTAAGTACGGCCAACACCGAAACCCACACACCACCCATCAGACGCGCGAACAAAGCGGAGCCAAAAACAATAATGACCAGACTTATTTGAGCGATGAGATGTGCGGCCTGAACGTATCCGAGAGGTTGACCCAATGTGGCGAGAGACAAGGGATAGAGCGGTGGTCGCCATCCAAAATAGGCGGCTGTAGGGTCCCAAAAATATCGGGCCGATTCAAAGTACATCGGCCAGTTTGAACCCCATGGGTGGTTGAGTGTGGGGATCATCGAAAACATGGATACAAGTGCCAGAGTCGCACTCAATATCCACGGTGCCTCTACACGAAAACGATGCAGAGCCGCCCAACGTGAGCGAGGTTTTCGGATGGATTCGGTACGAGTATTGAACATGACTTGGACCATCCTACGTGAACTGGTGGTACCCTCAACATTGTTTGGAGGATTTAGGTATGCGTTTGATCGTGATGACTTCGATACTTTTGGCTTTGGGCTGTGGGTCCAAGGATGACTTGGCGCTTCCGGATGTTCCCACAGATGACACAGAACAAGATGATACCGGTGACGGTGCACACAACGATGACTCCGATGGTGACGACACGGGCGAGCCTTCTGGTGATGACCCCGATGGTGACGACACAGGTGAGCCTTCCGGTGACGATACAGGCGACGACGAGGTCGTGCCGGTAGATGAAGACGGTGATGGCGTATCGGTTGAGGCGGGTGACTGTGATGACACGCGAGACGATGTGTATCCAGGTGCTGCAGAAGTCTGTGATGAAGTCGATAACAACTGTGATGGTGTGGCCGATGAAGGCGTCACCTCGATGTTTTATGCAGACACAGACATGGACGGGTACGGCGACTCTTTAAGCACGACTGAGTCCTGCACCGCTCCGGATTCTTTTGTGGCGGATGCCACAGACTGTGATGACACGCGAGACGATGTGTATCCAGGTGCTGCAGAAGTCTGTGATGAAGTCGATAACAACTGTGATGGTGTGGCCGATGAAG
>PALY01000017.1 GCA_002707085.1 Deltaproteobacteria bacterium
GGCCGATGCCGATGATACGGGCATGGCGGATGCCGATGCTGATGACCCACCCCCGCCCTCTGATATCAGTGGCCTGTATGAGGGAACATTTGCAGTGGAATTGACTCCGGACATTCTACCGACTTCCGATGAGTGTTCGGGTACGGTGACCTTTACGATAGATGAGGACGCCGAGGTTCAAATCATCGGTCTTGGTGTTTGTTCGTTCCCAGAAGGGGGACTTGTCGATACACTGACCGAAGGAGAAATTGGACCTTACGAGGGTGATACTGAAGGTACAATCACGGGTGTTTCTACAGGCGAAGGTGCCATTTTGATTCCGCTGGGAGATGATCTTGGAGACCTTGAGGCGGCATGGACCGGCGAGTTCGGTGAAGACTCATTTAATGGTGAATTCGAGGGTGAACTCATTGTAGACGGTACAGATTTCGGGTTCCCCCTTGAAATCACGATTGAATACGAAGGCGAGTTTGAGACCGAAAAAGTCTCAGAGCTACCGGAAGATTCCGAGGATTCCGAGGATTCCGAGGATTCAGAGGATTCCGAAGATTCTGAAGAGTCCGAAGGATCCGAAGGGTCCGGGTAATTACTCGACGATCAGGGATGGGAGGGGTGGTTCCCATCCTTCACCATCGGCATCGACAAATAAAGCACTTGCCAACGCCCAAGGCCGTTGTCCTGTGTACACTGGTGACATGTCACCGGTCCCACTTGTGATCAACACATAGGCCGTATCGACTTCTGGATTTAGTTCTATGTTGACGGTTTCACCACTCTCGATTTCAAGGGTGGTAGACAGTTCACCATTTGCGTAAACTTCAAGACTATCGATGGGCATCCAGCTGGGGCCAGACACGGTTACGTCGAGCGTGATTGGCCCAGCAAAGTCGCCGCCTGGCGCCCATTGGCCTGCGACTCTGGCGTCGATGATGGGTCCGTGGCTTGCGATAACACCGCTGCTCTGAATGGCCTGTCGGATGTGGTCATTTGTGAGNTCGGTGATTTCTTCGATGTTGATGGGCGCCCAGGTTCGGTTCTCACCAACGCCGCCCCGGTGCGAGTGGCTATCCGAGACACCCACCGGTGCGGGTCGCATACCCCGGTTTACCATGTCGAAATAGTAGGGAACGACACTGGCATAGCCGCCATCATTCAACACCTCAAATGCATCGAAATCGTCCGACCAGTGTGTACCGGTTCGGACCACGCCTGATCCAGCGGACCAATCCGCGTTTGCGAACAAGCCAGAAGTTGAAGTCGGGTGGTTGGCTTGAACGATGATGTCGCCGTGGGTGGCCATTTCTNGCATGGACTTGTACAAGCCCTCCGTAGTCACCCAGTCTTTCCANGTAGACCACCATGGGAAGGCCCCACCGTTTACTTTTTCCGGTACTGACTCCAATGGGTAGACGTTGTGATGNCCCCGCAGTGTTGGGCTCACTTCATCTGCAACGATGCTTGCAAGGTGTTCATTGAGTCCCAAAGGTTCAAGTAAAACACGATAATCCGCGACATGGTCGTGGTCGGTACCAAAGTGTACGTCTACACCGTGTGCTGCATGAACAGTCAGGCGTCCCTCCATGGATATGGAACCATCTCCAGAAGGGGAGCCNTGGCTATGGGGATCGAGCGACCACAGACCATTGGGGTTCACCGACTGCTCCAAGGTCGCTGTGACCTCGGTGGTNGTNNCGCTTTCGATGGTGATGGTTTCTACGTGGGCTTCGAAGAGGGTGCCTCGGTGGACCACGATCGAATAGGTNCCGGGTTCCAGGGGAATGCTTCCTTCTCCATCTCGAATGTACAACCAAGCCATGCTCCCCGATGGGCGACTTGCCACAAGAGATGGGTGTGCNGTGACTGGATCCGCTTCTGTGAAGTTCACCTTCACCACAGCGGTTTCTCCATCCGTGATTTGAACTTGGAGCGTACCTGGAGGCGTGAGGTTTAAAAGCACATCTGCGCCAGCNGGTGTCAGTTCTGAAATGCCGTAGCCTGGATTAAACGNGATGGGTTGCGCNCCATGTTCAAGNCTGTGGAGGGTTTGNGACCGGATTTCATCTGCAGCGTAAGGGCTGTACCANCCNGCCCCTGGTTCGCGGTCATAGTAGACACCTGTNCCTCTTGAATCAGCCATCACGTGANTGGCTGAACCTACCGGAACCGANGCGGAATACTTCCCATCCTCGTCGGNCAGCGCCATGGTGATGGCACCGCCATCTGAATCCAAGATGTGTACGCGCACTCCAGCAAGACCGGCACCATTACTTTGGACAGAACCGCCTATGGTTTCCGTTGCATCGCCACGACGCAGATGCCATTCATCGGTGAGGGTCGATAGAGCCGCGCCAACACCCATGTATCNTGACCACTCNAGTTCATCGCCTTCATTTACGGTGACCGCCTCGTTGGACCCAATCAACAAAGGTCCCAAATCAACCAGNGTGTCCAACACAGCATTGGCCTTAAATTCACCGTAGTCTTCACCTTGCATGATGGCGAGTGTCAGCTCGTTTTGGTCGCCCATGATGCTGGTCCANCCGTAGGTGGCAGGAGAGTCACCACCNCGGCCAGAGTGGTGTTTGTAGCCACTGGTGATGTCGAAAGCCATGAAAGCCATGTCGGCAAATTGAACGGGAGTTGCAACGTCTTTCCACAGCACGTGGGTGTCCATCCGCAGTAGCCACGAGTCGGGTTCCAGAATGTAATCTGTAGTGATCTCGACCATTCTTGGTTGAATGAGTTCATCCGACTCAAGGGTGCCCGTCAGCAGCATGAGNGGAGATAATTGTCCTTTGGCTCTAATGATCGCAGCAGTTCCATCNGAACCATCCGCAATNACCTTCACAGAGTCNGCATCGAACATGCGGCCCAAGCCCACCATCGTTCCCGCATCGTCAATAAGATCTTGGCCNACCTGGTTTTCGGGCCGGACGATATCGGCATCGATGACTGAACCTGGGTATTCGACGTAGTAATCTCCAGCTCGCGTGGACTGNATGATGAATTGAACTCGATCATTGTAGATCTTGAAGTCTCCGGCCTGGCCTTCGGCGCTTATCCCACCAAACAGTGCNCTTTCGTCTGTTACGNTGCCGGCNCGGACCTCGCCTGAGTTGAGTGATTCAGTAAGGTCNGGAGNGGCCACNGCNGTGTCACCGTCTCNTGTTTTTTCTTTTGAGCAGGAGGTCAGCAGTAGAAGNAGGCTGAAGGNNCCNGCAGNGCGATAGCATTTGCGATGGAGATGTGTCATCGTCTAAACATAGTCCAATTTTANGAGACGAGCTTATGGGACCCCCTTCACAAATCTCTGATCTACGGTCTCCCTCGGTGTTGTTGGATCTTGATCGNATAGAACGAAACACCCAGTGGATGAGTAAGCGNGCCCATCAATTGGGGGTCCAACTGCGACCCCATGTGAANACCCATAAGTGTCTGGAGATCGCCAGTCGTCAGGTNGGGGNTCACTTTGGTGGCATCACGGTTTCTACGCTTGCGGAAGCACGTTTTTTTGGAAAAGCTGGATACGATGACATTACTTGGGCAGTNCCCATACCTCTGCCAAGAATTGCAGAAGCNATTGCTCTTGGAAAGGAGATAGGTCGACTCAATTTATTGGTGGATTCGNTAGAGGCTGTGGATGCCCTGACTCGTGCCGCNGGAAAAGCTGAGGTAATCGTTCCGGTATATCTCAAGGTGGATTGNGGNTATGGCCGTGCCGGTGTCATTCCGGGCACGAAGCATGCGCGAATGACCGCCANGGCNCTTCATGATTCAAAAACGCTCGATTTTCGNGGACTGCTGACGCATGGGGGTCACAGNTACGATTGTCATGGACCGGAAGAGATAGCNAAGGTCGCNCGNCAAGAGCGCTCATCCGTGGTTGGGTTGGCCGAAGCTTTACGGNCTTCGGGTGTGCCGATTGATGAAGTGAGTATCGGNTCGACTCCAACGATGATGGTCGTGGAAGATTTGANGGGTGTCACGGAAATTCGGCCAGGTAANTANGCGNTTTTTGATCGGTANCAAGCATCGATAGGAAGTTGTTGTCTTGAAGATGTAGCGGTGAGTGTGCTGGCTACAGTGATCGGCCAATATCCAGACCGAGCCATTCTCGATACCGGTGCATTGGCNNTATCGAAGGATCCTGGTCCCGTACATATCGATCCTGAATGNGGNTTNGGGTTGATTAGGACGCTGGATATGGAACCCNTTCCAGGTGTGAGNCTGGTGGGACTCTCTCAAGAACACGGAAAGGTGAAGGGGCCAGGNGTCTCTTCTCTACGGTTGGGTCAACAGCTTCGGATTGTGCCNAANCACAGTTGTTTGACCATCGCCAGCCACGATGTGGTTNATGTGGTGCAGGACCAGAAAGTGGTGGATGCNTGGGTTCCTTGCCGAGGCTGGTGATTAAACCGCAACATTGGCCCAAGTTTTCTTTTTCCACATCCAGGCGTACACCCCCGCTTGTAGGCCGCGGTANAGCAGCATTCCNGCCCAGACCCAGCCCAGGCNNAGGCCCATGACGGGCCCAAANATATAGGCGAGGGGTAAGCCTACACCCCATTGACAAACGGTACTNACAATGAACACAGGCCGACTATGACCGGCCCCATACAGTGCATTGAGGAGAACCAGTCCTACAGCATCGATGGCGATGGTGGCGCCCACCAATTGAAGTGGGACAACGGCGATCATTCGGGTGGATTGTTCATGGAGAAACAATGACAGTATGAAATCTGGGGCCAGCACCATGGGAAGGCCCAGCNCTGCGAGTGACAGAGAGCCAATCTTCACGACATCCCAGCCCCAGGCCTGGGCGTCCTCAATATTTTGACGGCCCAGCGCTTGCCCCACGAGGGATGTGGCCACGAGGCCAAAAGCCACTCCAGGAAGGATTGCGACCAATGTGATGGTCAAAATCACATTTGCTGCTGCCAGTTCGGCGGTGCCGGTCTGTCCAACCACCCACATCAGTGCCGTATACCCGGTAGCCATCGACATTTGAGCAAGGCTTGCGGGCAAGGTCAGTCTGGTGAGGGTCTTGAACATGTGAGTGTCGGGTGCAACCTTCAGGAAGCCGTTCTTGCGGGCGTGACGTAGCCCCAAGCCGATGTATGTGGCCGANCCNACGTAGGTGGAGATCATGCTTGCCAGGCCGGCCCCATATGTTCCCAGTTCTGGTGCGCCGAGGTTTCCAAAGATGAGAACCCAGTTCAAGAACAGGTTCGTTAAATGACTCACAAACAATGTGCCCATGTACAGTTTGGGTAGGTTGACCCCGTTCCAATAGCCTCGGAATGCGAAGTTGATTCNGACCCCGAGAGCGCCCAGGACACGTACCTGGAAATACNGCACGCCTTCTGCGATCACTGCAGGATCGCTGATGAGAACACCAAACAACTCAAAGGCCAATGAGTGGAGCATGGCGGTCCATGGAATCGCCCAAACGATGGCGAGTATCAGGCCGGCATTGAGCGCTACGGCCAGAATCTCTGACCGTCCTTCTCCCATTCGTCGAGCAGCGATCGCTTGAACGCCAGACGATAAGCCCATGATGAAGCTGATGGCCATGAAGTTGGCGAATCCGCCCATCCCCGTCGCCGCCAGTGCAACATCACCCAGACTTCCGACCATCGCTGTGTCGATCACATTGAGTACATTTTGACTCAACATGCCTGCAACAATCGGCACTGCTAGGGTGACTATCTGTGTTCGACGTTCACGTATGGGAAGGAAATTCATCGCCACCTCCATACCCCGCACACTGACGTGGCGGAGGTTTCAATGTCGATTCGTCGATGTACCTTCGTTTATTTCCGGACGTATTCAAAGTCGAACGGCTTTCCGTGGATGCCGCGACGAGGTGCTGCAATCCAATTGGCAACCTTTCCTTGCTCATGAACGGGTGTCATAAGGCTTTGGACATACTCGCGGTCTTCATCGGTGGGAAGCCAGTCAGCTTGGTTGGCTTCCCAGGTTTCCTTGTCGATTAAGTTCCCGCTTCTATCGAAATGGTAGTCAGAGTATTGGCCCTGGCGGCGGAAAAACCGCGTGGAGGGAAGCGTAAACTCAAAGTTTGTGATCCCTTCATCAACAACCGCCTTGTTCCAGCGACGCAATACTCGATGACAATCTTTCGCGTAGGAGTCTCGTAGTTCTTCATTCATGCAGTTGCGAAGCGCATACTCTTTGTCGACCAGGGTCCCGTTTTCGACGGTCGGGACGCTGCGATGTTTGCCCAAGCAGTTGTGGTCTTCATAATCCTTGGCTTCTTTCCACCGACCCTTGATGCCGGCGGCAAAATAGTCTGCGGCATTGGTGGATACTTCAGCGCCAAAGAGATCAAGGCTGTATCCGTACCAGTGGTTGATCCATTTCTGGATCGTGGGAAGGTCGATTCCTCCTTGGGCCCGCACATCTTCATTGGAGTCTTGCTGCATGAGTTGACATGCGCGTCTCATCACCCGTTCAAGTCCAAGTTCGCCCACGGAGAGGTGATGGGCTTCTTCGGTCAACATGAATTTGCAGGTTCGGCTGAGTGGGTCGAAGGCAGATTCAGCGAGTGAACCAAGTTGATACTTGCCATCGCGGTCTGTGAACATGGCGAAACTGAAGAAGGTCAGCCAGTCCTTACATGGTTGGTTGAACGCATCGAGGATCCGAGGCTTGTCTTCATCACCGGACCGGCGTGCCAGCAGTTCATCCGCCTCATCACGGCCGTCGCGTCCGAAATAAGCTTGAAGCAGGTACACCATGGCCCAGAGGTGACGACCTTCTTCGACGTTTACTTGAAAGAGGTTTCTTGCATCCATCATGGAAGGCGCGGTTTCTGCCAACCACCGTTGCTGCTCGACACTCGCGGGTTCGGTGTCGGCTTGGACCACAATGATTCGTTTGAGCATGTTGCGGTACTCGCCAGGCACTTCATTCCAAACGGGTTTCCCTTCGTCATCTCCGCATGTGATGGTCCGATCCTTTTCAGGGTCTGCCAGGAAGATACCCCAGCGGTAATCGGGCATCTTGACGTGACCAAAGTGCGCCCAACCACCGGGTTCGGTGCTGATGGCAGTGCGCAGATAGATGTCATCTGTTTTAAAGACTTGGGGACCTACAGATTCCCACCAGTCTAAAAAGGCTGGTTGCCACTTTTCAAGCGCTCGTTGTAGGCGGCGATCACTGGATAGATCGACGTTGTTTGGGATTCGTTCGTTGTAGTTGATGCCCGCCATCAGGTCCTCCGGAAGTCAAAAACTGGCCGCTCTGGGTGGCCATACAAGGTGAGTGCGCCACGGTCGCCTACAGCATTTGGGCGTTGGAAAATCCAGTTCTGCCAGGCTGACAGCCGACCGTAAATTTTGGTTTCGCAATTTTCAGAACCACCGAAACGCAGGTTCTGCTCCATGCCGGTCAGCGCGTCTGGAGACATGCTGATTCGTTCTTCGATTGCGATTCGAATTTCGTCGTCCCAATCGATATCGTCAGGTGCCGCAGTAACGATACCGAGATCTTCAGCGGTCTCTGCATCGATAGGCCCATCTTCATCCAGCGCCACACCGGGGGCTTCAGGATCCCCTGGGAAGCGTGCAACCAGTCGACTTAGACCGTTGGCCATCGGAAATTCACCTGCATTGGCTTGGGAAAGTTCTACAGTGTTTTCTTCTTCTTCATCGAGCAACATGTAGCTGCGGTCCGCTGCAAGGGTGAGTTCGAATAGGATTCCATCAAAACAGTGACCGGGTTCGATGATGGCGAAAACGGATTTCGCCATGTTGTCCAGTCTGCGGAGGCACTGAGATTGGAAGTGCTTCACCTCGTTGAGGAACCAGTCATTGTTGGCACCTTCAATGATGAACTTTTCATGCTCCAATACTTTGGCGCTGTCCCCTGTCGTTCGGATGTTGATCAGTCCGACTTCCAGGTGGTTGATCCGAAGATGGAGGAGCGCGTCTTCAAGTTCACGGAATGCACGCAGAGACCATGTGTCTGCTGAACGCTCTGGACCCTCTTCCGGCCCTTTGAGTAGAAGGTTGGCAACGCGTCCATTGATGCTGACTTCGACGCTGGGGTATGACCATCCGTCATCTGTTGTCGTCCGGGTGAGGGGCGGCAAGGCGACTCCTTCGCCCGTACGGTTGGGAAACTTGGCGTTTTGTTCCGTCACGATTTCATTTGCACGGTCTTGAACGCCTGCAGCCCATTTTGAGCGAGGGAACGAACCGTCAATGAAGTTGTATTTCTTTGCGTCGCGGGCGCGAAAGCCTTCCGCCTTGGTACAGAAAATGTCGGACAAGTCTCTTCTGATTTTCCGCTTGTCCGTCAACCGGGTCAGGCCACCTGTGCCGGGTAGAACGCCGAGGAGTGGCACTTCAGGAAGGGCTACGGCGGCATTGCCGTCATCGATCAAATAAATTTCTTCGCAGGCCAGTGCCAACTCGTAGCCGCCACCAGAGGCGGTACCATTCAATGCTGCCACGTATACTTGCCCGGATTGTGCAGTGGCATCTTCGATTCCGCATCGGGTCTCGTTGGTGTATTTGCAGAAGTTCACCTTGAAGGCATGAGGAGCATTGCCCAAGAAGCGAATATTGGCACCTGCGCAGAAGATCTTGTCGTATGCGCCTGTCACGAGGACGCACCGGACTTCTGGGTGTTCGAAACGAAGCCTATTGATGGCGTCATGCAGTTCAATATCAACCGCCAAGTCGTAGCTGTTTAATTTGAGTTCGTAGAGGCCTTCCCACATGGGGTGGTCCTCTTTGATGTGCATGGTCAGGGTGGCAACTTGGCCTTCGATTTGGAGATCCCAATGGACATACTTGTCGGGATGGGTCTCAAAGAACACGGCGGGGTAGGCAAATTCACCCATGAGGGCCTCCAGTGATTGCACTATAATGCATAAAATAGATACTTGCAATACTAATAATATGCATTATAGTGCATCTATGGAACACATACTTACAGAAGTAGGCGCGCGTTTACGGGCTAGACGACGTACAATTGGTTTGACTCAAGCGGAACTGGCACAGTCTGCAGATGTTTCGCCACGATTCCTCGTGCAGTTGGAAAAAGGCCAAGGGAACATCAGTGTGCAAAGGCTGGCTGAAGTGTGCGGTGTGCTGGAGATTTCGCTCTCGGAACTGTTTCAAGGTGTGGGTCCAGCACGACCGATGAAGATTGCCCTTGTGGGTTTGCGCGGTGCAGGGAAGTCGACGGTGGGTCGGAATTTGGCAGATCGGTTGAATGTGCCGTTCATGGAATTGGACACGTTGTTGGAGCAACAGGCTGGAATGACGTTGGCCGAGATTTTTGAGTTGCGCGGAGAGGGGCACTACAGGACGCTTGAGCGGGAAGTGCTGGAGAGCGTATTGAAAGAACCCGGTGGTGCTGTGATTGCTGCCGGCGGTTCTATTGTCACTGCCACACAGTCATGGCGATTGTTGAGAGAGGGGACACACACAGTTTGGCTGCAGGCATCTCCTGCTTCCCACTTGGAACGGGTCCGGGCGCAAGGGGACCTCCGACCCATGCGTGGTCGTCCCAATGCTCAGCAAGAACTGGAAGCAATTTTACGAGAACGCTCAAGTTTGTATGCACAGGCCGACCGCCATCTGGATACCGACAAGTTGGGTGTAAATGGTGTTGTAGAGGCGTTGCGTCATGGTTGAAGTAGCAGTCGGGGAAACCCGCGATCAAATCACTGGAAACTGGGACATTTTCCAGTTGGCCAAAGGACACCGTTTTTCCACCGATGATGTCGTCGCTGCATGGACGGCAGCCAACGTGCGTCCGAATGCGAAGCGTTTGATCGACATTGGCGCAGGCATTGGTTCGGTTGGCCTCATGACGCTGTATTTGATGAAACCTGATGCCAAGAGCGTTTTTGTTGAAGTTCAGGAGGTGAGTCACCGCCTGTGTAGAAAGACCATCGAGCATAATAATCTGGGTGATCGAGTAGAACTACGGCATGGCGACCTACGGGACGAGGCGATGATTCCCGAATCTGGGATGTACGATCTCGTTACGGGTAGCCCTCCCTACTTTCCCCTTGGAACAGGCGTGGTTTCACCCAACCCGCAACGTGCAGGGGCGCGAATGGAATTGAAGGGCAATGTCTTTGATTATTGTCGAACTGCGGCTCGCTTAATGAAGCCTGACGCTGCCTTTGTGTTGGTGCATTCTGCAGTCGATCCCCGCCCAGAGGAGGCCATTGCGGCGGCGGGACTGACACTCAACTCCCGCCAGGATGTTTTGTTTCGTGCGGGGCGGGCGCCAACCATTGCAGTGTTTACCTCTTCTTTTGGCGGAGACCGAGTGGATCCTGATCCGTTGGTTATGCGCACAGCCGATGGCGATTGGGGTCTCGATCGCTTGATGCTCAGAAAGGTCTTCGGTATTTGAACTGTGCCCTATGGAGTTAGGGTTTCTAATGTTCTTTTCGCATCTTCATTTCCCGATGCAACGGCTTGTTTTAATGCAGTTTTGGCAGCGATGAGATCGCCACGAAACAGGTGCGTGAGACCAATGCTCAGTTGGATAGAGCCTGGGTTGGCCCCCAACTGTTCTGCCCTTTGATATCGCTGAAGAGCGACGTCGAAACGCTCCTCAACAAAAGCTTTATGGCCCTGTTGAGCCATGGCTTCAGGGCCACCGGGGTTTGTATCAGGTTTGGGGGATTGGATGCCGGGAATGGGTCTATGTCCGTTGAAATGATCGATTCGGAACGGGTCTTCGCTCGCTGTGGACGGTACAGTTGCGCTAGTCCCAAGCGATAGAAGGTCCTGATCGAGAATACAGTCGCTGAGTGCTTTCCCGAGTATGGAATGGCCAGTTGCATTGGGGTGGCAGTGGTCGATGAACATGTCGTTACCGGGAATCCCATCCGGTGATGCAGAAGCCAAAGCACCCGCTAAATCACAGAAGGGAACATCATGTTTCTCGGCCTTTTGTCGAACAATGGATCGCATGGTTCTGTTGCTGGTCATTGGGCGCAATGACACCAGTTCTTTGGTTTCAAATGCATTGAGGGCAGCCTCCTTTAGGCCCGCACGTAGAAATAGCTGACCCAATCGGTGTTGAGCGCCTTCTGTTTGGAGAAGGCTTTCTCTTTCGCCCACCTCTGCGGCAAAGCGTGCTGCAGGGACGCGATCAACCATCTCACCCAAGGAGTGAAGCGCGTGTTCTCCCTGTTGGGTCAAAGTGCCGGGTGTGCCCTGATCAATATGGTCACGGAGATTCGTAGCCACTGTGGTGAGCAATATGGGTACCTTTTGCTGTTGGGCGGCAAGAATCATGTCCCGAAGGTGTTCACCGTACAGTAGTTCTCCCAATTCGCGATCGGCTTCGTCGACCTGCACATCCATTCGCCCCACTGGGAGCCACTCTATGCCTTCTGGTGGTGCGAGTGTGTTCTCGCTGGGCACCAAGTATTCGCGCAGGCTTCGATATAGATAGCTCTTGGACAGTCGCCTTCTCAATAGTTCTGCGCTCGGATCGTAGCGATCCGAACGGGCTTTCAGGGCGCGAAGTTCGTGGTACTCATTGTTTCCTGTGTAAATGACTACAAGATCAGGGCGGTCATTTTCAAGGATGCGAAACAGCATTTCACCTACCTGGCGAG
>PALY01000018.1 GCA_002707085.1 Deltaproteobacteria bacterium
CGGGACTTGGCGATGCGAAATGGGGTCACGGTGGTGCCGGATGCATCGACTCGATTGTTGCTGAACATGTGCCGTGTGGATGTGCGTACCGAGGTTGATCTTTCTCAACTGTATCCAGGGATGGGAGCGGGGACTTCGGGAATGCTGGAACACAGAGAGGAAGCGATACGCGGAAAGGGCACTGCGGTGATGACTGTGGAGATCAGCAATGAGCCAGTGATCATGCTTCATAGTGAGGGTCATAGAGTCCGAGTGGTACGAGAAGATGATCCTAGCAATCTTCAGCGCAGGTCTGTGGTTCACAACAATGTGGTTTCTGACATTGCCGAAGATTTGGCCCAACAATTGGTACCCACCAGTGAGACGATTCGCCGCAGGTGGTATCGCAACGCTGAACCGGGCACGTCCAAAGCGCTTCACAATCAAGCGGTTGATGCGGAGCGGTCAGGGGACTTGGCGGAGGCCTTGCGTTTGGCCAGAGAGGCAGTGAACGCCAATCGAACCCCAGCGAGTGTTGCCTATTTGCGTTCTCTGGAGCAGCGGCAAAGCAAGCAAGTGTTTGTCGAGAACTAATCGCCTGCATCAATTGTGTTTTCGGGATAGCCGAGCGCCATGAAAATTGTCACCATTTGCGGTTCGCTGCGTACTGATTCTTCCACACGACGTGCCTTGCTCGTGGCTGCGGCCGCTGCGAAGGATGTCGGGGCCTCGGTGGAGTTCATTCACCTTGGTGATTTCGATTTGTCTTTTTGTGATGGGCGTGAAGATGAATCCACCTATGGTGGAGACACGCAGCGGTTCATCCAGATTATCGGTGGAGCCGATGGTTTGCTTATTGGTACGCCCAACTACCATGGAAGTTTTACGGGTGTGTTGAAGAATGCGCTGGACCTGCTGGGGCCGGATGCCATCCGTGACAAGCTGGTTGGACTGGTAGCGACTGGGCGCGGCGATGCGGGGGCAATGAATACGCTCAACCATCTTCGCCATGTGTGTCGTTGGATGAATGGTTGGGTCATCCCTGCCGAGGTGAGCATTCCTCGTGCCCAAGAAGCTTTTGATGCATCGGGTACGCCAGTCAGAGAGGATTTGGAAGGGCAGTTGAAAAACTTGGGTACGGAACTCGTCCGGTATGCGGGTCTGCTGGAACGCTGAGCCTGCGTCGTTTTATCCGCCGAACTCGATCCCTACAGAGCGGGCAACTGCCAGCAATGGGTGGTTTTCTTCTACGGTGCGGTACTCTGCTACCGCATCCCGAATCGGAACCGAAGTGACTTTCCCTTTGTTTAGGCGGACCATATCGCCCCATTGCCCAGCGTTGATGAGTTCTACAGCACGGACACCGAATTCGGTTGCGAGGACCCGGTCGAATGCGACAGGCCCGCCTCCACGTTGAAGGTGTCCTAAAACAGTTGTCCGTACATCGACGTCCACACGTTCAGTCAGGAGTTTGGCAAGGGTGTGAGCGGCACTCGCGGTATGAAGTGTACCGATTCCATGGGGCACTTCTGAGGGCAGCGTGTTGCCATCTTTTGGTGCAGCACCCTCTGCAACCACAATGATTGTAAAGTGTCGCCCACGCATTCTCCGTTCCTTAATTTTGGCTGCAAAACGGTCTGCATCGTAGGGGATTTCGGGAATCACGATACAGTCTGCCCCCCCAGCCACCCCAGCCCAAAGGGCGATCCATCCAGCATCTCGCCCCATGACCTCCAGCAGCATGACTCGGTCGTGAGATTCCGCTGTGGTGTGAAGTCTATCCAGAGCGTCTGTGGCGGTTTCTACAGCAGAAATGAAACCGAAGGTAAGGTCGGTGGCACTGAGGTCATTGTCGATGGTTTTGGGAACACCCACTACGGGAATCCCGTGTGTGTCCATGAGTCGAAGACCAATGGCTTGGGTTCCATCTCCACCAATGACAATGAGGCCTTCCAGCCCTTCAGCACGAATCGCAGCGGCAAGTTCTCCAGAGCGATCGGTATGACCACCAGAACCGTCTGGCATCGCAAACGGATCCCCTTTGTTGGTGGTCCCCAAGATGGTACCGCCACGGTGGAGCAACCCTTGGCAACTTCGAGGAGTAAGGTCATGAAGTCGCCGGGGTGCATCCAACATTCCGTTGAAAGAGTCTTCGATGCCGATGACTTGCCAATGAAGCTTGCCGACTGCATATTTTACGACTGCACGGATGACTGCGTTCAGTCCCGGAGCGTCTCCTCCACCAGTAAGAATTCCAATTCGATGCGTGGCCATAGCGGTATGTTTCCGGTTGAGTATTTGAGTGGAGATTGCCGACTTGTACGTGTTTTTTCTACGTCCGTATCTTAGCAAAATCCTTCATATGTCCCCAGACTGCTTTCGCCCCTCGTGCAGCGTAATCCAAGTCTTCTATGGAACGCATGTGCTTGAGTTGGTGCATAAGAAAACGAGGGTGCATGTACAGTTTGTAGAATTGACCTGCCATTTGAACGACTTCTTCTTCATTCATATCGGTGAGAACACAGGCTGGTTCGGTCATGTCATAGCGCTCGTAATCATGAGCATCGAAACGAATCCAACCATTTTGTTGGCATAGGTCAAACAAGGGTGTGCCCGGGTAAGGCATGACGACGGTTGCTTGCAGCATGTGCGCATAGCCATTTGTCATCAGATACCGAGCCAGTTTCAAGGTTTCGTACGCATCTTCCCTGGTTTCCCAAGGGTACCCGACCATGAGCGTCAAGTGGGGCTGCAGGCCTGCAGCTGAAGCCATTTTGCACCCTTCAATGATTTGCTCTCGAGTGAGCTTCTTGTCGAGGATATCGATGGTTCGTTCAGAGGCGCTTTCGATGCCGAGGATAAGTTTTCGAAACCCTGCCTTTTTCATCAGATGAACATTCTTCTCGGTGAAGTAGTCAAAGCGAAAGTTACAGTCGAAGATGATTTTTTCGTTGAGTTTCCGATCGATCATTTCGTTGCATAGGCGTGTGAGCCAATTCCCAGTCGGTAGAGCGCCGGTGTCATCAAAGATCTCTCGGACACCGTGATGATTGACAAGAAACTCCATTTCGTCGACCAATCTCTTTGGGCTTTGTGTTCGGAATTTTGGGTAGGTCACGGTCCATGAGCAAAAGGTACATTTACCGTATGGACAGTCTCTACCGGCCATGGTCCACATGAAAGGAAGTCGTTTTTTCCATTTCTCAAAGTAGAGGTTCGCGTTGGTTAGGTCACGATCGATGAATGGTAAGGCATTGAGGTCACCGAGGTTTTGATAAGGGCCGGTGTCGGACCAGGTGCCGTCTGAATTTCGATACCAAATGCCGCCTGCCAAAGCGTCGCCACGCTCCAAGTGGTTGACAAGGTTTTCGGCCAGGAAGTCCCAGTCTCCTCCGGTGAACAGAAAGTCCACCTTTGAGTGTTCCATGGTTTCTGCGGGGTTTCCGGTGATGTGGTCACCCATGAGAACCGTAATCACACCCGGTAGCTCTTCTCGGATACGGTCGACCATTTTCCAGTGTTGGCGAACCACTGGACTCTTGGTTTCCATGAGGACCAGCTGGGGCCGGAAACTAGTGAGCATGCTGGTAAATTGCGCCCAGTCTTTCTTTTCGGCAATGGCATCAAACCACGCCACGGTGTGCCCTTTCTCTTGAAGCAACGTGGCTGCTGATGCGGGGACACAGGGGTACAAATACGAGGGTTCATGAAACCACTGGAACTGCCGATTCTGTGTCAGCATGGGGCTACCCTTGCTCGACAGCATGGGTGGATATGTAACGAGAACTCGCATGAAACATTCCTTAGTACTGAATTTGGCATCCCGCTCCCGCTGCGTCAACCATTGTGGCAGTCTTGGTCCATCGGAATAAGCCTGGGTTGTGTTGGAGGTGGGCTGTGGCCGATCGAGTCAGTGGACATGGACTGCGCTATCAGTGTCGTGTTGGTTTCAATGTCGAGGAACGCAAGTTGCCACAAACAGTCTGCATCGATTTTGATGCCAGAACCGATTGGCAGGAGTCTGCTCGCGCAGACCAGCCAATCAATATGGTGGATTATGCAAAAGTTGACCAAGCCATTTCAGAACATCTGACGAGTAGGGAATGGCGTTTGATTGAGGCGATTGCGGAAAGTGTTGCCCGGATCATTTGTGTGGACTTTCCGGTAGACCAAGTTCGGGTAACAGTCACCAAGTATCCGGTGGATATGCCACATTGTGATGGAGTGAGCGTGAGCTGCAGTCGTACACCAGCGGACTTCATTGACTGATGTGGGTTTTTTCCAATACAGCGGTCAGTCTTGATGGTCGCATCGGTACCGTCAATGATGACCACTTTTGTGTAGGTACTGACCAAGACCGCCGCAGGATGGGTCTGTTGAGGGCCAAAGCCGATGCAGTGTTGATTGGCGGTCAGACTTTTCGTATGGGGCCTCATCCGATTGTTGCGCCTGCCGGTCTACAGGTCATGGGCGCCCAAGACCGTTTGATTAATGCCGTCATGACCCGGAATGGAATTGTTGACCACATGGGAGATGACTGGCCGGACGACAGAGTTGATTTGCGAGTATTTGGTCCGTCAAGCTTAGATGTTTCTGCTCATGAAGCGCGTGGAGCTTCTGTACATGTGGTGGATGATGCAATCGATGTGCTTGCGGCTTTGCGTGAGTTGGGCTGTGAACGAGTGCTGGTAGAGGGAGGGGGAGATCTTATCTTCAGTTTGGTCGCTGCAGGGCGGTTGGATACGATTTTTATGACACTTGCCCCCCGAATCATCGGTGGGGTAGGAGCGCCCAGTCTCGCAGATGGTATTGGTTTTTCGCCGGACAGTATTCAAGATTTCAGGTTGACCGATTGCGAGCAGTTGGGTGATGAATTGTTTCTTCGTTACGATCAAAAAGAATAGATTCGCCTCAAGTCCGGTCTGTTTTGTTCGATACGCGGATCATGAAGACGGACAATCCAATATTAGTGGCACTTCAAGAAGCGAAGACCTCATTTAAGGCGGGCGACAATGAAGCCGCCCTTCATGCCTGTGAGGCTGTGCTTGAACATGTGCCGAATCATCCTTTGGCGCATCTGATGGCCGGTTTGTTGCAACAACAAGCAGGCAAGCCAAGTGAAGCGATTCGACACTTACGTTTTGCGATTGCGCACGATCCGAATGACATGGAAACGAGAGATGCTCTGTCCATGTGTTTGCTGGAGGTGGGCCGATATGCTGAAGCGTTACCCCACATCCGGCAGGTGGTTGCTGCTCAACCGGAAAATGCAAACGCGCGCTATAATTTAGGGCGATGCTTGCTTGACCTTCGAAATTTCTCGGAAGCTGAGCGCGTCTATACGGAACATGTTGCCAAGAACCCAGGCGATGCCGAAGCGTTTAATCATTTGGGTCTGGCGCGATTGGCGAAGGGTGATTCAGCGGAAGCGGAGAAATGTTTTAGAACAGCCATTCGTTTGAATTCCCAAGACTCATTGTTTCATGTGAACTTGGCTCAGGCGTTGGCGCACCGTGGACAGAACTTAGAGGCTACCGAGTGTTTTCGGATTGCCATTAAACTTGATCCCAGTTCCGCGATTCTGCGAGCTCATCATGGTTGGTTCTTGATCGATCAAGGGCATGTGGCCAAAGCGGAAGACCGGTTCCGTGAAGCCCTTCAGCGGGATCCGGAACACCAAGGTGCATCTGCTGGATTGGCCATCGCTCTCGATAGACGGGATGAAGTATCTGTCGGTTTACAGATTTTGAGACCCTATGTGTCTGCTGCCCAGGCACACCCTCAAGTGGCAGTAAGCTACGCCGGATTAAGTCGAAGAATTGGGCGGCCTGAACAGGCACTTCCGGTTGTCCGGCGTGCAATTCGGCCTGGAGTACCCAAGTTGGAAGAAGCAGCCTTGCGTTTTGCTGAGGGCGACTTGCTTGATGCTGTGGGTGAAGTCGATGCCGCCTTTGATGCATATCAAAAGGCCAACGTCGCTCAAGGTTCAAAATATGACGGTGATGCTCACTCGGCATTTGTTGATGCCTTGATTGAAGTCTTTACTCCAGAGTTGTTTGAATCTCTTCCCAAGCCCAGTGTTGATTCGTCTGCCAGCCTGATTGTTTGTGGAATGCCACGTGCGGGTATTTCCTTGGTTGAGCATATCTTGGGTCGCCATCCTGATGTGTATGGCGCGGGCGCCTTGGACGATCTGCCTACGATGGCTGGAGGTTTACGTCACTATGTTGGAGGCCAGGGTGCCTATCCAGGCTTGGTGCGATCCTTGGATTCAAATTTGATTGAAAGTTTGGCCTCAGCGCGGATGGAGAGTCTTCGTCGAACTTCTGATGCCAACATCATTATTGACAGGCAGCCACACAATTTCTTGCACTTGGGTTTGGCTGCGATCATTTCCCCCAATGCTCGCGTGATTCATTGCGATCGTGATCCGATCGATACATGCCTCAGTTGTTACTTCAACCACATGGGTGGACCAAGCTTTGCTTTTAGTACCAAGCTTGACTCTCTCTCCAAATTTTATCGTGAATATAGAAGGCTCATGGACCATTGGTCGAAGGTCTTGCCGATGCAGGTACTCCACGTTCGATACGAAGAACTTGTGGCAGATGTTGAAACCCAATGCCGTCGTATGTTTGATTTCATGGGTCAACCCTGGGACAAAACCGTGTTGGAGTTCACATCTGCGGAAGCCATCGGACATGAGTTCGCCTATGAGGAAGCAAGGCAACCTATTTTTAGCAGTAGCGTGGGCCGTGCAGAGCGCTACAGGCACCGATTGGGTCCTTTGGTCACCCTAGAACAGCTTCGCCACTAAGGAGTAATGGTCAGGTCGAGTCGATTCGGATATCTCCGTTGAGCAGTCAAAGGAGAAAGATATGCCCGGACAGACAGAGTGGACCAAAGATCTTCCTACTCGTAACTCTCGTGTAAACATCGAGGGTGACGGAGTGTTGGTTGCAAGTACTTGTGGGCCAGGAGGCGCTGAAGTGGGTGCTGTGGTCAGCCACCAAGAATTTCTTGATGGTAAATACCAGGATGTGATTCGAAAGGTGTTCGGTCAGGATGTTCTCGACCAAATGTTGGTCGGTTGCAAGGAAATCATCGAGTCTAGGCAGGCTACCTGAAATCGTGCTTAGGCTAGCATCATCAACGCGCCCTGATTGGATCAAAGAGGCTTTAGCATCCATGGATGATGTGCTTCTGGATCACGCTCATTGCGAAAAGAAAGCGGCATCTACCGCTCTTAATCTTATTTTCCGATATCAATACCGTTCAGACTTAATGGTGCCGTTGTCGGAAATTGCACGCGAAGAGTTGGGGCATTTTGAGTTGGTTTTGAAGGTGTTGAATGTCAGAGGAATTCCCTTTGATCGTCAACGACCCTCAACCTATGCACCCAAATTGTTTTCCGCCGTTCGTGGCCAAGAGCCAGAACATTTTGTGGATACTATGATTTGCTGCGCCCTAATTGAGGCGAGGAGTTGTGAGCGGATGAAGTTGTTGGCAGAGACCCTGCCCGACCCTAAACTCGCAGCGCTGTACCGTGGACTCCTTGCCAGTGAAGCGCGCCACCATCAAACGTATCTCGACCTTGCAGCCACGCAGGTTCCAGAAGATCAGGTGTATGCACGGCTTGACGAATTGGCGGCCCACGAAGCCACGGTATTGTCCGTGCCGGGAGAAGATGTTCGGATGCACAGCTAAAGCTGTTTATCGTCCGGTCGAAAAGGCGCCGCCCGGTTCCGGGCTAAATGAAGTTCCATCAAAAAGAAGCCGCTCTAAACCCGTCATCTTTCCATCTTCGACTGTATAGAAACAAAGATGGGAGGTTCGGTTTTGTTCCGGAAGGTGTGCGTATCCGGTGGCTCCAGGGTTCAAAATGGTGACTGGCCCGTTGGGACCCGAGATGTTGGTTTTGAACCCGTGGTGTTCGTGTCCATGAACGATGGCATTGATGCCGGGTGTTGTATTGACCCATTCTCGTACGGCGTCAGCATTGGCGAGGGCGCGAGTGGATGGTCCATATGGCTCACCATGTCTCCCCAATAGTGGGTAATGCAGGCACAGGAAGGTGAATTTATCCTGGATGTTTTGTAGCTTGGTTGCAGCTTCTGCAAGTTGTTCTTCGGGAGTCCATCCGCTGGAAAGGGGGTGGCAGCGACACGTTTCGATACAGATGAATGCGGCATCTCCATGAACGTGAAGGGCTGGCATTTCTGGCCCCATCCATTTCCCAAAGAGTTCCCGCATACGATCGCCCGGGGTTTTTTCCCTCACGTATGTGTCATGGTTTCCAGGAATCATCACCGTTGGAAATCGGGACAAGATGGGTTCTAGCAGGGTGCGGGCGAGCGAAAATTCAGCATCCAAGGCTTGTGCCGTAAGATCGCCCGTAAAAACGACCACGTCAGGTTCGGCCGCCACCACGCTGGCGATGGCGGCTTCTTGCGCGCTCAGGGAAAATTTAGTTCGTCTACCCAGAACGTATAGGTTTGCAGTCCCCAACAAACGCTTGCCGGTCATTTCGCCAAGCCGTGGTGCGGCTTGTACATGTAGGTCTGTGATATGTGCAATCTTCACTAGAACTCCAGAACTTACGTTCTGCTTTACCCGTCCGGGAGCCAGTATGGTACTCATCGGATACAAGAGTCCAGCAAGTTGAGTTGATATGGACCCCCGCCGAATACTTGAAGAAGCTGCCCAGCACCGCCAGGCCTGCCAGATACAGGTTCGCGGGGAGCGTTGGATTAAGGGTCAGGTTGTTCGTGTTGAGCGGGGTGGGCTGGTAATAACCTCCGATGAACGACGTTTTATCGGAGGTGAGGACCTGAGGGTCTGGCTAACTTTTGAGATGAAGCAGTATACGTTTCAGGCTTCCGTCATTCGTGCAGGCGTACCCATCCCTGAGAGAAACCAGGATGGTTTACTTCTCGGTTTTATCGACAATTGGGCTGAGTCTGCTTCGGAGTCCAACACGAAAGAGGGCTACGTCGTGGAATTGGTNCCTGCAAATGGGCCAGCAATCTCACTGTTGGACGCCCCTGTACGCTTGGTCGAATTGGTGGTGGATGGGCTGAGTTTTACAGTTCCAGATGACTTTAAGCTCATTTTTGTGGAGAGCGGTACGGTTACCGTTCGGATTCAAGCTCCTGGAATTGATTCATTGAACATTCATGCTCGCGTTGGCGCGCTCAGTGCGGGGGAAGGCTACCGGCTATACGGGCTTGAATTCGAAAAGGTGGAAGATCCAGAGAACCATCGAAAGGTCGTAGACCAGTTGGGCCAACGCTAGAGCGTGCCGATTTCGTCGATGGATTCCCGGCCCAACACACGGTGTTGATGTTCGTCGATATAGATCATCTCTTCAAAACACATGGCTTTGCCCTGGGCCATGATTCGCGGACTCAAGCAATAGATGCCGATGATTCGGCGCGGGTTCAGGAAATGAACTTGGCACCGTCGAAGGAAGATGGCCATTCGTGCAGTCAGCGGCCACTGAAGAGTAAAGGGGCCATCGGGTAGTGGACAGATATGTCCGATGGATCGGGCTCCACCCAGACTGAGTCTATGATTGTTGGCCCAGCTTTCTGCAAAAACGAACAGTTCCCCCACAGTTTTGTGCCGACTTGCGAAGCCACAAACGGCTCTACACGCCTCTCTTGCTTCGTGGATAATCTCCGGCTCCTCTTTNGTGTCGAATGCCAGTCCAATCCCAAAATCACCGAATGCGTTGTCCGTGGATGGTGCCAAGTCGAGTTCAACCAGCATGCCGGGCTTCAGCTTTCTCTTCGCGGATGGTCGATGGAATGCTGACTTGGCTCCATCAAAGCGGACCTCTGGCTTGGCAAACCAACCCGTGAATCCGAAACCTTGTGCTTGTTCGATCGCCAGGTCGTACACGTCCTTTTCGCTCATGCCTGTCTCAAGGCAGTCCACGACGTTTCTCATCAGGTCAATCGTCATTCGTTGCGCGTGATCAAAAGCAGCAACTTCCGGTGGAAGGGTACTCATCGACGTAGTCTCCTCAACAGGACGAGAGGTAGGAGAATAAACCATGTCAGCCCTTTGGGGTGACTCGCTGAACTACAGCTACAGCCTTCACCTTCAATTTTATAGAGGTCTTCTGCTTCATCTGGTGTGACCAGTGTGTCCTCACCCGTACGGTCGTCATTGTCACCTGTATCGATTGGATCAGTACCGGTGTCAGTCCATCCCGTGTCTGTGAAGTCTCCAGTATCTTCAGGGCTTCCGCTGTCTTCCGCGGAGCAGTCTTCATCGATGAACCCATCGCAATCATTGTCGATCAGATCGTCACAGAGTTCATCGGCACCCGGGTTGACGGTCGGGTCGGTATCGTCACAGTCTCCGCCCAAGTCGGGTGTGAATCCATCACCATCCAGGTCATCAATTTCAATATCTGTGAGGGGGTAAGCTCCAATATCAGAAACTTCGGAGTCAGTCGGACTCAGCGCAGGGTCTCCTGTACCTTCACAAGGACTCCCATGATCAAGGTGCAGGTTGTCATTGTCGAAATCAAGATCGCCACTAAAGTCGACAAGCAGAGGGTCGGCGGAGATATTGCCATCGATGCCGGTACGATCACCCATTGCGTCGCCATATTCACCGCTTTCGTTGTCGTAGACATCATTAAACATGAAGACCAACGATTCAGTTGCTTCCGCATCCACGGTGACACCTTCCCCATTGATGCCCCAGGCAACGATGTTGTTTCGGAAGTCTGTTTCAACGCCATTGATGCTGACTTGCGCAGTTGTGCTTGCGCTGAGTGTAGCGTTTTCTAAGAAGTCATTGTTGTAGGCGGAGAAGGCTCCGAGTCCGTGGACGCCAATGCCGCCTGCAGTAAACAGTGCTTCATTTTCTTGGAATACCGAGCCTTGAATGTGGAGGGTGTCTTCAGCTTCTGCGAATAAGCCTCCTCCAACATTGGCCATGTTTCCATAGATTTCAAGGTCTACCAGTACGGTGTCGAGTGCCGATATAGCCAGACCACCACCGACTCCTCCTGTACTTTCGTTGGACTCGAATCGACTGCTGGAGACCGATAGTGTTTCAGTCGTAGCCCACATGCCAGCACCGCCCTCTACTCCATTATTTCGGCTAAATACCGACGAAGTGAGGCTCAGTTCTCCATCGATGGCGGCAAGTCCACCACCAGCGCGCAGTGCAGTATTGCCGGAGAAGTCGACTGCGTTCATTGAAGCTTGGCTTGAAANGATGAGCAATCCACCACCATGCCCAGCGGTGGTATTGGCATCAAACTCAAGGACGTTCGCAACGAGTTCTGTATCGTTAATTAGTAGGGCGCCTCCGCCAAAACTTTCACCGAGCGCGCTGTTTTCCTCAAAGAAGAGATTCGCAAGGTAGAGGTGTTCCGCGCTGCCAATGAAAGCGGCTCCTCCTGCATCCTGAGCGGAGTTTTCGGAGAAGGTCATATTGGAGATTGAGATGTCATCGCCATCATTAATGGCGATTGAGCCACCAGAACTATAGGACGATGAGTTTCGTTCTATGGATTCAAGGTTGGCCATGTCGAGGGATGATGTTTCAAGATGAATCGCCCCGCCCGCGTACGAAGCCGTGTTGCCTTCAATCCGGCCTCCGGAAATTGTGAGCATAGAGCCTACACCCCAGATGGCTCCGCCCACGCCATACAGTGCCTGATTGTCTACAAATACAACATCGTNTGCGGTGAAGGAGGATGAGAACGATGCGATACCACCACCATGTGTCGCTCTGTTCAGCTCAAAGGTGCAGTCTCTTAAAGTGATGTCTTCAGCGTCTGTGGCGTAGATGGCAGCGCCCCAAAGAGCGACATTGTTTTCAAAATATACATGGTCGAAGCTGGGGCTGGCGGACTCGATTGTGACGCCACCGCCCGTACTGGAATCTTCTTCACCACACCCCGAGATGAGCAGGTTGCTCAGTTGTGGTTGACTGCCGCCAATCTGAATGCAGGTGCGACCGTCTCCAGTAATGGTGAATCCATCCAGTATCGTGTCTCCAGTTTCGCCTGAAAGCATCCAAATGGAGCCCGTGATCTGAGTGACATCGAGACCATCTGTAGACTGGACAGTGATTTCTTTTCCGTCGAAGTCCAAGTCTTCAGGGTAGGTGCCCGGGTCCACTTCGATGGTGTCTCCGTCGGAACTAAACGAGATGGCATCGGCGATGGTTGCATAGTCTCTGCCTTCTCCGACGGTGAGTGATTCGGCGTAGGCAGCGTTGAATAGCAGAAGAGAAATAACCATGAAGGTCAGTGTAACCCTCAGGGACGCGATGGTCCGGTGGTGTGAGTGGTATGGCGCCAATCAGGGAAATGTTTTTCTGTGCCTCGAGTCACTCGGTAGCTCTGGTAGGTCCCCAAGACCCGTTTGACGTACCCTCGAGTCTCGCGAAAAGGGATGCTTTCCACGAATTCATCTGTTGGGATATCGCCAAATCTGGTTTTCCATTTCCCGACATTTCCTTCTCCTGCGTTGTAAGCAGCGACTGCGAGAAAGGGATTGTTGTCGAAATATTTGAATAGATATTCAAGGTAGCGGCTACCAATTTGAAGATTCAACTTTGGGTTGCCCAGTTGGTTGGTTGACACTTTGAGTCCCAGCCATTGTCCAACACGACGGGCAGTACCCGGCATCAATTGAGATAGCCCGCGCGCCCCCGCCCACGAGCGAATGTCTTTGTTGAAGCTGCTCTCCTCACGGACAAGAGCATGGAAAATACGAGGATCGAATCGGTAGCCTTCTGTGACTTCTTGCACGATGTCCCAGTAGTGATTTGGAAGTGCTTGGAGAAGGATTCGGTCTTCGTCGGGACCCAGCGTGCTGGGCGGGTGGTGGAGTAAATAATGGTGCAGGCGATCATGGGCGCTGTATGGGTTCACCATGCTTCGTATATCGGTGACGATTGTCATCTCGGACGGAGTCAGGTTTTTACCGAGTGTGTCCAATTCTGCCATGGCATCTTTGGCGAGACCCAGACGCGCAAGCGCTAAGGCGCGTTTTGTCGCTGGTTCTTCGATGAATATGGTTCGGACGGACCATGTTTCTGCTGCGACCGCAGGGTCGGGGTAGGGAATGGATTCAAGCTTTTTAGGTGCAAGTTCACGCAGTCGGTTTGAGGCGAACAAAGAGTAGAAGTTGGCTGGGTGTTCTGTACACAGTGCCACCAATAAGTCCAAGCCTTTGGCGACCTCTGAATCGTCCGAATTGAGAGTGCGCGGCCGTTTGACGTCTGGGTACAAGCGCCACCTGGCAGACCAATACTTTCCGGCGATAATGTGGGTCGGATCAATGGTCAGTGGGACTTCTGCCACCATCCGCTCTGCCCACTCAATCGCAAGTTTGGGCTTGCCTTCTTGGTAGGCAGTCCAAGCCAGCCGCCAAAAGCCTTCGCCGGCCAGATNTCCCTCAGGATATTCGTCTACCTGTGCCGTCCAGTGAGCCATTGCTTGGGTAGGATTGCCCGCTTCCATGTATGCAATTCCAGCAAGCGCATACCCGTCATCGGCCATGGAATGTTCAGGATAAGTTTTTGGAATTCGTTCGTAGGTTTGAGCGGCGCGCGTCCATTCCTTTTTCCGTTCCAGCGACTTTCCTGCAATGTAGAAGGCTTTGGCGCCAAGGTCTGGAGTGGCATCTTTGCATAGCTTCCCAACCGGAATCAGGACTTGGCTTGCGATGGTGACTTGATTCCGTTTGAACTGACTTCGCCCATAGGCGTAGTGAACTTGGCACCCGTGTACCGTGCCAAGTTTGTAGTCGCCGAGCTTGCCGGAGAGGTTGGTGGTCACCGCTTTCCATGCACCCAGCTCCATCAAACGAACGTTTCGCTGTCCGTACTCGGCTTTCGTGGCAGGTTTGTGGGCATCCTTGAGCGCGCCTGATGCCGAACGGCCCTCTTCTGAAAATGGATAGTGTATCCAAATCCGTCGCAACAAAGGCGCAGCTTTTGGGTTGCTCAACCCCACTTTGTTGGCCAAAGCCCACAATGCGATTTCACTGCCATCCGCGGGGTCGGCCCGTTCTGCCATCTTTTCGTAGATGGTCATTGCTTGTTTGGTGGCTCCGGCTTTTTGCCATGCTTGTGCGGCTTGCAACTCGGCTCTGGGTGCCAATACAGAGTCGTCAGAAATGTGCGCAAACGCATCTGCTGCCGCAGAATGATCTCCTGTTGCCAGATGCGCTTCTCCGATGGTCAACCATCGGTATGACTCTGGGGCAGATCGACTTTTTTCAATTTTAGCAATTAGTTTTGCAGCCTCCGCTCCCCGGTCTGCCCGCAACAATGACCAGGCCAGGACAAATGCGTGGTCTCCAAGCTGTGGGCCCGACAAATTAGAGGTGTCGATGCGTTCAAGCGATTCGATGGCAATGGCGTGATCGCGCGTTGAAAGGGCGTGTATGACCTCTTTCCCGTATGGAAGTTGCGCCTCTATAAGTGCAGGTCCAACCAGTGTGGTGCTTGCATCTATAGTCGGGCTTGGGAGGGGGGAGGCGAGGCTGAATTGAATTAGGCTGAGCAGGAAAAGCAATGGTCTTTCCAGAGTAAGTTGGTTGTCTGATACCGTAACCCGCAGGCCACTTGAACCTGTCCCGGATATGATGGGATTGAAACAAGTTTTGTGGAGACGTTCATGATTGCATCGATGTTAATGGGCTTCGGCCTGATTTCAGGAAGCGCACACGCTGCTGAAAAGCTGATTCGCTATGATAGTTATCCGANGGGGATCGGGGAAGAACACGATCCAGAGCAGTTTATTTTTGGGGCCTTTTTCGATGGCCAACCAGGGCTGGGCAAGTACAGTTGTATGGCGCAAGTCTACTCGTTTGAGGATGAAGATTATCCGCTCGTNCCAACGGAACTTCGGGTTTTTTGGGCCGGCGAGGGTGCGGGTGCAGCCAGTGAAGTGCTTTTGAAGATTTACTTCTACTTGTATGAAGGCGATGCAGACGCGTGGTCGATGGCCGCTGGACAATACGATTTGCTTGATGTCGAAGAAGTCTTGTTGGATGAGATTTCACTGGAAGGAACTTGGAAGCACATCAACTTGGCCGAAAGTGGTTTCAACTTTGATGGTGACAAAGACACCGAAGGGCGTCAGCCGATTGAGTACGGCTCGATTGTGGCCAATGTTTGCTACGAAAACGAACAAACCATGCCGTCGATTGCTTTTGATGTGGATGGGTTCCGCACAGAGCCATTGCCGGAAGGCGACGAGGAAATCCTCACAGGACATGAGACCAGTCAATTCCGAAACATGATTTATTGGAACGGTCTTTGGACGGATTTGCACACCTATTTGATGAATACCTTTGGNTATGACGGTGCNGGTGACTTNATCATGCGCTTGGTGATCGATGCGCAATGGGAGTTGGATACTGGCGGTGAGGGGCCTTCGAACCTGATCGTTGATCAGGTTGTCCCTGAAGAGCAGTTGGAAGGTGAAAGTGTATCTGTTCTGATTTCCGGCTTGAATATCGACCAAAATGCGAGCGCTCGTATTGGTGAATATGAACTGTCGAGTGTGACTGTCGGCGGCGACGGCGAGACAATGAATGGGCGTACAAACAAAGAGATGAAACCCGGTGTATACGCTGTCGTCGTGACAAACCCCGATGGCAGTGAAGTGGCATTTGAAGATGCTTTCACGGTTTTTGAAGAAACCAAAGGTTGTGGTTGTACCGTGGCCTCTGGAAGTGCCGCAGCCTGGTGGCTTCCTCTATTGGGCCTTGGGTGGCTCCGGCGTCGTCGGAGCTAAGTCAAAAAAGCCCTAATCAATGGCGGTGCCGTGTCGGACGGTAATGCCGCCCAACGCCAACCTTGCTTTATTGATCCAATTCGATCACTTGCCAACTGGCAGGGACGGCTTGTTCAATATCGGCCTGAATTTCAGCGAGGTCGCCCACAACGAGGATGATTGCTTCATCCAAAACACTCTTGGTGATCGCATTGTTGACTGCGGCTGTATCCGCAGCCATGGCTGCTGCGAGGTTTTCTTGTAGGTCTGTGGGCTTCAGGCCGTTGGCCGCAAGACCAGCAAAGCTGCTCGCGATGGAACCACGTGATTCCATTGCTGCCACAGTTTGTGTCTGCCAGGCGCCTTTGGCTTTTGCCAATTCGGCTTCGTCGATACCATCGCTGTAGCGTCGAAGTTCGGACAACAAATCCGATAATGCTGGTGCGGATACCTCACGTTGAACGTTGGTACGAGCCTCTAAGTATCCGTATTGGTTTCTACCCATGGTAGAAGCGCGAGCGCCGTAGGTGTAGCCCTTCTCTTCTCGAAGCAGCCTGTTCAATCGACTGGTAAATGTACCCCCCAGTACGATGGAACCCAACTCGGCGGGTTCTTGTGCCGGGTCACTCATTGTTGGTGCCGACATCATGATTCGCAGGGTCGTTTGAGATGTTCCGGGTTTGTCCACGAAGAAGAAACGTTGATCTCCTGAATGGACGGGTGGGGCGGGAATGTCTTTTACGGGGTTCCCTGTTGCTTCCCATGAGCCGAAACGCGCTTCCAATGATTCAAGCAAGGGCGTTGTTTGTACATCGCCGACGACCACGAATGTTGCCCGGTCGGGTCCGATCCGACTCTTCCAAGAGTCTCTTAGATCCTCGGGCGTAAGATTCTTCACGGATGTATTCGTTCCGATGATTGGGTGTGCAATGGGGTGACCTTTCCCGAAATATAGTTGGTCCATCGCCCAGCCTGAGATGACTTTTCCATCATCGCGAGCTTCCGCGATCTCGCCCAGGCGGATTTCTTTCAGCCTGTTCACAGTGCTTTCATCAAAGCGTGGCCGCAGAACCATATCAGCCAGCAAGTCCAGGCCCGCTTCCAGTCGGTCCGTATGGGCATCCAATGCGATGGACGTTGAGGTTTCAGATGTGCGGCTTCCCAACGAGAGGGCCAGTCGTTCTACCTCTGCTGCAAATGCAGTGGCATCGTACTCTCCAGCACCACGTTCAAGCATCTCGTCCGACATGCTGACTGTGCCGAATGCATCGTCTGGATCTGCAGCAGACCCTCCGGCGAATACCAGCCGCAAGCTGATCAAAGGCAAGCCTGGCTTTTCCAAAATCCACACGTTGGTCCCATTGGACAAGGTGTGAACGGATGTCACTGGTGGCGTGTACAGAGGTGTGTCGGCGACAGTAGGGGGTTTGCTAAGGTCAATCACAGGAGTCTCGGGTGTGTGTGCGCATGCGAGGAACAGCAGAGTGGAGGTGATCATTTCTCACCTTCGTCGTTGGGGCGAACCCGCAGGGAACAGCGTCGTTCCAACGTGAGTGTGGAAGCCGCTGCTTGAATGTCCTCTGCTGTGAGCTTTCGATACCGATCGAGGTCTTGGTCTACAAAGCCGGGGTCTCCAGTGATGTACCGGTATCGATTGAGTGCTGAAGCTCGCTGGTGTAGGCCTTCCAAGTCTTCGATGAAGCCAACTTCAAGTTGGTTTCGGACTCGCTCCATTTCTTCTTGCGTAGGGCCTTCTTGGCTGAGTCGATCGATATGGGCCTGCAGTCTGGCTTCGACCTCTTCGATGGAGTGGCCTTCGCTTGGCTTGGCGGTCACAGCAAATATGCTGCCCAGTAGCTGAGAATATTGCCATGCACTCACTTCAAGTGCGATTCCTTCATCAATGACCATGTCTGTGTACAGTCTGCTTGAGCGGCCCTCACCAAGAATAGAAGCCACCAGATCGAATGCAGCGTCGCTTACTTCTAGTGCTGGTGGCGAATGCCATGCAAGCACCGTGAGTGGAATCTGTACATTGTCTGTTGTCTCAACTTCAGATTTTACTGGCTTGTCCATACGGGCGGGCTGGGCACGCTCAGCCAACTTTACTTTGGCGATGCCACCAAAATACTGAGAGACCCATTGTTTGGCCTGGGTTGAATCAAAGTCTCCAGCGATGACGAGGCTCGCATTGTTGGGTGCGTACCAGGAATTGAAAAACCGAACCACATCCTCCACAGAGGCTGCCTGCAGATCTTCATGGGTTCCAATTACTGTGTGACCATATGGGTGTTCAGTCGGGTACATGGCTGGGGACATCGCTTCCCATATGACGCCATAGGGGGTGTCCTCGACAGATTGACGCCGTTCATTTCTCACTACATCCCGCTGTAAGTCCAGCTTTTCTTGCGTCATGGCCTGTGCCAAGTCTCTCATCCGATCGGATTCCATCCAGAGGAATGTTTCAAGAAGATTGGATGGCCCCGCTTCGTAGTAGTCGGTTGCATCTTCTGAAGTCCAGGCATTGTTCCAGCCACCATACGCTTCCATCCGCTCATCGAAACCCGAACCCGGTAGATGTGTTGTACCCATGAACATCAAGTGTTCAAACAGATGAGCAAAGCCGGAGCGCCCTGGTTCTTCATCTTTCGAACCAACGCCGTACCATAGATTGACGACCACTTGTGGCAAGCTGTGATCTTCATGAAGAATGACATTTAGGCCATTTTCCAACTGGTACTGTTCATGGGGGATTTCGATGGCTTTAGCGGGCATGGCGGTCAACAAAAATAAGGGCAGCACATTGGCTCCGGTGTGGGTGAGTGGAATATCCTGTACACCGAACGGGCGCAGCCCTTCGTCGTTGGCTATCGGTACAGAAGATGTCGTCTTATCGAACAGATTGTAGGTTTTTCACTGGGTACAAACCGTGTAGGTTTGAACGGTCGTGTTCGGGCTGCAATGAGTTCCGGCCTGCGACTCCAGACATCTTATTGATCAACCTTGATGCCATTGGTGATGTCCTTCGAACCACAGCGTTGATTCCCGCCATCAGAAGGGAGCATCCCAACGCCAGAATTACCTGGCTCACCCGTGCCAGGGCCGCTGAATTGCTGGAAGGAAACCCAGAGATTGATCGCATCTTGGTGTTGGATGTTTCTGCAGATATTCTACTTAGAACATTGTCATTCGACATCGTATTGAACGCAGACAAGTCGATGGTAGCGGGAGCGTTGACGATGCAGGTGAATGCCACCGAACGTCGAGGCTTCGGACTCGATTCGGGCGGTGCCATCATCCCATTGAATTCGGCGGCGAAACATCTTTTTGATCTGGGCTTAGACAACGAGTTGAAGTTCAAGAAGAATCAAAGAACAGACCCCGACTTGTTGGCTGAAGCATTGGGGTTTGTACACCAACGGGACGGGTATCGTTTGCCGTTGACGCTATGCAATCCAGGACCAAGTCGACGGGTGGGGTTCAATACCGGCTGCGGCCCTACATGGCCGTACAAGAAATTGGGGTTGGAGACCACGACAGAAGCCATTCGTCGCATTGTCGCGAAAACGGATGAGCCAGTATTGCTATTGGGAGGACCTGAAGACGACAGAGACCATGCGGAATTGGCATCATTGTTGGGTGATTTTGTCGAGCGAACGCCATTGAAGCGTGGTTTGAAATATGGAGCTTCGGAAATCAATCGCTGTGATGTGGTTGTTTCAGGTGATTCTTTGGGAATGCACATGGCCATTGCACTGGAAAAGCATGTCGTCGCTTGGTTTGGTGTCACTTGCCCGCAAGAGATTGATTTATATGATCGAGGCCTCAAGGTGTTGGCTGATGTTGGCTGTGCGCCGTGTTGGAAGGCCACCTGTTCACAGGTGACTCCGTGCCGAGACAAGGTCGAGCCTGAATGGATTTCTGATGCTGTATTGGAATGTTTGGTGGCCAGGGCCAACAGCACACCCATCACTGGTGTGAGGGGCGGGGATTGGTGGCTACCGACCTGAGTTTTACTCGGCCGGGTCTTCGCCGATGTCGATGTTGACTTTCTCACCCTCGATGAGGGGTGCTTCCTCTTCTGCCTTCTCAAATTCGTCGGGCATATCGCTTTCTACACTGGGATCGGCGGGTGCGTCTCCTTCAGTGGGCGGCTCTTCTGCATTGGGTGCATCTTCTTCGATGGGTGCGTCTTCTTCGGTGGGCGCTTCTTCTCCGGAGGGTGCTTCCTCTTCAGTGGGCGCTTCCTCTTCGGTGGGCGCTTCTTGCGTCAGGATTGCTGGAGGCGTGTCCGGGCTTTTCTTCGGTGTGCGCCACCATGGAAGCTTTTTGGCGCGTGCAGCATCTCGCATGAGCGCCAACCTAAGTATCGCTTCTTCCTTTTCGTCTACGAGTCGGTCTTCGGTGCTGAGTACCCGCTCTATGCTGATGCTTTCGATTCGATCACCGGGCAACATCGCTTCGAACACATGAAGACCTTGGGTCACCTTTCCGAATACGGTGTACTTCCCGTCCAAGTGGGGTTGGGGGGAGAGGGCGACAAACCATTGGCTTCCCGCAGTATCAGGGCCCGATAAGGCCATCCCAAGCGCGCCCGTATCGTACCGATGGTGATTAATTTCATCGGGAATTGTGTACCCAGGTCCACCCCAGCCATCCCCTCGCGGGTCACCACCTTGAACGACGAAGTCTGGAATGACTCTATGAAATTGGAGTCCATTATAAAATCCGGTATCTGCGAGACGTGCGAAGTTGTGGACAGTCAGTGGGGCGTCCTCGGGATACAGTTCGACTACGACGCGCCCCCTGGCGGTTGCGATAACGGCGGATCTGATCTCATGAACGGATTTAGTGTCAATGGGGTCTGGGCTGTAGTCGTCAAAGTCGGGCCAGGCTTTCAGGCTTTTGGCCAACAACACCCCAGCATTCCTCACGCCAGGTTCTGAGTGGGACAGTAGACCTGCGAGCATCGCGTTTGCACGGGTCGCCTTGTTTTTTAGGATCGTGTTCCTCTTGTACAAGGCTGCCAGCGCTTTGACTGAACTCATGACCAGTTCGGACGTTTTACCATTGGATGCGGTGTAGAGTAGGCTGGCTTCTGCAGCAGCGGTGGGGTTGTCTGTAAGCCAGTCTGCAGCGGCTGCCGCGACCACTTCGTCGCTAGAACCCAGGAGTACCATGGCTCTGTTCGCCCCTGACTTGCCACCCAGTAGCCGTTGAGTCGCTGCGATCCGCACTCCTGGAAGCGGATCGGATTTGGCGAGCCTTAAGAGGGTGTCGGGATCGGTTGCGATGGCTGTTGCGGCTTTGCGAACCATGGGTGTCATGTCTTCGCTCATGTACTGAACAAGACTCGGTTTAAGCCCCGCAAGGACGCGGTCATAGCGGTTGTTGTCCCGTTCCCACCAAAGCCCCGGCAAGTCCAGTGCCCGAATCCCGGTCACCGCCTGTGCGAGAGCAGGGTCAACAACTTCTCCGTCTTCATCCGGTTGGTCCATCTCGACGCCCATTTCGACAATGGGACCGAGAACTTTCACACGGTCAATGGTCTCGACGGCACCGACCGCTGTAATGGCAGCCATGGACACATGGGGGTTTGGGTCGTTCAATAAATTTGTGACACCCATCCATTGGCAGTCCGCACCAGCACGTACCGCAGCGATGCGAACACTTGGACTATGGTGAGTTGAAGCATGTGTGAGGAGCTCTTTACGCTCAGCTTTGGCGGAGTTGAGTTTACCTGTGGCCCGTATCAGCATGGCTTTTACGTGTTGGTTTGGTTCGTTCTTTGCGGCTTCTACCAACTCGTTGGCCAGTGCAGGACTTACCGAAGTTGGTCCGATTCGCATGAGGGCGAACGCTGCACCTTGACGTATGTCACTATTGACGCGCCTTGATTGTTGAACAAGTACCCGCACCACCATGTCGATCTTGGATGCACTTACATCTCGCATGGCCATGTGACCCAATCCGGATGCTGCTGCTGCAATTTCTTCAGCAGTGCGGTCATCTCCAACCGGTTGGTTTATGACATCCAAGAGGGTGTCTACATCCCAATTGTTGCCCTGATGTCCCAAGGCCGCCAACAAATGAACTCGCACATCTGAATCGGGTTCAACTTCCAAACGCTGGCGAGCGATAAGGCGAGATTGATCTGTTTGGCCCAGCGCGAATGCGGCGGCCAAGCGAACCTCTTTGTCCGGGTCATTGATGAGGGTGCCCAGCCCGTAAAGCGCGGCGGAGTTTTGTAGGCGCCCCAAAGCGTAGCCGGCGCGCGCTCGAACCGTGGGGTTTTCATCAACAACAAAGGGCGCCAGATCTGCCGCAGGTACACGCAGAGATTCCAATCGAATGATCTGCGCCTCTGTACGCGGGGGAGCGGCGGCTAGCGCACTCGATATCAGCAAGGAGATTAGCACCGTGTCATCCTATCGAACGTGGAACAAAAGGTGTTGTTGGAAATGCTGTCGCAGGCTCGTTCTAGAGGTCAGGTCAAGACCCTTGGTCGGATGTTGGATGCCGAACCTGAAGTAAGAATGGCTGCAGAAACCCTCGCGCGTGCGCGGGGCATCGATGAATTTGCGTCGATGGATGGGAAGCGGTTGGTGAAGCGTCTTCTTGATCGAAGGTCTGCTGCGCAGGTGCGAACCAACCCAATTCATCGGGATGAAGCCTTCGAATGCATTCATTGTGGGCATTCTGAAGTTCCAGGCGGGGCGATGGTTCGAGATCATTGTTCCCGTTGTTTGTATGGTCTTCACGTGGATATTGTCCCGGGTGACCGGGCTGCAGAATGTGGGGGTAAACTTGTTCCCATTGATTTTACCGTGGAAGGTCGTGCTGGTGTTGTGATTCATTATCGTTGTGCGGTGTGTGGGTATACACATCGGACGCGCGCGCATGCGGATGACAACCTTCCGGTTGGGTTGCGGGTTGGAGAGAACACCCCATGAATGTGGAAGCCAGGGCCCGTACGTTACCGCGACGGGTGATCGATACAATCCGAAGAACACGCATGTGGTCCCCAGGCCATCGGGTGTTGGTCGCAGTCTCTGGTGGGGTGGATAGCACCGTTTTACTTCACGTTTTACATCAAACAGCAGGGGCGCATGGGGCGGAGTTGGGTGTGGCGAGTGTGGACCATGGACTTCGGGTTGAATCTCAGGATGAAGTGCGTCGGGTGGGGGAAACCGCTCGACTGCTCGGCATACCCTTTCATGATTTTCGTTTGAATTTGGAGGCTGGAGCCAATCTTTCCGCCCNGGCTCGGGATGGCCGTCGGGCAGTGCTGACCAGTCTTGGTTTCGATTTCATCGCCACAGGACACCATGAGGATGATCAGGCTGAAACAGTGCTGCACAATATGCTTCGAGGTTCCGGCACACGCGGTTTGAGAGGGATGCAGCTATGTGATGGGCAGTGGGTGCGACCTTTGTTGTTTGAACAGCGTTCAGTCATAGAAGCTTGGGCGCGTTCTCAAGGCCTACAATGGGAAGAAGACCCGTCCAACCCTGGTTCACAAAGGGGTCGGATTCGAGAATTGATGCCACAACTCGACGCTTTGCATGGTGGCGCATCTCGTGCCCTTGCTCGTTCAGCCCGTTTGTTGGCGCGTGAAGATGCGCTGATCGATTCGATGGTAGATGATGCGTGGAATGGTTTGGTTTTGGGTGAAGGAATTTCCCGTTCCAAATTGTCTGAGTTCCACCCAGCGCTGCAGTTGCGGATTTTAAGGAGATTGATTGGGAGTCGTTCCGTTCGGGCAGATCCGCTGGAGTCCGTCGTTGAGGGCGGTTTGAGTGAGCGTGGGGTATTGGACTTGGGTGAGGGTTTGCGTTTGCGTTTGGAGAAAGGTGTTTTGACGGTGGAACAGTCCTCATGATCTGGCTCTTTTTTGGGTTGTCGTGTTCGTCCCCAGTACCCAAGACACCAATTTTGTTGGTAACCGTTGATGGCCTGCGGGCCGATAGGGTGNGGGCATATGGCTACATGCCCACAGAGACTCCAGCTATCGATCGCCTGGCCGACCAGGGAACCAAATTCTTGAGGGCGNATACGGCATCCAGTGCCGCAGGACCTGCCCAAGCTTCTATATTGACCGGTCATTCGCCCCCTTCTCATGGAATGCGTCTGGATTCACACACGGTGGCAAGTCAGATTGACTCACTGCCCAAAGCCTTGAAAGCCAAGGGGTGGTCGGCGGAGTACCGCTCGCTATCTGTTGAATCNCGTTTAACCGTTAGGGATTGGTTTTTTTCTGTGGTTGGTCGCGTTGATAACCAGCCTTTGAAGTCGGACTTCACTTGGATTCATACGGGAATAGAGCCGGAGAGTACCGCCTGGGCTTCCGACAAAGAGCGTGTCTATGATGTAGCGCTGAATGCNCAAGATGCGCTGATNGGCCGTGAGATTGAAGCNTGGAANGCGCTTCACGGTGATGGCTATGTTGTTTTGGTTGGCACCCGTGGATTGGCTACAACGGGGGATGCTGGAGAAGGGCTATGGCTCACGGATGATTGGGTTCGCGTGCCACTCATCGTCACTGGACCTGGAATTCAGGAACGCTGGGAAACTTCGGATGTTGTCAGCACTTTGGACATTGCGACAACCCTGACCAGACTGGTTGGAGTTGAAATGGAATCACAGGGTCACGATCTGTTTCAGGGAGGGTCCGAACTTGCTTATACGGAATCCATGCAAGGGTGGGCGGACTTTAAGGCGCACCCGATGTACGCATTTACAGATGGTGATGGTCGGTACATTGAAGGTGTGTACGGTTCGTGGCATCCGGGTACGGCTGAGCAGGTACGAGCAGTCGAAGAACCAGTTTCAGGGTTTGTGGAAGAGTCAGCTCGATTAAAAACACTGAGGGCATCGTTCCAAGTAAATGGGTGGGATGCGCAGGATGCGGACAACAGTANGTTGGACCTTCGGAGCGTGAAAAATGCACTGCCGGTGATCTCCAAGGCTCGGCAGGCTGAACAAAAACAGAGGTACGGTGCCGCCCGGAGAATTTTGGGGAACATCGACCATAGGCTCAAAACGGCACCGCTTGTCTTGCGGATGCAAGAAGAGCTCAAATCGAAATAGGATCGGTGATTCGTCCTTCTGATACACCGATTGCATGATGTGCATGGCCGCGGAACAGGCGTCCATAGTCGTGGGTATGCCGCAACTTTCTAAGCAATGTGTAGATTCCATGTAGTGAACGATGAAGCATCACGACATCCGGAGGCCCTTTGATTTCCGGTTGCCGAAGTACAGCGGGAACAAATTGGGCGATCTTGGTGGTAAGCGGTTCTGCTGAAGATCCACACGTGTATTCATCGGCGATCAGTGGCTCACCGATGATTTGAGCAAAATCCCACAGAACCTGCTCAGTTTCCGGATCCCTCTTTCCAAGGATGCCCACCTTTGCTGCTGAGTCCATCGCCATTATGGGGTCGTCATCAATGAACCCCAAGGTCATTTTTGCGTAGTCGGCGATCCAGTACAGGTCGAATCGCTTCACGCAGCCAAAGTCGATGATCCCGATGCTCCCATCCGGCTGGAAGAGGTAATTGCCTCCGTGTGGGTCAGCGTGGAGAGCGCGCAGTTTGTACACCATCGTGTAAAACGATTCTGCCAATAAGGTGCCAGCTCGTTGCCGGGCTTCCGGCGTGGCATCGACCAAAAAGTCATCTGCTGATTTACCTGGAATTCTGTCCATCGTGAGTACGCGTTGGGTGCATAATTCAGGATAGGTTCCTGGAATCGTCACGCCTTCCACATCCTTGAATGCCTGCCGGAACCATTCCAAGTTTGCGGCTTCTTGGTAGTAGTCCAATTCCTCCAGAAGTCGTTCTCGAATTTCTTCGAAAATCGCATTCATTTCCTTTGGGTCTCTACGAAAAACCTTGCCCGTGATTAACATCGATTTCAGTGCGTTTATGTCACTGTCAATCGACGTTTCTATACCTTCGTACAGGGTTTTTACGACCACGTCGGTCCCGTCTTTCAGCGTGGCTGCATGGGCTTGGGCCAGGGATGCCGCACCAATGGGGACTGGATCGAATGTTCCAAAAAGCTCCTCTAAGGGGGCGTCCAGTTCCGATTCAATCATTGCTCGGATGTCTTCGAATGGGATGGGTTCTGCACTGTCGTGAAGTTTGCCGAGTATTCTTGAAACATCCGGAGGTAGATCAAGCCCATCGATCGCAACAGCCAAGGTTTGGCCGAGTTTCATGGCTGCACCTTTGAGGGTACCCATGGTTTCTACGACNCGTTCAGCATTCGCAAGGTGCAGCTTGTTCAGTGCTGCAGTCCGTTGTTCCGGGTCTTGAAAGATGCCTTTCACTCTTTGACCCATATAACTGCCAGATACACGGGAACTCAGCCCACCCAGTCGGGCCAGTCGGCTCAGTTTCGATCTTGGCGGCTTACGGCCCATGTTCTTTTTTTACCCCAGTGCTTTGGTTGACTCACCAACTTTTCTTGCTGCGGAGGCGAGAGACCTACCCTTGGATAATGGCACTCAGATCGCGAACTGCGGTTTCAAGGCCAACAAATACAGCCCGGCCGATGATGCTGTGACCAATGTTGTACTCGGTAATTTCCGGGAGTTGTTCCACCAACAGCGGCAGATTGTGGTGGGTCAGGCCATGCCCAGCGGCCACCTCAATTTCTAGGGTCAGNGCGAGTACCGCAGCATCTGCAATTCGAGCAATATCAGAAGGCCCTTCTTCTGCGTATCGTGCGGTGTTGATTTCAATCATATCCACACCAGGAATCTTTGAGGCTTCCACTTGTGCAGTTTCGGGGTCAATAAACAAACTGACAGCGATTCCAGCCTCCACAAGTTTTTCAGTGGTCGCAGCTATCAGTTCTTGGTGTGACACAACATCAAGGCCACCTTCTGTCGTGACTTCCCCAGGGCGTTCGGGCACGAGAGTGACCCGATGTTGACGACCACCACTGGCATTGCGGTTCAACACCTCAAGGGCGATGCCAATCATTTCGTCGGTAGCAGCCATTTCAATGTTTAGCTGCGTTTGGACGGCATCTCTCAGGCGAGGCAGGTCATGATCCTGTATGTGTCGNCGGTCTCCACGAATGTGGCATGTGATCTGATCAGCACCCGCCAATTCAGCGACCATTGCTGCAGCAACAGGGTCAGGGTAGGGCGCCTGGCGAGCTTGTCGCAAGGTGGCCACGTGATCGATATTGACACCAAGTCTTCTAGGCATGGGTTTGGCTTATCCCATCAATGAACTGGAGGCAGGGTTCTGGCGATCTCTTCCGCCCATTGTTCGGCCTCAGGGCCCTCAACCATGACCCGGACCAATGGTTCAGTGCCGGATGCTCGCACCAATACACGATGATGCGCAGTTCTTGCTTCTTCAATGGATTCAAGGTTTGGATCCAGCATGACTCCTCGGACGTTTCGATGGGCTTGGGGTTTTGGTTTCCATCCACGTGGAGGGATCGTACTGCCGCCCAAGCCGTGAAAGATGCGCAGGGCAGTATAGAGGCCATCCGATGTGGGCATGCCATCTCGCATCATCATGTGACCTGAGGGTTCACCACCAATGGATGCGTCGATTCGCAACATTTCCGCCCAGACTTTTGCATCTCCTACGCCGGTGCAAACCAAACGGTCGCCCAAGGCGTCTTTGAGTCCTCCATTGGTCATCACAGTTCCTACGATGGGACCCGTGTTGTTTTGGGAGAGAAGCCACAAGAAATCATCACCATCCATTACGCCTTGTTGAGGGTCGACCATGACAAGCCTGTCTGCATCACCGTCCAAACAGATCCCGAGATCACACCCTTGAAGATCTGTAGGTGGATGCATGGCTCCAACACCATCATTGATGTTTTGTCCATTGGGGTCGGACGCGATGGCTTTTACGGTGGCTCCGAGCGCTTCCAAACTTTGCTTCGCACAGGCAAAGCCAGCACCATGGGCGGCATCCAATAGAATGGTTCGCCCATCGAGTCGGACTTCAGGTAGGCGTTCTTGCCATGCCCTAAGTGGGTCGCTCAACGGCGTACTCTCGCCTCCAGAAGCCGTGCGGGGATTATTGAACCAATCCGAAATAGGAGAGGTGTCCGTGAGCTTCTCTCCCCGATGATCAACAACTTTGATCCCATTGTCCTGCCAAGGATTGTGACTCGCGGTGATCATCACCCCAGCGTCTGCCTTTGCAGCTTGCACCGCGCAGGAAACTGCAGCTGTAGGGACCACTCCCATGGTTTTTACTTTCGTACCCCCAAGTATCAATCCGTCGATAAGGGCCTGTTCCAGTTTTGGGCCGCTTGCCCGCGTGTCTCGTCCGATCAGCACCACACCTTGGTCAGTCCATGCAGCGATTGCTTGCCCAATGATTCGCGCTCCATCAGGTGTGATTGGCCATTGGCCTGTAGGGCCTCGAACGCCATCTGTTCCGAACTTTATCAAGGCAGTCATTGGGCGCGTTCAAGACTGATTTGTTCTGGTTGAATCCTGCGCACCTTCACCTCCGCTGGCCCTTGGTGTACAACTTCCAAGCCGGGGGTGTCAGATTCTGGNTCAAAAGTCACGATGAGTGGTTTGTCGATCGGTACAGGGTTTGGCAGATGTGCCTGCACGCTCAATCGGTCTGCAGTGAGTTTCTTCATCGTTAATGCCGGTCCCTGGAGCGTGACCACAGCTGTAGAGGGAATCGTTCGCCACCCATCGGAACGTGCCATTACGGGTACTTCATTAAAGGTTTTGTCCACGATAATTGGACTGACGCGTGCGGTCAGTTTGAGCTGAGTCTCTGTGCTTCCACTTACCGTTGGGTTTTTGGGTGCCAATGAGATCTCAAAGGTCTTGGTCACAGTCAAATCGGTCAGGTCTACGACGTCGGTTGGAATGTCTACGATGTTTCGGATCAAGGAGCGAGGCCCGGTGATCAGTGCAGACACGGGTTCGATTTCGACCCCATCCAATTTAAATCCACTTGCGGGTTCACCGATGACCACTGGCTTAATCTTGACCACGCGATCCATGCGGTGATCGACTTCAAGATCCACTCCAGGAGGGGAGATTTGTACAACCTGTACCCCTTCAGGAATGCCCTTTAGGGTTCTGCTGCTGAAATCGATGTTTAAGGGTCCAATTTCTGCGTCTGTCAGGTCAACTGCGTATTTTAGTTTTCTCTTCTTCACTGTTCGTACAAGTCCTTGCGGACCTTTGACTGTGACCACCAAAGTCTTTGGAAGGGAATCTACGCTGGTTTTGTCTTCGGACCAGGTCCAGTTCACGTTGGCGCGGGTTCGCTGGGACACAATCTGTTCAGTTTGGACCCAGGCCNAAATCATCAAGGCGAATACCAATGACAGAATCTTGAACGGCATCTCTCTGGTAAAAATGCCTTTGAGCCACGTTTGAAATCTTTCGGACCGAGAGACCATATCTTAGGCCTCCTGCGGTTGCGGGTCGGNGACTTCGACCGGTGTGGTTGCTTGGAAAATCTCCTGCAGTTGCTGGCGAAGTTCATTGGCATTTGCGGTGGGGGTAATCTTTCCGTCTGTGACAATACTGACGGTTCCGCGTTCTTCCGACACGATAATCGCGATGGCATCGGTTTCCTCGGTCAGTCCGATGGCTGCACGGTGTCGTGTTCCAAAGAAGCGAGAGACGTCTTTGGAAAGGGACAATGGAAAGAACACCTGCGCTGCAGTCAAACGTCCTTTTTGGACCACGATAGCGCCGTCATGAAGTGGGCTTGTGGGGTGAAATATGGAAGTCAGTAGTTCGTGTGAAACCAGCGCATCGATTTGAGTGGCGCGGGACACAAAGTCGTCTAAATCTGCTGTGCGTTCGATGGCTATCAATGCGCCAACNCGTCGACTGGCCAGTGCAAAACAAGCCTTGATTAGTTCTTCACGAGTCGACGCATCGGAATGCCCGCTTCTGCCCGTCAGGAACAGTCGACCTCCCGCACGTGCCAATCCTCGTCGAATGTCCTTTTGAAAAAGGATGATGACGGCCAATACGATGTACACCAAGAATTTTTCAAGGAGCCAATGGAGGCTGGTGAGTTCAAGCTGTTCCGCCAACACGTATAGACCCAAGATCGCTGTGAGTCCGACAAGGCTTTGAAGGGCCCGGGTTCCTTTGAGAATCAGGAGGGCTCGGTACAGCAGGTACGACATGATCGCAATATCGACCACATCGTTCCATTGTAGTGTTTCCCACAGCCAGCTCAGCATCCATGCATCCGAAAAAGTAGACTGCCTTAGGGTACCCGGTAGAACCTGTTCATGCAGCCCCTTCCACTGCATACATTAAATCTAGTAGCTGCCGAGTTTCAGCAACGTCATGAACGCGGAAGGCTTGTGCGCCTTTGTACCAAGCGCATGCAACTGCAGCCAAGCTTCCAGAGAGCCGATCTTTTGTGTCATCGATTTCGAGTATTTTTCCGATGAAGCTTTTTCGTGAAGCACCAATCAAAACCGGGAACGGGGTATCTACGAGTCGATCGATGTGGCGCAACAGACGAAGGCTTTGTTCTGCGGTTTTAGCGAAACCGATTCCGGGATCGATCCATACGGATTCGGATCGAGCGAGTTGAGCACGTTCGCACAGCCATGTCGTGATGTCTGTAAGCAGGTCCTCGTACGACGTGAGCGTTCCCATCGATTTGGGTGTGCCTCTCATGTGCATCACGATGGTTGTTTCTGCATCCGCTGTCACGGCAGCCATCTGCGGATGAGAGAGTCCAGTTACGTCATTGATGATGCGCGCTCCTGCTTTGAGCGCTCGGGCAGCCACCTCTGGCTTGGATGTGTCGATGCTCACAGGAAGCATTTTTCCAAACGCTTCAATTACCGGGCGAACACGGTTCCATTCGGTGTCGATGTCTACAGCAAGCGCGCCCGGACGAGTACTTTCACCACCAACATCAATCCAGTCGGCACCGGCGTCAATCAAGGATTCTGCGTGCCGTACTCCGTCACCATATTGGCCCCCGTCGTGGAACGAGTCGGGGGTAACGTTCACGATCCCCATGACGATGGGGGAGGCGCGAACGCTCATCAGGCAATCTCAGGCACAGGGTACACGGGATTCAGGTCGTTCACGACACTCTCAAATTCATCGCCTTCGACGGTTTCTTTTTCCAGAAGTATCTGGGCCAATCGTTTGAGGATGTGATCATTCTGCTTCAGAATGGTCGTCGCTAAGGATTCACCCTCTCGGGTGATTCTGTCGATCTCTTCGTCTGCCAGCTTGCCTGTGGCTTCTGAGTAGTTGTTTGCTCGACCAAAGTCTCGACCCAAGAAAACCTCGCCATCACTGGTCAGTGTGCGCGGACCAATCACCTCTGACATGCCATAGAGGTTGATGGCACTGGTGGCCATTTTGGTGGCACGCTCCAAGTCGTTTTGCGCCCCCGTCGAGATGTCGTGGAAAATCAACCTTTCGGCGACNCGGCCTCCCATCAAGATGGCGATTTGGGTTTTGATTTGTGTGTATGTCAACCCAAAACGGTCCTCTGTGGGCAACATTTGGGTCAGCCCCAATGCGCGGCCACGGGGAACGATTGTGACCTTGTGTACAGGGTCAGCTCCTTGAGCCGAAAGGATTCGCGCCACAATTGCGTGGCCGGCCTCATGGAAAGCAGTGCGTCGACGCTCTTTGTCCGGGATGACCATTGAACGTCGTTCTGGTCCCATGGATACCTTGTCTTTGGCATGCTCGAACGAACTCATGTCCACTTCGTCCAACTCATTGCGGGCGGCAACCAATGCGGCTTCGTTGACCAAGTTCTCCAAGTCCGCACCAGAAAAGCCCGGAGTACCCTTGGCCAGGACTTCCAAATCGACATCACCCGCGGTGGGGATCCGCCGTGTGTGTACATCCAGGATTCCTTTCCGGCCTTGTACATCCGGATTGCCCACGACGACACGCCGATCAAAACGACCGGGCCGGAGTAGGGCTGGGTCAAGAACGTCAGGGCGGTTGGTCGCCGCCATGAGGATCACACCCTCGTTGGATTCAAAGCCGTCCATTTCGACAAGGAGGGCATTCAGGGTTTGCTCCCGTTCATCGTGACCGCCGCCCATGCCTGCACCACGGTGCCGACCTACAGCATCGATTTCATCCACAAAGATAATGCATGGTGCCTGCTTCTTTCCTTGCTCAAACAAGTCACGGACTCGACTCGCCCCAACACCGACGAACATTTCGACGAAATCCGATCCAGAGATCGAAAAGAAGGGGACTGCAGCTTCACCCGCGACCGCTCTGGCGAGGAGTGTTTTTCCGGTCCCTGGAGGTCCCATCAGCAGTACACCTTTGGGTATACGGCCGCCTAGGCGTGTGAACTTTCTTGGTTCCCGCAGGAATTGAATAATTTCNTTCAATTCTTCTTTGGCTTCATCACAGCCAGCAACATCGTCGAAGGTGACCTTTCTTGTCGATTCACTCAACATTTTGGCTCGGGATTTACCAAAGCTCATCGCTTTTCCGCCACCGGATTGAAGCTGTCTCATGAACAAAAGGAAAAGGATGAAGATCAGTACGAGCGGCAATGCCGTCGTCAGGACTGTCATCATTCCACCTTCAGGTTCTTTTTCGTAGTTGGGTACGATGTCGTTATCGGCCAGTTGGTCGAGTAAGTAATCGGAGTCCTGTGGTCCGATCGCACGAAACGTAGTCCCGTTTTCAAGCGTTCCGTAAAGGTCTTGACCTTTGACTGTGATTTCCTTGATCTGGTGTTGCGTGGCGTGCTGGATCACCTGAGGAAATGTTAGTTCTTGCTGCTTTCGTGCGGCGTCTTGACCCACCATGGTGAAAATCAACATCACCACGAGAGCAATAAAAACCCATAGAAATAAACTTCGACTGTAGCTCTTCATCTTAGCCTCAACACGGGAAGAACCCATTTCACTCCAGAATATCGTTTCAGGAAGGGACCGTCACCGTGATACGTGCGTAACGCGGCAATGGAGTTCATGAATGTCGAAGACTGTAGTACTTGCTGGAGGTGGAACCGGGGGTCATGTATATCCGGCTTTGGCCATGGGTGATGCCCTTATAGAGCAGGGTCACCAGATTAAATACATGGGAGACGCCGGACGTTTAGAGGGCCGGGTGGTTCCAGAGCGGGGGATTGACTTTATCCCCATCCCCGCAGTGCAGTACCCGAGGGGAGGCATTCTTTCCAAGTTCAAATTTGCTTGGGGTTTGTTTCGTGCAATTTTATTTTCGCGCCGAGCGTTGAAAAAGATGAATGCGGATTTCGTCTTGGGAGTGGGCGGATATATTTCTGCGCCTCCTGTTTTGGCTGCTTGGACGTTGGGCATTCCACGGGCTGTTCACGAAGCGAACGTGACTCCGGGCTTGGCAAACCGTCTGTGCGCTCGTGTGGCCGATTTGGTCTTGCTGACCTACGCGCAGACTGAAGAACGTCTTCCTGGAAATGCCCCATGTGAAACGGTCGGTTGCCCGGTAAACCCCCGGGTATTGACGGGAGTTCGAGATGAGGCGGCCCAACGGTACGGAATCGATGCTTCTGTACCCACGATGTTGGTTGTGGGCGGCTCGCTTGGTGCTGCCACAATTAATGAGATCGCAATGGCCTGCGCCCGAAATGAAGAACGTGGATACCAAATTATTCATGTGACGGGCCCCAAATACCACGCAGACATCGAGAAACAATTGCTGCCTCTTCCTGCTGGTGTCGTACTGGTGGATTACGAAAACCGGATGCAAGATGCCTATGCTGCTGCCGATTTGGTGGTGTGTCGTGCGGGTTCGTCGACCTTGGCGGAATTGACGGCTGCTGGGAAGGCTTCGGTGCTTGTTCCATCGCCGAATGTCACGGACAATCACCAAGAAGGGAATGCCCGTGGTCTTGAAGATGTGGGCGCCGCGGTGGTGGTCATTGAAAAGGACCTCGATATGGCGGATACGGTCGCACAGATCGGGGTACTTTTGGGCGATTCCGAACGACTCAAGACCATGGCAGAGAACGCGCGTCAAGAAGGGCACTTGGATACCGCAGAACGAGTGTCTCAAATCCTCTCTGGCCACTTTTTTGGGTGAACTTTAAACCATGATTGGCGCTGTTTCTGGATTGTTGGCGGGGTGTGTACATGTAGTATCAGGCCCCGATCACCTCGCGGCTTTGTTGCCCATTGCAGTTCACAATCGGTGGCGAGCGATTCAAACAGGGGCAGTGTGGGGTCTGGGACACGGGCTGGGGGTTTGCGTTGTCGGTGGTCTTGGTATTGGCGCTCGGCAGGTCGTTGACGTTCAGACCATTAGCCAATGGTCTGAGTTCATCGTTGGTTTGGTATTGATTGCAGTGGGTGCATGGGCCTTTCGGCGAGCTTCGATGCTGACCATTCATTCTCATGGTCACAGCCATGAAGATGGTACGCACGTACACGTCCATTCCCATAGTGGAGAAGCGGCGCATTCTGAAGATGCCCATCGGCATGCCCACGCTGCACTTGCAGTGGGTTTTTTGCATGGGGCTGCTGGTGTTGGTCACCTTTTTGGTGTCATACCGGCGTTGGCTTTGCCGCCTTCTGAAGCATCGGTTTATATTTTGTCGTACCTGTTTGGTGCCGTTGCTTCGATGGCCACTTTTGGCGGTATCGTTGGGTTTGTGAGTACCCGTGGTGGGCCTCGTTTTGTTCCGCGATTGATGATTGGAGCCGGCCTGCTGTCCGTGGCAGTTGGTGTTTATTGGTCCGTCATGGGCTGGCCTTTTTAGGGCTTTCGTATCCTTGCGGTAACGATGCCAATCAGATGAACCCACGGGACGTCACCAAAGGACGATGAGTCGGTGCTGTTGACTGGATTATCTCCAACCAGCACCAAGCCTTCGTCACCGATGGAACGAACGCGTTTGATAAGTTCAGTGTCGGTTCGATATGGATGGCGACACAGAACGATGTCTCCAACAGATGCTGTCTGACATGTCCGGACAAAGACCTGATCGCCATCGTCCAGTGTGGGTTCCATGCTGCGACCATTCACATTGCGTCGGATCCGAAATCTGAGGATCCATAGCAGCGTTTCTTTCAGGTCCACAAACGAAACAGGCGACCGGTTTTCCTNGGTCGCCTGCTCATCTGTCATGGGATTCTAGGAAGCGGTGTAGTAGGTGACTTCACGGTTCTTAGTGGCCCAGAAGATGTTGTGGATTTCCTCGATGGCATCCATCAATTCTTCTGCATGAGTCACGCTCACTTCGACCTTTACAGCGCTGCAAAGTTTGGCGGCTTTCCAAAAGGTGTTGTGAAGCTCTGGATATGCTTCAAGGTGGGGTGGCTTGAAGTAGTCAGTCCAAAGAACAAGAAGTTCTTCTTTTGCGAGATGTGCCTGCTCTTCTTTGATGCTGACGTAGCGGCTCAAGGTGTTGAGATAGGCAGCCCATGCTGCAGCGTCGGAGGCCGCAGGTGGTTCCATTCCAACGATTTTCTTTGTCATTGATACAGCAGCTTCAGCAGCAATCCGGGCAGATGCTGGGTCGTACACTCCGCATGGCCCGTCGCAATGCGCTTCGGCAGAAGTGGAAGGATACTTTTGATTAAGTATTTGAAGGGCTGTCTCAAGCATGATGAACTCCAGTTTGGTTAATGCGCGGTCTTTTTACTCAGTTCCACCCAAAACATCAACGGATGAAACGGTATTGATTGCTGAAGTCAATGCGTTGTTGAACTGTTTGGGTGACAATCTACCTGTTTGAGTGTTGAGCGGGGATGGGTGGTAACTGTCTACCAAGTGCAGTGTTTCCAAGTCATGGATGGCACCTTGGGCAAAAGGGAAAGCGTTTAATGTCTGCCCCAATGTTCGAAGCACGGCATCATGAGCGACCCTTCCCAATGCCAATACGACACTCGATGTTTCAAGTTCTTTGACCAACCACCGATTTGAGCATTGCCGGATTTCCTTGCCTGTTGGCTTGTTGCCTGGAGNCAGACATTTGACGGCATTGGATATTCGGACGGTGAGGGTGTCGGTGTCGGGGTCCATGCAGCCCGTTTCTTTAAGTCGGCTTTGTAGCCACTCACTCGACTTGTCTCCAAAAAATGGTTTTCCCGTGCGATTGGCCCCATTCATACCGGGAGCCAGACCCAGAATCAGCAACCTTGATTCGCTTGGACCGATTCCAGGAACGGGACGGTTGTGCCAGTCTGGATGTTTACGGCGTACCGTCTTCAAGTGTGTGACGAGTCGTTTACATGAACGGCAATTTTCGAGTTTCATTGAAGGGCGCCACCACAGCTAGAACCTGCTCCTGCGGTGCATCCAAAACAATGGGAAGCCGTTGAGATGGGGGCCTGGTTTAGAACCGCAAGAGACTCGATGTCCCATATGTTGAGACAAGAAGAGGGTGTGGTGATTTCGAGCATTTGGTTGAAATCACAATCAAAGAGTTCACCCTTCCATGACACGCTGACAAGGTCACGACACATCACAGTTGAAGCAGCGCCTGGGTTGAAGTTCGCGATGAGCAGAGACATGTATTCCTGCCACAGCCCTTGTCGTTCAAGGTCTCTGGCGAACCGGTGAATGGGCATGTTGGTGATCGTGTACAGCTGGTTGAACTGAACGCCAAAGTCTTCCGAAAGGCGCGTTCGGTAGTCTGCNTCCANCTGGGTTTGGTCCGGTGGTAGGTGAGGTCCAAGNGGNTTGTATACAAGGTTCAGNCGAAGCTTTGTTTCTGAAGATCCGTATCCCAATCCATTGAGGTGCTGTAATGCCTGAATGCTTTGTTCAAAGACTCTGCTGCCTCTTTGGGCGTCTACATTTTTTGGCCCATAGCAGGGGAGTGAGGCCACGATCTCAACTTGGTTTTTTGCCAAGAATTCTGCNGTGTCCTGCTGTTCCGGTAGGTGGAGTACGGTCAGATTGCATCTATCCATGACATGCAGATCTAAAGCACGTGCTTCTTGAACCAGTGTTCGGAAATTAGCGTTGAGTTCTGGCGCTCCTCCTGTGATGTCCAACGTATGAACTTCAGGGCTTTGTTGCAGTAGCCATATGATGCGTTCCACAGTCTCTGATGACATTGTTTCGGTTCGGAGCGGGCCGGCATCTACGTGGCAGTGTTTNCATGCCTGATTGCATCGTTTCCCAACATTAATTTGGAGTGTGGTGGGNGAACGCCGAAGGAGCGGTTGGAGTCCGTGAAGGCTCAGCACTGTGTCGAAATCGGGATGCGCCATTGAGCAGTACTCCAAACTGGCGATCCCAACGTTTAAGGGGAGCCAGCCTGTACTATAATGGGCAATTTAGGATTTTGTTACGACGTTGCCGCCACCCCTTCTGGCTTGTCTGCAGGCGGAATCAGCTCTACCAAGGATGGCGTTCAGTTCTTCTCTTCCATTCCGAGAAGCACAGCCGATTCGAACTGTCAGTTGGAATCGACCTTGTTCAACTTCAAAACACATTTTCTCAACGGACTCTCGTAAGCGCTCCGCCACNGCGACTGCGTCTTCTTGGATGGCCAAAGGAAGCAACGCTACAAAACGATCCGAACCCTCGCGTGCCACGACATCGTCCCACCGCAACGCTCGTTCCAAAGCGGTTTGCACGGCCGTGAGTAGCGCATCGCCGCAAGTCCTTCCCAAGGCATCGTTCACCTTGTGGAATCCATCGATGTTGATTGAAAGTACAGAAACAGGGTCTTCGTTTTCGAGCCAGTCCCACGCGATTGCCAAACACCGCATGTTGGCGCCTCCCGTCAGGGGATCACGCAGTGCAGCTTGCCGAAGGCGACGCAGTTCATGCTCTTGGTCCTCTATGTGGTCCCGCAATCGCTCTTCAACCGTTTTTGGTTGTTGAGTGTTTTGGGGTGTATGCGATTGGACAATACGAAAAGCGAGAGCACTCACAGCAGACTCCTGGCAGGTTGCTTTGACAGAGATCGGAATCAAGTCTCAACAACATGAGGGCCACACACAAAAAAATGCCCGTTCCTGAGGTGAGGAACGGGCATTCTTATGTGGAACTCAATTCTTAGGAAGCGGCTGCCTTTACTTCATCGTAGTTTGGCTCTGTTCCCAGGGTTGGTGCGATCCATTCGTAGGTCACATTTCCGTCTTCATCGAGGACGAACACTGCACGATTTGCTGACGTGTAGCCTTCGAGACCAGCGAAGTTGGCAAATGCGATTCCATAAGCCTCTACTGTCTTGCGGGAGTAATCACTCAACAGTGGGAAAGTAATTCCATTTTTGGTCGCGAATTCACCATTGGTGAACGGGTTGTCTACACTAATTCCGAACACAGTAGCGTTTACGTCATTGAAGCTGGCAAGCGCATCTCTGAAGGCACACATTTCTTTGGTGCAGACACCTGTGAATGCGGCAGGGTAAAAAGCGAGTACCACTTTTTGACCCCGAAAATCGCTCAAGCTGACGTCTTCCTTGGCTGTGTTTTTTAGAGTGAACGTAGGTGCTGGTTGTCCCACAAGGCTCATTGTGAACTCCTAATTTGGATGATTTTGGGGGAAACGATTTAAGCGGTCCTACACACAAGTGCATATTTAGGATGTGCATTTATTGAATGTTCTGCTTGGTCTCGTTGTATTCGTATGGTCCTTGACCTTCGCTTCGGCGGGCGCGTCTAAAGGTGGCCAACAGCATGGACACAAGAAAACACCAGCGTCCCCCTTTGGGCTGTGTCGTAGAGCAATTTGTGCTTGTTGGCTTCGTATCGTCTTTTACAATCAGTTGAACCCCGTGGATCAACCGTGTGCCTGTGTCGACTTCGATTGGGTGGGCGCCCAATGGGGCATCGCTTGCTACAGAAATTGAAACATCAAGCCCATCACCTCGTCGGTTTACATCTTCGGTATAAATCCCTTCTCCAAAGTCAACGAGTGGTGGTTCATTGTCGTTCCATATGTCGATAGAAAGGTCAATATGTACGGTGGCTCGTATGCCTTGTTGCACTGTACCGGGGTGTACGCCAGAAACCTGAGGTCTGATGCCATCCGAAAGCACTTCAAATACGGGTTCAACATCAATGGCTATGTCACCGCGGTAGACCTCGATTTCTCGTTCACCAATCGTTGCATCATCATCGATTTGCATCAACGCTTGGGCATGGTTTGCATCGATGATTTCGATTGATTCAATCGTGATGCCTTCTCCAAGCCTTATGACTGTATCCGACTCTTCCAAGAGAAGGTTTTCACCCGTGATGTTCATCCGAACACGATCTCCGGGCCAACCTTCCATGGGATTGATAGAGTGTACAACCGGCATCAAAACATGAAGGGGTAGGGGGGTAGACAGATCCCCAGCGAATACGCCGTCTTCGGTATCGAATGTGGCCTGGACGCGGACCTCGACTTCTCCACTCAAGAGCGCCACTTCAACATCGGTGGCAGATGTGCTTAGGATGGGCGTTTCGTCGATGTACAGGTCGTAGCCCACGATGGGGTAAACCTCTGCAGGTGGAGACCATGTGATCCGAGTTGAGGATGCGGATACGCGCCCTTCCGACAGAGCGTTTGGTGCTTGAAGATTGGTGGGTGGAGGGAGAAATATACGGAAGGATTCGTTGGTGTCTTCGGGCCATCTTGTGGTGTTGGTGTCATCAGAGGCCACTATCCACCACTCGACGACACTATCGGGCGGTTGATTTGGGATTGTCGTTGTGTACCAGTCGTTATCTTCCCTTGTGAGGGTGTCTGACTGCGTTTCACCGCCGTTCAAAGTCCAAAACACTTCGGCCTGTGAGACACCAAGATCATCGATGATTTGGGCCGATATCTGGTGCCAAGTTTCTACGTCCGTGGTGTCATCCAAGAGGNTGACGTCGGTGACCAATGGTGGGACGGGATCACCGGACTGAATNCTGATGTGGTCAATCAGCCAACCCCACCGGGACACAGATTCATCCGCTTCAAACGCGATGCGAAGATGGTCGGTAAGGTCGACGCCACTGAGGTCGAAATAATCCGTTTTCCAGCCACCACTGCTGTGGGAAAAGGAGTCACCTTCTGCGTATCCATAAATTGGAGCGACTGGGCTCCACGTTCCATCTGTATACGCTTCCAATCTTCCGTGATCTCCCACGCCAGTGGGATCGATATCGAACCAGTGGTGTAAAAGAAGAACAGGACGCTCTGTGATTCGAAGATCAATCGACGGAAAGAACAAGTGGCCGGTTGCGTCATTGAGATAATGACCTGTGATTTGTGTTGCCCAGCAACGTTCACCGGTCGCTTCCGTCAGTGCGGCCCCTTTAATGCCACCCCATTCCCATTGAATCCCATCGGTAGTGAATCCGCTNTGATCTGATTCAAAGTCCCACGTTACGACATCAAGGGCCAATGCATTGCTGAGCATGACGAGCCAGATCATTGACGTGCCACTTCGTATCGCACAAGAATCTCGGCGTCAGGATCGGGGGGTGCATCGAACTCGATTGCTGGAGGGTTGAGTTGCAGGGTCCACCCCGAGTCAATCCGTTGTTCATTGACCTGGACACGGATGGTTTCTTCACTGGGTTCCGCTTGTAGGGGAAACAGAGTTTTCCATTCGACGCTTTGGTTTGCCAAGACAGTCATTACGGACTCAAAATCAGCATTGCAGATGTTTCCTTGTGTTCCTCCTGATTGGTCGACAACATCGATGTATGTAGTTCCGGGTAGGGCTGTGCCTCCTTGTCCCACACACCCATGAGGTGATGGGCCGACTACCGCAGAAAACGATGTGCTTTGGCCTGTAATGGCGGTTTGCTCCTCGAGAAACTCAAGGAAGCGTTCGGTTGCATTTGTCCCAAGAACCGCTTCGCTATTGTCGTCTGAATCCGAGAAGACGACGATATGCAAGGCGGCATCATCCCTGCGAAATCCGCGATTTATTTCACTTAGTTCCGGACTTAGGGCAATGATGGCAGCTGCCAGTCCGGCTTCGGGTTGATGCCCCAACAAACCGACGTGTGCGGCATCTTGGAGTTCATCGACTGCATGTTCGCTACTGGATGTCACGACCCAAGGCGTACCCTGAAGAACCCCCGCATCATCGTCCAATACATCCGTGGTCACGATACCCGCATGCCAGTTGATGTTTTGATGGTTCAATGCGGCCACGAAACGATGCATCCCGTCCGCCAACATTTGATGTTCTTGAACCATGGAGCCTGTGTTGTCCACCACCCAAAGTACATCGACTTTTGGCGTAGGTGATTGCTGAAATATTTCTTCGATAATGGTGGGGTCTTCTAATTGAGCGTCCTCATCATCGATTTGGAACTCTACACAGCCTGCCAACACACATAGAAGCGTCGCAATCGATGTTGGTACAAATGACTTCATGGGTATCCGTGTGGGTATCGTCCGGACCTTAGGTGGGCTTAGGCACAAGGTATAAATTGATGTAAATCAAACGCAACGTCAACGTTCGCGCGGGTTCCAGCGCCAGGCTTCGATTTGATTGACCATTTCAGCATCTCGGTATTCCCGTTTCATGCGGATTCGACGAAAATCCTACTGGTTGTTGATCCGGTACTCTCCAGAGAATCGAATGGCTCCGCCTGTGTATGCGGGAAACCCGGCGCTTTGTAGTGCTTCGCGGCGCAGCATGGCTCTGGGGAGATCGATCTGAATCATGTAGATGACCTCATCTTTTATGCGGATGCGACCACGGATATATTGGATTTCCTTTCCTTGGCTTGCGCTAAGGAATCGGTGCCCTTGTCGTTGTCCCATTTGGTCGATGAGTTGATCTCGGACGGTTTCAAACCGTTTGCCTCCAAAATGACGCGCATCCACATACACGTCCGCAGGTTTGACATAAGGGGCTGGCGTTTTCGGCTGCTTCTTTTCTACAGAAGGTGCTGCCTTCAGGATCGGGCTTTCAGGGATCCCGCTGAGGACGGGTTCCGGTGGCGAACAAGCCATGGCGATGATGACGACCCATGAGTACATGTCTGAATTGTATGCGGGATGAGGTTATTCGGCTCGCATGCAAGTGCATGTACGCTATTTTGCAGTGCTTCGTGAGCGCGCAGGCAGGGGACATAGCTCCATTAACGTGGAGCAGGGAATCACTGTTGGTGAGCTATATCTATCTCTTTTCCCTCCAACCGAATTGGGCGTATTGCCTGTGATGTACGCGGTGAACCAACAATACGTGAAGTCTGATCACCTGCTGCGTGAAGGGGATGAGATTGGATTCATCCCACCGCTTGGGGGTGGGTGATGGTTGTTTTGACCGATGAAAAATTGAAGGTACAACCTTTGGTCGACTGGGTGCGAAGGGATGAAGCCGGGGCCGTCATTGTTTTTGAAGGGGTCACGCGCAATCATCATGATGGTCGTGGTGTGGTTCACCTTGAGTACGAAGCTTACGGCGGTATGGCTGAAGCAGAAATGACCAGGATTTTGAATGCTGCACACGAACAGTGGCCCGATGTGCAGATAGCGATGGCGCACCGGGTGGGCGTGGTTGGTGTGGGTGATGCGAGCGTTGTAATCGCTGTTTCTGCTCCTCATCGAGACACAGCATACGCAGCAAGCCGATTCTCAATTGACAGTCTGAAAGCCTCGGTTCCAATTTGGAAAAAGGAGGTTTATGCCGACGGTAGTGTCTGGAAAGCCAATTCAGAAGGGCAGGGCAACGATGGTTGAAAATAGAAAATATAAATTTCGGGGAAAAAAGCCGGAAGAATATTCCATGCCGGATCTCAACCCACATTTAAAGTTGCACCGGAAGATGGTGCCGCCGGTCGTGGTTGCTGAAGAAGCACCTGGATTTAAGGGTAAATGGGGTCAAGCGTTTCCGAACCCAGATCAGCCGCTGCATCTTGAGATTGGTCCAGGCAATGGGTTCTACCTTGCGGGCATGGCGAAGCGACACCCTGACCTCAATTGGTTGGGCATTGAAATTAGGTTCAAACGAGTGGTGTTGGTGGCCAAGAAAATCAACGCCGCGGAAGCCACAAATGCTCGGATTGCTCGGTACGACGCATGGCAGCTTCAAGACTTATTTGTAGACGGAGAATTGGACGGTCTTCACATCAACTTCCCCGACCCGTGGAAGCATCGCCGTGGCGAAAAACATCGTCTAATGCGGACGGAGTTGGCCGTGTGGGCCGCATCAGTCTTGAAGCCTGGAGGTGAGATCCGCATGAAGAGCGATCATCGTCCGAACTTGGAGCGCGTGGTGGACGCGTGTGCAGATTTACCGATTTCGCTGGTTGATTTTATCGATGACATCGACAAGGTGGGAGCGCCATGGTCCGATGATTTGGTGACCAACTATCAGTCGAAATTTAATCTTCGAGGAGAGCCGATTTACGCGGCCTTGTTGCGTCGCGACGGCTAAACGCGAACAGTCCAATCAACAGCCACCACAGACTGTTTCTATTTGGGGTGCTTGCGCATCCACATGAGGTTTCTGTCACCCAATAGCCTTCGGCTTGGTGTGGATCTGTGCGCATTCTGTATTCGTACAAATTGGGCAGCCCGTCGTCGTCGGGGTCTTCGAATGCATCATTTTTGTTTAGATCAAGCTGATACCTGCGCTCCCAGCGATCTCCCATTTGGTCGTGGTCGTCATCTCTTGGCATCGTAAATTGAATATTCTGGACGGGATGACTTTGGTCGATGTAGATGGGGGTCGACATCAACGGGTCGACTTCTCCGCGCCAGTAGCTAGGAACAAAGCCCGGATCGGTCTCGCAGTAGGGGGCGAACTGCACCTTTGCGTCCCAGTTTCCGTCGGGTATGCCGACAAGTGAAAAGTAGCCGTCTTTGTTGGCCGTTGCGATGAGAACGGTTCCAGGCACATCCTCGTTGGATTCATTTTTTGGTGTTGTGAGAACAACCGCTGATCCTGGAATTGGAATTCCGTAGTCATCGACGATGTGGCCTTCAAGGGTGCTGGCTGGCGGCAGCTCAAATGTGTATGGACCGTTGTCTTGTTCTGCCTCGACAACGATGGTCTGTACTTCACCCGCTTCATTTCGAAGCCAGTCGTCTGGGTGGCCCGCATCACTGCCGTACACGAATACTTCATAGGTTCCACCATGAAGGCCACCCAGTATGACTTCGCCGAGTTCGTTGGTTTGATCTCCACGGCCTACGGTACGGGTATCGTTGTACAAGGTGACAGTTAGGCCGGAAAGGTCTCCGCCTGTGCGAGGCGCATTGCCTTCAAGATAGATCTGTACCGTTGCCTCCCAAGGCATTTCAATATCGAGGTTGGAGGCGATGTCGCCTTCATTGGGTACTTCTACGACTTCCGATGGTCGATCGTGGTCTGGAAGGTAAGTGTCGGCAAAGCCATCGGCTGTGGCCCACGTCAGGACGTCTCCGGGGGGCAGTCCGATGATGGAGTAGTGGCCTGAAGTGTCTCCAGAGGTTTGAACCAGTTGGCCACTACCGTACCCACGAACTGTCGCTTCATGGACTGGACCTTCAGGCCCCTGGACTGTGCCTTCAACCATGACTCCATCCAATAGTGTCCAAGTGGGCAGTGTTGGGTTTTCTGCGGAAGGAACCCAGGATGCGCTCTCGTTTTCGTACGTCCCTCCCCACCATTGAATCGGCCACCCACTTACGGCGGCTTGGAGTTGCCAATTCTCATTATGTTCCAGCCCTTTGATGTGGAAAAGGCCTTCCGAGTCGGTCCAAGACTCTCTTGTGCCGGCACCGCTTTCGGTGTGCGCACGTACCCTGACACCCGATAGCGGCGTAGCGTCAGAGTCTAGGATTGTGCCCCATATCTGGTCGCCCAGTGGCAGCGTGAGATCGGCGTGAACGGGTGTTGAACTAACGGTGAGGATTTCACCATCACAATAGTGAAGATGGTCGGGGTAATACCGGGGTGTGTGTGGGTCATCACTGTCGGGTATGGCTGACACACGATACCGACCTTCCGGCAACATGGGGAAAGAGAACCTTCCATCTTCGCTGGTATTTGTGCGTATGGCCTGAAGACGCATGTTGATGGCCAACACTTCGGTATTGGCAAGGGGTGTTCCGTCTGCGCCACGAACCGTACCGGTGAGAGTTCCCGCGAAAGCATGGAAACTGAACAGCCAAATTACCACTGTGGTTCCTTCGCCATTTTGTCTGCTTTCATCACGAGTTCAGAAACCTTTGTAGAGGCCTCTTCCGTGGTTGTTTTGGTGACCGTGATGCCCAATGCCCTAAATCCGCACCGGTACGCTTGGGAAGCGCCCGTCAGGTGCTTGCGCACAGCGAAGCCCGTTGATTGCGCGATGGCGAGCAGGTTTGCATCGGCTGCTCGTCCCTGAATCCGTCCGTCACTTTCTACTGCAGCGAGTTCCACTGTTGTGGGATGCAGGCATAGGACTCGAGTGAAGTCGGGGTTGAGTCNGTGTGGGTGGTTTCGTAACAGGGTTTCAAGCCCATCAAAGTGGACTGCACCTCCACCAACNAGCGCCCATACGACACGCAATTTTTCAGTTTGGTGCTGTTTGTTAAAAGTGGCGTGCCATGTTTCCCTTGCCGGGTTGCCCAAGGGGCGACGAGGACCTGCCCATGCAAGAGACCATGTCAGGATGGCCATGCTAGAAACAGCAAGTGCAAACCCAGTCGCGGGNTCTGTGCCCACCCATGGGCTTGAAATGGCTGCGATACACCCTGCGACGCTTAAGGTGAAGGGGAAGAAGAGCAGGCGCAGTGGAATTCCTTTGCTACGGACATTTTCTTCGATTGGCGCTGTGATGAGAAGCGTGGGTTTTGATGCCGTAGTTTCAGACGGATCTTCGTCGTTTGGCCATACGATGACAGTGTGGCTGACGTCTTTCACGAGCAGTCTTCGAACCCAGCCCCGGCCACCATCGACATCGGCCATCGCGGAAATCACCAAGACCAAAATACAGGCTGCGCACCCCAGGGGCCANATAAGGCCGGACAAGATGGTGATGGAGGCGAGCGCCAAAGTAAGCGCCAACGTAGAGGAGCCTTTGGTGTGTGCGACAATGCCATTTAGGTCGACTTTGTGGTTGGATTGCGCAAGTGCGCGGGCCACTGCCCATGCATCGGGGATGTTTGCTGAGTTGGTTGACTGATTTGGCATGGCTCTCTTTGCACCATACTCCGGAGTTCGGCTTTTGGTGTCATCAAGGATAAGAGTTGCTCGTTTTGGGTTTGTAGCTGTACATTTGCCGTGGTCCTTCAACGGCTGGGAGTAGAATGCGCTATCGCGGATGCGAGCGAACTGGTGCCAACGTCACTGTTGCAGTGATTGGCAGTGGAATTGATGAAATGGATCCGCGTTTGGCGGGGCATAATATTCGTGGCTGGAACATTTCCTTGGGTGCGACAGGNCACGCCTTGATCGGTGCAGATAGCGCTGACTTGAATGGTCATGGCACAGAAATGGCTGCCGCGGTTTCTATGGTGGCGCCAGGTGTGGATCTGCTTTCAATACGAATCATGGACGCTCAGCTTCGGACGTCTGCAGATTTGATGGCTGCTGGAATCGAGACAGCATTTCGCAACGGCGCTCGCATCATCAATTTGTCTATGGGAACACCCAATATGGGTAAGGCCTTATTGTTGCGTGACACCTGTGCCCTGGCAGCCGAATCCGGCGCAGTGGTCTTGGCCGCAGCCCATCCGAGAGGAGAACGTGCATATCCGGCCGACCTACCCGAAACGATAGGGGTGGCCACGCATCCTGATTGTGGACTTGATCGGTTCTTTTATTTTTCGCCTGATCGATTTGACCCCGATGAGTGGGGGCATCTCAGCGACAAATTTCTTGGCCACGGATACGAACAGCAGTTTGGTGAAATCGGTGCTTTTAGAGGTTCGGGAATTGCTACCGCCTACATGTCGGGTTTTTTGGCGTGTATTGCCGAGTCCCTTCCGGCTGCGGGTGCTTTTGAATTGATCAATGCGTTGCGAAGCCGTGCGCTGACCCCTGAACCAGCTTTGGGGTACGCATAGTTTATGCTGATGACACTTTTGTTCGGTCTGATCGGAACATCAGTGGCGGGTCCCGTGGACGTATATGGCTTTGGCGCGAAGTCTATTGGCAGGNGCCAGGGCGGTATATCTGTTGCTGATGGTGGAATGACGGTGTTTCGGAATCCTGCCTTGCTTCAAGACTTGGAGTGGGCGGAAGCGGTCATTGGTTATGGTTTGTATCGGAGCGATTTCCCCGAGGGACCCAACGTATACTGGGATACCAATCGAGATGGCTTACTGAATTCCTCTGACGATCCGTTGAGGGTAAAGTCTCAGTCCTCAAGTTCAGATTCAGTCACACTGTCGATGAGCCGTAATGTCGGGAGTAAGGTGGGCTTGGGTATCAATGCATTTTTACCCACATCCCAGTTTTTAAGACTGCACACCACAGAGCCAGCATTGCCGACATGGGTCATGTACGGGAGTCGCAACCAGCGGTTTGAAATTGCTGTGGGTCTGGGTGCAGAGGTTTTTCGAGGGATTAGCGTCGGCGTCTCTGCTGAGTTGATTGCGCAGGCGCGCTACCGCATCAACGCCACCTTGGATGTCGCTGCTGGTACAGCGAATGAAGAGGACCCCGCCGGTGAAGATCTGATTGATTACGTCACTGTTGATATCCATGAGATGACTTTAGATTTGGTTCCCCGTTTCATTCCCGTAGTGGGTCTTCATTGGGATGCGGGAGTACTGGCTCCGACTTTGAACGGGCTGTACCTGGGTGCGGCGTGGAGAGGCTCCAGCGGGGTTCCGGTCGATGCCAGTATTGATTTGCAGCTAAATGGCAGTGTGTTCCATGACATGGAAGAGTTGGAGCCAATGTATGTCACGTTGTTGATGCCCGTAGAGCTCAGTATTTTCGATCATTATGTTCCCGAACGATTGAGTCTTGGTGCGAGCTACGAACACAAAGAGTGGGCGATGGCGTATGTTGATCTTCACCACAGTCGATGGTCAGAAATGCAAGTGAATGTCGCACATGTGACGGAGTCAGAAATCCGAAGCCAACTTATCGGAGTGGAGGAGAATCTGCTGGATGACGCCAACGACTATGACGCAGTGTTCGTGGATACGTGGTCGGTGCATGGTGGGTTCGAAATTTTCCTGCCTCAAATCGATGTTCAAGGGGAGGCGGGCAGCATTCAACCCGTCATCCGGGCGGGCATGGGCTTGATCCCCAGTCCACTCCAGTCTCAAGGATCGGGCACAGCCTTTTTGGATGCGGATAGGATGCTGTTTTCAACCGGAATGGGTGTGAGTCATCAAGACCCCTTTGATTTGGTACCTGGACCGGTTTCGTGGGATATGTTCTTTACCGCTCATCGACTTGCATCCGGCGAGTTGAAACCTACTGCATCAGGGAATATTCGGCCGGGAGCTCCGGTGGATGGTGCGGCGTTCCCGATTGGCGGGAAACTGTGGTCCTCAGGAGTACAATTGGCTGTGAGTTTCTAATGCATACTTTGATTACTGAACTCGCAGAGTTTGCCAGCCAGTTGAATGCGGAAGACATACCGTTGTCGGTATTCAAGCGGGTTCGATTGCAACATATGCATATCGCGGGCCTGATACATCATGTCCCAACGGATGGCCCGTGGAAGTCGCTTCGGAAGATGAGTGCAAAGCGTGGGCGGGCCGTTCTTGTAGGGGGAGGCACTGCTCCGGTCAGGTCGGCTGTCCAGATTCATGCGGCACGAATAGCGTGGACGGATCAAGCCGATCATCTGTTGGGTGGGGTGACAGGTATTGGGGCCGTTACTGCGGCATGGGCTGAAGCCAAAGGGCATTCCGTTGGGGATGTTTTGGTGGCGACCGTGGCTGCGAATGAAGTGGCAGGCCGGATTGGTGCGTCGCTGTTGCTGGGTTCTAACCACGGATTGTGTGCGGGATGGGTTCATGCCGTTGCCGCTGCAGTTGCTGCCGGAAAGATGGCAAAGATAGGACCTGAGAAGATGTCGCACGCCATCGCGCTCGCGTTGGCTGGTGCGGGACCTTTACCGAGATCGGTGGTTGCTGGGGCCGGCCGGGCATCGGCTGTTTCCTTGGCGGTTGCTTCCGGTGTGGAGGCATACCAACAGGCTGCAGCGGGTGTTCGAAGCTCCCTTTCTATGTTGGAAGCTCCCGGTGGGGTGCTGGAAACATCCTGTTGGTTGCCACTTAAACATGCGTTTACAGGTTTGGGTGAGGTTTGGCTTACGGAAACCATTGCGTTTCCACGCTGGCCCGGTCCCGTTGTATGGCACTCAACCTATGATGCTGTAAACGAGGTTTTGGAACGTCACATCAAAGCTGCAGATAAGCGTTTGAGGGCCGACCAGGTGGATCAAATTGTGGTGCGAGTTCCGGCGCCTGGTATTGCTTTGGACCAGTGGATGGAAAGACATGGTTTACGGGACTCCACATCGTTGGGGCACGCTGTTCGTCATGGTATCGGCGCTTTGGTGGTCGACCATAGCTTGGGTGCAGAACAACTGAATGAAGTGGGATGGGAAGACAGAAGGCTGGCATACGGCAAAATCGCGAGCAAAGTTCGTATCGAACACGACATTTCGCTCACCCTGGAACTCATGGGGCACATGGTCGATACCGTGGCTCCGTTGATTGGAGGGGTCACGGAAGGTGAATGGAAGTGGCTTGCTGAAAAGGTCCGTCGACCTGAGGTGGCATGGCCGTCTGTTTCATTCACAGACGTTCGTAATCTGGTGCAGCACCGACCCGATAAGTGGATCAAGACCCTTCGGTACGCGTCGCGAAACCTTTCCGATTCGAGGTTGTCGGAATGGCAGGTTCGACTGGGTGCAAATGTCGAGGTTTCAACGACGCGGGGCGGAACATGGCCAGAGAGAAGAAATATCCCTGTTGATGGACCCGGTTGGTCCTGGAAATCAACAAAAAATGCTGTCTTAGAACGCCACCCCAGCTTTGCCTCAGGGGGCTTGCATCAAGCGAATGCTCTATTGAGTGCGGATGCTGACGATGATGCCAACGCGTGGTTGCTACAGCTCATTGACTGAATAGTCATTCATTCGTGATACACCTTCTGGGTCAAACCCGCGGAGTCCCCCCGCCGTGGATCACATTTCTGAATGAGGAGTATTTTCAATGTCGCTGAGCTTTCCACCCTGGACGGATGAACACAACATGATTCGACGCACTGTGCGTCAATTTGCCGAGGAGCGTCTCGCCCCACACCGTTTTGAGTGGGATAAAAAAGGGGAGTGGCCAGCTCGCGAAATCTTTCAAGAAATGGCTGAACTTGGCCTGCTCGGAATCAAGGTGAGTCCTGAGTACGACGGGATGGGCCTGGACTGGTGGGCAAACTGTGCATTTGTGGAGTCGTTGTCATGGGGGCGAAATGCAGGGGTGATCATGTCCATTTTGGTCAACACGGACATGGCGACGGGGGTCATTAGCGAGATTGGTACTCATGAGCAGAAACTGGAATTTTTGGCACCGGTGGTTCGTGGTGAGAAAATCGCTGCCCTTGCCGTGACAGAGCCTGGTGCCGGATCGGATGTGGCAAATATTGAGACTACAGCGGTCGAAGATGGTGATGATTTCATTATCAATGGTGCAAAGACATACATCACCAATGGTTCATTTGCTGACTTCCTTACATTGGCTGTACGGACGGGTGAGCCGGGTTTTGGTGGAATCTCTTTGATTCTTTTCCCCACAGATACACCCGGATTTTCAGTGGGCCGGAAGTTGGACAAGCTTGGTACTCGTTCCGTCGACTCCAGTGAATTGCATTTTGATAACTGTCGCGTACCCAAAAAGAATCTTTTGGGCATCCACAATGGTGGCTTCATCCACATCATGCAGAATTTTCAGGGTGAACGAATCTGTGGTTCACTGATGGCTGTAGCGGGTATGGAGATCGCCGTAGAGGACGCCATTCGGTATGGAAATGAGCGCAAGGCGTTCAACCGTCCCATCACCAAGTTTCAGGTATGGCGACATCGATTCGCAGAGCATTTGACCACAATCAAGGCGGCAAAGATGCTTACCTACCACTCGATCGACAAGATGATTGGCGGTGAAGATCCCACCCTTGAGGTGTCAATGGCCAAGATGTATGCCGCTGATGTTTGCCAAAAAGTCATCTATGACTGTCTGCAGTTTCATGGTGGATATGGGTTCATTGAGGAGTACGACATCTGCCGAACCTACCGAGACATGCGACTTTTGCCCATTGGCGGTGGCACAAGTGAAGTGATGAAGGAGATTGTCTCAAAATACAGTGGNCTGTAAAAAGTACTTTTAAAACAACACGTTAGGNNTGNGTGCTGGTTGTTTTAAATTCGTTCATGAACAGTCACTTGTATATGTGGGGTACCATGCCATGCGGTAACGCACAGGAGATGCGAGGAAATGGCAGATTCCGATCGAATTGGCGAACTACTCGTCAAAGAAAACTTGATCACACCCTTGCAGTTGAAAAACGCTGTGACCTCTCAACGGTCATCCGGCGGTAGGCTGGGGCACGAACTCACCAAGTTGGGCTACATCGAAGAAAATGAATTGATTTCGTTTCTTTCGAAGCAGTACAGCGTACCCAGTATCAATCTTGCTGATTTTGATATTGATCAGGATGTACTGAAGGTATTGCCAAAAGAGGTGGTNACTCGGCACCAGGTAATTCCGGTCAACAGGACTGGAAATACGTTGATCGTGGCGATGGCGGACCCATCGAACATTTATGCGGTAGATGACATTAAGTTCATTACCGGCCTCAAGATNGATGTGGTTGTGGCTTCGGAACAGGCCATCTCGGAAGCAATCGAGAAGTACTACACAGCGTCGGTAAGCTTTGACGAGGTCATGATTGACTTTGTTGAGGAAGACGAGGACTTCGAATTTGAAGAGGACATGGAAGAGGACATTAATGTTCTCGACCTTCAAAAGTCAGCGGGTGATGCGCCTGTTGTTAAACTGGTCAACCTGATTTTGTTGGATGCAATCCGTAAGGGNGCATCTGATATTCACGTGGAGCCGTACGAAAAACAGGTCCGAATTCGATACCGAATCGATGGTGTTTTGTACGANGTCATGAAGCCTCCTACGAAACTTAAGGATGCGATTACTTCGCGTTTGAAGATNATGTCGAACCTCGACATTGCAGAAAGGCGNCTTCCGCAAGANGGTCGCATCAAGATGAAGATGGGGCGCGGAAAAGTCATGGACTTTCGTGTTTCGATTTTGCCTGTNTTGTGGGGAGAGAAGGTNGTTCTTCGACTGTTGGACCAATCCAACCTCCAGTTGGACATGACCAAACTTGGTTTTGAAGAAAAAGTACTTGCAGACTTCAANGGTGCGATTCACAAACCNTATGGAATGATTTTGATTACNGGACCGACGGGTTCTGGTAAAACGACNACGTTGTACTCNACGTTGTCGGAACTCAACAAAACCACCACCAATATCTGTACTGCTGAGGATCCGGTCGAGTACAACTTGTTTGGNATCAACCAAGTGCAGATGCACGATGACATTGGTTTGAACTTTGCTTCTTCGCTTCGTTCCTTCCTTCGGCAAGACCCNGACATCGTCATGGTTGGTGAGATTCGAGATTTCGAAACGGCTGAAATTGGTGTCAAGGCTGCTTTGACGGGTCACTTGGTGCTTTCCACCCTGCACACAAACGANGCGCCNTCATCGGTCAGTCGAATGTTGAACATGGGTATCGAACCGTTNTTGGTCGCATCTTCTGTCAACTTGATNGGCGCCCAGCGTTTGGTTCGTAAGCTATGTCAGGACTGTAAAGAACCCATTGAGGTNCCNGAAGCGGTTCTGATTGATTTGGGTGTACCTCCAGAAAATGTGGANGGCTTCCAAGTCATGCGTGGGGCCGGTTGCCGGTCGTGCAACAACAGTGGCTANAAGGGTCGTATCGCCGTGTATGANATCATGGTGATGACGGATGAACTCAGCGANTTTGTCCTCAACGGCGCTTCAACTTTGGAGTTGAAACGCGAAGCNATTCGGCAAGGGATGAAGACCTTGAGAATGAGCGCGCTTTCCAAATTGGAAGAAGGAATGACGTCNATGGAAGAGGTGGTTCGCGCCACCGCTCCGGACTAGGCTTGCTATAGCAGGCGCTTGGCAGTAAGATTTAAGAAGGTCACACAGGGCGTAGAATGCCAAAATTTGCTTACGAAGGTCGTACCTCTTCCGGTGAATCACGCAGCGGTGAGGTAGAGGCGGAAAACATTGAGGCTGCACGGAGTCGTCTGCGGTCGATGCAGATCAGTGCGACCAGTGTGTCCAAGAAGGGGGGTCTGCTTGATGCAGAAATCAATATCCCCACCCCGGAGTTCATGAAGCCCAAAGTGGGTATCAAGGACTTGGTTATTTTTACTCGCCAGTTTGCAACCATGATCGATAGTGGTCTTCCGCTGGTTCAGTGTTTGGACATTCAAGCCAAGCAGGCCCCGAATCCAACATTTAGAGAAGAGCTTTCTGCAATCAAGGACACTGTAGAGAGTGGTAGTACCTTCGCGGATGCACTTCGGAAGTATCCGAAAACATTTGATGAGTTGTACCGGAACATGGTTGCGGCGGGTGAAGTCGGTGGTATTCTCGACACCATTTTGAACAGACTCGCGCTGTATCTTGAGAAAGCGGACAAACTCAAACGCCAAATCAAGGGTGCGATGATGTATCCGCTGGTCACGATCGTGGTTGCGGGTGCGGTTGTCTCGGTTCTGTTGCTGAAGGTTGTTCCTACGTTTGAAACGATGTTCGCTGAATTCGGTTCGTCATTGCCGGCACCGACTCAGTTCGTCATTGACATGTCGAAATGGTTGCAGGCGAATTTCCTGTTCATCATGGTTTCGCTGACTGTTATATTTATGGGTTTCCGGTATTTTTATCGAACACCGCCCGGCAAGTTGGTGATCGATAAAATGATGCTGAAGGCTCCAGTCTTTGGTGATTTGCTTACCAAGGTTGCTGTGGCACGTTTTTGTCGGACGCTGGGTACCATGATTGCATCGGGTGTACCGATCCTGGAAGCGCTCGACATTTGTGGTCGAACTGCAGGCAACAAGGTCATCGAGAATGCCGTTAATACTGTTCGCGACAGCATTGCTGAAGGTCGAACAATTTCCGAGCCCCTGTCGGAGACCGGTGTGTTCCCTGAAATGGTCTGCCAAATGATTCACGTTGGTGAAGCCACCGGTGCCATTGATGTCATGCTGAACAAGGTTGCTGATTTCTATGAGGAAGAGGTTGATCAGGCTGTAGACAACCTTACCAGCATGCTGGAGCCCCTCATTATGGTGTTCCTTGGTGTGATTATTGGTGGCCTCGTTATCGCCATGTATCTTCCGATTTTCTCTATGGCATCGAGCATCGGCGCGGCGTGAGCGAGGCGAAAAGTCGCCCAGTAGGTGATGTATCGGTTGTTCGATACATCTTTTTCCGAATGGTCCTCTTTGCGGGGCTTTTTGGTACGGTGGCCTTGTTTGTATTGGTGGAGCCGTGGTCGCTACTGACCCGAGAGTCTTTCTTTGATTTGGCTGCGGTGTTCTTTCTCGTCATGGCCATCAGTGCTGTGGGTATTCCCCGTTACGGGCACACCCAATGGTTCCGTTGGTCTCAGTTGTTGTTTGATACAGTCTTGGTCACGACGCTGATTTTCATCACGGATGGTCCATCGAGTCCATTTTTCGTCCTTTACTTCATGAATATAGTTGCTGCGGCATGGTTGCTTCGGTCCTGGGGGGCCATCGCAGTCGCTGCA
>PALY01000019.1 GCA_002707085.1 Deltaproteobacteria bacterium
TGCATCGGCGTCTGCATCGGCATCGGCATCGGCATCGGCATCGGCATCGGCATCGGCATCGGCATCGGCGTCTGCATCGGCGTCTGCGTCTGCGTCAATTTCAATTGCGGTATCTTCATCATCTGTTTCCAACGCTGTGTGTTTCCCACACGCAGTCATTGCCGATGCGATCAAGATCAGATGGATGGGAATTCTCATTTCGTTCCTTTGATTGGCCGTGGAATACAAGTGCAACGCCCATTCTTTAGGATTTGTATCCTCTTCTGATACGACTGTGAATTCAGGTCTGCTTTGTATGGCAGAACCATGAGTCCGGACACCCTCATGATCAGAAGATGTCCGGACAGATGGTTTTGTGTAGGACCGGATGGAACAGGCCTACATGGGCAAGCGTGCCACTATTTTGCCGCGTTCTCCAGCTTGGTCTTCTGGAGCAAGCGACCCGCAAGGGCAGCAATAAAGTCCATGCCATTTACGCCCGCTTGTTCTTCAACCGTCGCGTTGTAGTTGGTCGTACCGTTGATGTCGTATGTGTATCTGTGACCATCCTTTCCGGTCACAAACTCGATTCCCGCAACATCAATGCGAAGTGCTGCCATGAGTTCGATGTACCGATGGATCAGTGGATCATCTTCATCCAGGTCTTTGGCTTGGCTGAACTTACCAGAGTCACCGACTGGGCAGAACGCATCATCTTCGGCACATTCGACCGCTGGGCACAATTCAAAACCACTTTCAGTACTGGAATGAATGGCCATTACGAATTTGTCGTTTACAAGTTCCACGCGAGTAATGAATGGCTCGGCGGGTTCAATGTATTGCTGAAGCAATGTAATGCCGCCAGGATCGTCGATGAAGTCGGGTCCGTCGATGTATGCGTCAAAGTCTTCCAGTGTTCTAAACAGCTTTACACCAAGGCCTTTACCGCCCTGATTGTGCTTTGTGATGAATGGAAGTTCCATGTTGCGAGCCGATGGTTTGAGTCGTTCTTTTCCGACAACCACCACGGTTCTTGGGGTCAAGATATCGAATGAACGCAATGCGATATCTTGCTTGACCTTCGACAACTCCAATGCAAACGCTTGGCTTCCATTGATGACGCGGCGACCGTGAGATTCAAGCCAACCCAACAGTTCGGATACGTATTGAACGCCTCCTTGATGTCCACGAGTGTGAGAAGAAGGACTCATTCGATTGATCCAGATCCCTTCAGGGGGGGTCTGTCCCAGATCGAATGTCCCTCCGTCCACAAAGTGTCGGACGTACGGAATGTCGAGTTTGTTTAATGCTTCTTCCAATGGTGGAAGCCAGGCATCGTTTTCGTAGAGAATATGGAGAGTGGACATTGTTTTGGTTCCTCGTGCAACAAGCACAAAAAAAACCGCCCGGTAAACCGGGCGGTCGATGAATCCTCGAAAAGAGAGGTGTTTCTACGGCACAACCGGCAGACGGACGGGAGTCCAACAACAACAACAGGCGCAGGTGCTGGTCATACGGATGTACATTGTCGCCATGATAATTGAAGATCTCTCAGACGCCAAGAAATCACCGACAGAAAATATTCCAGAAGCGCTATTTGGCTGCAGGGATCAGGGCGTCCCTGTCGCGTTCTTGATCAAAAAACTCATGCATCTTCGAATACCGCTTCAAGTATGATTCGGTGGGAGCTTTTTCCTCTATTTCGTCTAATTCTGGGTAATGAACCCACACGGTGGTCGACCCCAAGTCAGGATCTTCTTCTTGGTGAGACTCGATGGGAATGATGGAACTGGCTTTGGCCAAGGTGTTCACGGAATCAGTGAGCAATAGGTATTGGTCACTATCGATGGTGTTTTTCAGTAAACGATGGGCGCGGATGATTTCCTGGCCTGCGATTTCTCTAAATCCAGCGACTTTCTTGATGAGGAATGGTCCATGGTGAACGATCGCTTTCACCTTGAGCTGTGTCATTTGACTACAACAGTCGCAAAGACATGTGGAACAGAACGCAATTTGATGAATTCTGTCTTGAAATACAGCAAATATCGTTTGAAGTTTGGTCACCAGTTGTTGAGCAAAATCAGACGGATTTTCGGGCACGGCAGTGAATAAAACAGCATCGCCTTCCAGCTTTTCTGGGCGCAGAAGGTCGCTGGTTGCGTTGATTAGCGTTTCGAGCAGATCGGTCACCACTTCTTCTGCATGGGCTTCACTGGTCACACGAAAACGGGTTCCGAGGACGGGAATGTGGCGAAGGTTGTGAGACCGAACAAATCGTGTGTAGCCGCTAATATCAAGAAGAACGACAAAGCCTTCAACCTGTTCCATGATCGTACCTTTGGGTTCTACACTGACTGATCGGGATGGGGATACACCCAGTAAATCAGAGCGTTAATGGTTTGGCGTGGGCGACTACACACGCTTGTTCATCGTCGTTCATTCCTACCCGCAACGGTAGACGGAATTTGGCCATCTTTCAAATATCGGATGATCGGGTCGAGGGAATCTCCAATGCTCCAAGTGGTGGGCTGAGTGACGGTAGCCTGATGCGCCCCTTTTGCTGTGGTTGCTGTTCGTTGTTCATCCGATCCGGTGATGGATGAGGGGCGTGTGACCACACTTCAGATGCGCATTGTCCTATGGTTGCACCTGACACTTGTGGCACCATTTGAATACCGATGAGGAATCGAACCAAGTCATCGACCGATAGGGGTAGAAATGATTCGAAATACGTTAAGTCTGAGCATGCTGATGATTTCTTTTGTCGGTTGTGGCGATGTGGCCGATGAGCTTGTGGGCAAGCTGAATGGCGCCGCCAATCCCCAGAGTCAAAAGTTTCTGGGCTGTCCTGCGGGTACCTTTGCATATGATGGGTGGTCCGGGGAGTACCCAACACCCATTGTTCAGGTCAACAAAACGATCACCGTGGATGCGCTGACGAATATCTGCGAGAAAAAGCCTACATTGAAGTGTACGGTCAAACCTGGTTTGTACAATCCGTGGTCGGAAATTTCTAAAGCGGACTTCAAAACGGTGGGGGGTGTCCGCCGATTTATGACCCTCAAAAAAGTGGAGTTCTTTGATGCGACTGTGCCGGAAGGTACCGAAGTGATCGAACAATTCTATATGGCTGAAGGGATGTGCGGTTTGGTCATCAATGGTCAATCTGCGGAAGGGTATTGTCCGAGCAATGGAGACGAAAAAGGAAGCTTCAAACCGCTGCCCAATGCGTCGCCAGACTTTGTGAATCAGCAATATTTGGGGATTGATTGTACTGAAGGACACAAGGGGTGGATTCACATCACCGATGCATTCATGAACTTGCCGAATGTGCAAGAGGGTGAAATTTTGGGCTACGGGTCGGTGGGTCCGTCTCTATTGCCAAATGGTGAACGTTCACCGCTCGATGTGTGGGCAAACCGGCGTTCTAGTTCCTCGTATGACCTCGGTATTTCAGAGAATGAGGGTCCATTTTGGACCATTTCGATCAGTGCAGGTGGAAGTGAGTCTGGATCGAAACGAAAAGTGGACGAGCTTCGGCAGAAAGGTTTTCCAGCCCATATGGCGTGGCTGGGTGGATACGGTTCTGCCAAGAACAAACGCATGTGGTTCGTCTATGTAGGACCATTTTCGTATTCGGATCGAATGTTGGTGGAAGAGCAACTCTTCCAGGTCAAGTCCCAGGTCAACAAAAAGTCGTACGCTGTCACTTTGGGCCGTGCAGGGCAACGTGAACAAATAAAGTGAGTACACGGAGTCAGATCGGGTGTAGTGCTTTGTTGGCACTGTGCATGGGGGATGCAGTCCATGCAGGTACTTCGATCGAGGTGATTCCTCGCTCGGCATGGGGCGCTCGTTCCTCTACAGGAAACTGTGTGTCACACACCATTTCTTCAATCAGTGTGCATCATACAGCCACGCATTCTACCGACAATACGAAGTCGCCAAAACGACTGCTGAGCTACCAGCGGTATCACCAAGACAACAAAGGCTGGGCGGATTTGGCCTACCATCTCTTCATTGATTTGGAAGGCAACGTATATGCAGGGCGCGACATCGGATGTGTGGGTGACACAGCTACAAACTACGATCCCAGCGGCCATCTTCTGATTGTCTTGGAAGGCAATTTCGAAAAGCAGCCAGTATCCACCAAAGCCTTGGATCGTTTGGTTGAGTTGGTGACCTGGGGTGCAAAAACGTATTCCGTCGATTCGGACAAGATTCGCGCTCATCGAGATTTGGCGGCTACAGCATGTCCGGGGGCCAGTCTTTATGCCAAGCTTCAAGATGGAACATTGGATGCCCGTGTTCGGTCTTTCGATACCGGAGAGGAGCCAACTTTCCGGATGCTGTCGCAGGTGGAAGGTCAGGCTCGAATCCAACGGATTGTTGGGTCTCAGCAAAAGTAGCAATGTCGGCTGACCGGTACTTGATGGCTAGTGTGCGGTCATGCCGGGGTCATTGAGATCACAACGGATTTACTCGTAGGCGTGTTGCTTAATTTCGCGACACTGCGTGCGGGTACCAATGGGTTGGCTTCTGGAAAGTAGGTGAACACACATTTCCTGGGAACGTTTTGCTGCACGACCACAAAGCGGGGAGCGTGTCGTTCTCCGTCTTCAAAGTGACTGGTCAAATCCACGACCTGACCTTCTTGTAAACCCGCTTCTTGAATGTCTTCGGGGTTCATCATGATCACTCTGCGTTCACCGAAGATTCCACGGTATCGATCATCGAGTCCATAAATGGTGGTGTTGTACTGATCGTGACTTCGTACTGTCGCCATCAGGTATTGACCTTCCGCCAAGTCGATGTGGGGGATGGGATGGACTGTGAATTCAGCACGGCCCGATTGGGTGCGCCATTCACGCGACCCGGCACTGTTGGGAAGCACGAACCCATCACGATCACGAATGCGCGCTGCGTAGTGTTCAAAACCTGGAATGGTCTGTGCGATGATCTCCCGGATCCGGTCATAGTCTTCAACAAGATGTAGCCAGTCGACGGGGGATGTTTCTCCCAAGGTGTGGTGCGCCAAATGGGCCACAATGGCGGGTTCACTCATCAACGTGGGGGATGCAGGTTCGTTGTTTCCTTGCGAGCGGGTGACGACACTCATGGAGTTTTCACACGATACGAATTGAGGACCACTGGCTTGATTGTCGATTTCACTTCTGCCCAAGCAAGGCAGAATAAGGGCTTGGTTGCCTGTGATCAGGTGTGAGCGATTCAGTTTCGTCGAGACTTGTACGGTCAGTTCCGTTTCTTGTATCGCCGCTTCGGTGTAGGCGGTGTCCGGTGTGGCTGCGACAAAGTTTCCGCCCATGGCAAAGAACACCTTGGCTTGTTTCTCTTTCATTGCATGAATGGCTTCTACGGTATCTACGCCATGTTTCCGTGGCGCCTTGAACCCCATGCTGGCCTCCAAGTTGACGAGGAAACTTTCCGAGGGTCGTTCAACGATACCCATCGTCCGATCACCTTGGACATTGCTGTGCCCACGAACGGGGCATGCACCGGCTCCAGGACGACCGATGTTTCCGCGCAACAACAAGAGATTTACGACTTCTTGGATATTGCCTACACCATTTTTGTGTTGGGTCAGCCCCATCGCCCAACACACGATGGCGGATTTGGCTTGGCAATAAATGTCTGCGGCTGCTTCGATCTCGGGCCGAGTCAGGCCCGATTGTTCGATGATTTCAGACCATTGAACTTGAGTAAGCGCCGCTTTGAAATCTTCAAACCCAGCCGTATGGGTGTCGATAAAACTGTGATCGAGAATCGTGCCAGGTGCTTGTTCTTCTCGGTCCATGATGATTTTCATCATGCCCTTTAAGAATGCTACGTCTCCGTTGATTCGAACTTGGAGATACAGATCCGAAATGGTGGTACTGCGCCCAAGCAAGGCCATGGGTTTTTGAGGATGAGCGAACGCTTCAAGGCCGCGCTCCCGAATTGGATTCACACTGACGATGCGGCTGCCTCGTTCCTTTGCACGCTCTAGTGCGGTCAGCATGCGTGGGTGATTCGTCCCGGGGTTTTGGCCGATGACGAAGATGGCCTCCGCTTCATCAAAGTCTTGAAGGCTGACGGTTCCTTTTCCAATGCCGATGCTTGCACCCAACCCACGACCACTCGATTCGTGGCACATATTGGAGCAGTCCGGCATGTTGTTTGTACCGAAATTTCGTACAAATGCTTGGTACAAAAAAGCCGCTTCATTGCTGGTTCGGCCCGATGTATAGAAAATGGCTTCGTCGGGACTCTCGACCGTGTTGAGTTCACGGGCGATAAGGTCAAACGCTTCGCTCCATTCGATGGGTGTGTAGTGGGTCGCTCCAGCCTTTCGCACCATGGGGTGTGTCAGTCGCCCCTGGGCTTCCAGCCAGTGATCGGATTGCTCAAGGAGTTGGTCAATAGACCACTGCTCGAAAAAGTCAGGGCCTACGCGTTCTCGAGTCCCTTCAGCAATGATCGCTTTGGCTCCATTTTCACAGAACTCAAATGCGGTTCGTTCGGCTGCGGGAGGATCGGGCCATGCACAGCCTGGGCAGTCAAAACCATCGCTTTGGTTGATGCTGCCGAGCAGTTTGATGCACCGCAATAATCCCGTGTGTCGGTTGGCTTCTCGAAATACCGACGTGACCGCCCCCATTCCTCCAGCCGCTGCCGTATACGGCTGGGTTTGGAGTCCTTCAGAGACCACTTTGGTTGGAAGTTGTGGTGTGTCGTCGGTCGTTTTGGGGGCCATTGGGTCCTCGGTCTACCTCTTGTATTATTGCACAGCAGGGAAGCGGAGAACTTTTAGGCCAGACCGACGATTTCTCCATCTTCGGACAAANGCATTCGGGTGGCGCCTGGAACCCGCGGCAGACCTGGCATCCGCAGCATGTCGCCACAAATTGGCACCAAGAAACCAGCACCCGCACTAATCTCGATTTTTCGAATGTGGATGTCGTACTTTCCTGGCAGACCGCCACCCTTGGGGTCGTCTGACAAGCTCGATTGGGTTTTTGCAATACAGACGGGCAGCCCTTCTAGGTCGAGTCTTTTGATTCGTTTTAGATCTTGTTCCGCTTGGCGGTCCCAATGTACCTGTTGCGCGCCGTAGATCTTGGTGGCGATTTGCTCGACTTTTTGTTTGACCGGCGAATTCCATTCGTACACGGGAGTAAAACCAGGCTGTGCATTATCGACGACTTCAACCACCTTTTGGGCCAGCTCTTTTGCTCCATTACCCCCTTCAGACCATCCTTTATTAAGCACGGAAGGGACGCCACGTTCGGTGCAGAATGCATGAACGACGTCCACTTCTGCGTCGGTGTCTTGGTCGAAGTGATTGATGGCTACAATCGGGTGTAGGTCGAAGGCTGCGGCAGAATCAAGGTGGCGAGCAAGATTTCCGAGTCCACGTTGTACAGCCTGCGGATTCGCTTCGCTCAAGGCGTCTAAAGCCACACCACCGTGGGCTTTTAATGCACGAATGGTCGCAACAATCACCACAGCACTGGGTTGTAAACCTGCGGAAACACATTTGATGTCGAGGAACTTTTCAGCACCCAGATCAAACCCAAACCCAGCTTCGGTGACCACATAGTCGGACAGAGTCATGGCGGTTTTGGTTGCAATCACCGAGTTGGTACCTTGGGCAATGTTCGCAAAAGGTCCACCATGAATGATGGCGGGGGTTCCCTCGAGTGTTTGAACGAGGTTGGGGCGGATGGCATCCTTTAGGATCATGGCCATGGCACCGGTGACGCCCAAGTCTTTTGCGTAGATGCCTTCGCCCGTTTTCTTTCGTTGTCCAATCAGGATTTTACCGAGTCTGTCTTGCAGGTCAGAGAGGTCGCTTGCGAGACATAGAATCGCCATGATTTCACTGGCCGCTGTGATGTCGAATCCGGTTTCTCTGGGTACACCCATGGTGCGGCCACCGAGACCGACCATGATGTTTCGGAGCGCACGATCGTTCATGTCGATCACCCGGCGCCAAATCACGGTTCTTGGTTCGAGCTGGAGTGCATTTCCGAAGTGGAGGTGGTTGTCGACGGCGGCAGAAAGAAGGTTGTGAGCGGTTGTTACAGCGTGGAAGTCACCGGTGAAGTGAAGGTTGATGTCTTCCATTGGGATCACTTGGCTGTGGCCCCCGCCAGCCGCGCCACCCTTCATTCCCAAACAGGGTCCTAAAGAGGGCTCACGAAGGACTACACAGCCTTTTTTTCCGATTTTCCCAAGCCCTTGGGCGAGGGCCACAGACGTTGTGGTCTTTCCTTCTCCGGCGGGGGTGGGTGTAATGGCGGATACAAGAATGAGTTTTCCTTTGGGGTTCTCCACCGGNTCTACAAGGATTTTGGCCTTGTCGTAGCCATAGGGTGCCAGTTGTTCGGCAGTAAGTCCGAGTTCAGCACCAATGTCAGCGATTGGGCGGCCTTGAACAGAGCGTGCGATCTCAAGATCAGTAGTCATCCATCTTCCAGGGTGAGAGGAATGCGTGGTGGCTATTCGACCGCGAGTAAGACGTCTATGGAAGGGTTCTCTTTAGGGTCCCCTCAGTGCGATTCGGCTGCACCCCGTACAACGATTACAGATTTAAAAACCAGTTTAGAAAGGAGAATCCATCATGGCGCTTGATACTCAAACCATTGAACAACTAGAGGCCGCTTCTTTTCGTCGCCTCATCTCTCATCTACAAAACAACACCGAGGTCCAAAATATTGACCTGATGATCCTTGCTGATTTTTGCCGCAATTGCTTGAGCAAATGGATGGTGTCTTCAGCGAATGAGTTGGGTGTGGAGTTTGATTACGACCAAGCCCGTGAGCATGTATATGGCATGCCGTATTCGGAGTGGAAAGGGCTGCATCAGCAACCCGCCACACCCGAACAGATGGCGGCATTTCAAGCTCGGCAAGACGCCAAACAGAAGGGATGACAGACTCAGTCGTTGATTAGAACGACTGTCCTGTCAGACGCTCAAACATGTCCGTGTACAGCTTGGCAGTTTTGTCGATCACGGTTTGGGGAAGTGCTGGAATCGCAGGTTCTTCCGTACCGTTTTCTCTCGCTTCGTACAGGTCGTCGTGGTGACCGGTTTCGATGTAGTGACCCCGCACGAACTCTTTGGAAAGCTGTACGATCTCACCATTCGCATAGGCTTCTGCATCCCACCAGCGATCTTCATCCAAGGTGCCGAATGAGTCGACCAATACGGGCTTGCGACCNGCTCCGAGTGCGAACTCTTTTTTGCCGTCTACATGAATGAGTCCTGCCTTTGCAGCTTCTCGTTCGATAATGGCATCAATTTTGACGACGATATCGAGAATCGAATCGAACTCTTCTTCGGTGATGTTGGAGATTTCGAGTGCTTCTTTGCGGTCCAATAGACGGTCGAATTTTTCAAACTTTGTGGAGACTTCCAAGTAGGGCTTGGGAAGCTTTACGCCTTCTTTCAACTCCGTTCCTGGAGCGAACCCAAACTCCTCAGCACCCACATCGCCACGCTTGTAGCGACGCCATCCGGATCCTGCGAGGTAGTGGCGGCAAATCACTTCCAGGGGGACAAAGAAGTTTTCTGCATCACGGGGAATGGCTCCCGGCTCGCGAATGATGTCGAAGCGGCGAGTTCGTACACGATCGGGTGCGTTCATTTCAATGATGTGGGTATCACAGATGTTTTCTTTCTCGACCAAAGAAAACCAGTGACAAGAGGTCCGATTTAAGGACTCACCTTTTCTCGGGACCAAGCTTGGAATGATTTGGTCGAACACCGAGATTTGATCGGTGTACCGGAATTCGATGATGTCTGGATCGTCTGTGGACCAGACTTGCTTGACTTTGCCGTGGTAGGTCATTTCACCCATGTCATTACCCCTTATTTTGGACCCGGGGTTTAACATGTGCTGCGGGGGGGTTGCAGACATTTTTATTGAGATTTTCTGATGGTTGCGGCTTCTTGAGGCTTGGCAACGCTATAGGGGGTGCCCAAATGGAGCATAAACATGTTTTCTACCCTATTTCTCTTTGGTTTGACCGCTACAGCCGTTGCGCAAGATGAAGCGACTCCAAATGCACAAAATGCTGCAGACGGTACGGTTCAAGAAACAGAGGCTGAAACGCCACCAAAGGCGCAGGCAAGTGCAATCAATGTTCGTTTGTCTTTGACCAGTGGTGTGGTTTTACAGGGTCAGGTAGCAGCGGCAGATCTGTTGGTTTGGTCTGCCGGTTCTCCACTCTCTTTTACACCTGAAGGTGCTGAAACTGTGGTGGTTGCAGGCGACAAGATTGCGTCGATTGAACAGGTGACAGAGGACAAGAAAACCGCGGTTGCTGGTGCCGCGTCGAAAGCCGTAGAACCGGATGTTCTAAAGTACCCAAAGTACACATCGCCCGGTGGTTTCAGTACCCCGAATCCGGCGGCCTCTAGGTATTTGTACGCGCCGTCATCGATTCCGATGGAACAAGGGCAGGGCTATATTGNACAGCGGTACGCGATTTTTAGTTCTGTGGCCTACGGGGTGTCGGACAATGTCACCCTGTTGTTCGGGACCCTGACGCCGTTCCCACCCGCTCTTGCAATCGGTGGCCTGAAAGTGGCTGGAAAGGTGAGCGACAAGGTGCATGTTGGTGTGGCAGGCGAGGTATTTACGATGCCCATTGATGGAGCCGTGTTGGCGGCAGTTGGCGCTGGAAGCGTGACCTTTGGAACCACAGATGATCATGTGACCTTGTCTTCAGGCGTCATCGGTGGAGAGATGTTCAATGATGAGATCGCAACTCCCATTGTGATCAGCGCGCACAAGCGGCTCTCAGAACGTGTGGGCTTCGTCACTGAAAACTGGGTTGTGTTGTCGGGTAATGAACCTGGTGAGCCGGTGAGCGGACCTGACTTGATGATCAACAGTATTGTTTTTCGAATTCTTGGGCGCCGTGTGTCACCAGAGCGTGGAGGAACCTTCCTTTATACGGACAAGGGGTACCCCAAGAGTTCATGGGATGTGGGTGTACTGAGCGTTTTTAGTGACTCCGAGGTCTTTGGTCCGATTCCCTACATTGACTACGCGTGGCACTTCGGCACATAGACCGTGTGAATCACAGGTGCATGTGGGCTTGGCCGTTGTCTGATGCGGTAGCGTCCATATGGCTTTTGATAAACGCCAGCCGTTCTGCAACGGATACTGCGGGTACACAGACCAACTGATAGCCGTGTTCTTGGTATCGTTTGCGAACCATATCGCTGATTTGTAGTGCAACTTGGTGAGATTCGATTCTCACTTCACTTTGCTGATAGGCATCAATGGGGTCGAGAAAAAACACCGTTTTATATCGTTTTTTTGCGAGCCAAGAAACGATGTTTGGACCCATTTTGATGCCGGCTCGTTCTGCAAAAATCAGATCTTCGATAAACGATGTATCGGTGAAGATGACCTCGTTTGTTGGGAGTCCTTCGAACAGTTCGTAATCTTGTTGGAGGACGTTTTGTTGCCACTTGAGGGGTTCGGACCGGAGCGCTTCGGATGTGTGTCCGGCTTTGATTCCTTCTTCCAACAACCTCTCTGCAGTTTCGACTTCAACCCGGTGACCTTCTTGTCTAAGGGCATTGAGGAGGGTGGTTTTGCCCGAACAAGGGCCACCAGCGATTACGTGTAGTTGCGTATGGACCGGCCCTGACTCTTCTGGGTCATGTGTTGCACTGACGTCGAAATAAAGCTGTGCTGATTCACCTGGCTGGAAACGGTTTTTGCCATCGAATGTTTTGGTGCCGTTCACATAGCTAAAGTATTTGCGACATTCGCAGGACAGGTATTCGATATCGATCGGTTGAAATCTACGTTTTGCATCCGGCCAGTATTCAAGTTGTAGTTCGATCATTCGGTCGCATGTGGCTTCATGAGACTCAAGTTCAAGATGGTGCTGAAGGCGGTCTAAATAAGCGACGGCACCGATACCTGTGGGTACATGGCTGGCTGGATCAATGATGTCTGGGCGAAACCATGCCACATCCATGACAGCCATAAAGATGGGGAAATCATTGTTCATGCGGAAGTGTGTGTTGATGGCGTCTGTGGCCTTGATGACATCACCTTGGGCGCTGACAATCAGTTGAGTCAGATCTGTTTTGATCTGTCCAAACAGTGTGGTTGCAGCATCGAATCGGGAGTACCGTTTTCCATCCCATTGGACCGGTTCTACTGGATAGGCGGCCACATTGCTCCACGGTTGGATGGGCAATGCTTCAAGGGTCTTCTTCAACGCGTCCGGTTGTTGGAGCATGGATACAGAAATGGCATCCAATGTGCTTTGTCGATTGCACCAGCGCGCGAAGAAAATGGCTTGAACGAGGTTTTCCAGGTTGTCGGTGACCGGTTCAACAAACCGAAACAATGCTTTTGTCCCGCGATCATCTTCTCTAAAGATGTTGAGAAACCGGCCTTGCTGGAAAACCGGGTCTTTGGACCACGGAGCCGCTGCGCCGCTTTCTCGTAGCCGTCGAATGTTCTCGCGTTCTCGACAGAAGTCAAAGAAGGCTTGGACCGGATCGTTCAATACCAAGCCGTCTAAGGCTGTGGCGTACGGATTGTCATGGGTGGTCATACAAACAGCTCGTTTTGGAGCCAGAGTATCTCATAGAACTCAGCCTAGAATGTCAGCGCAAGGGGATTGCAGAGTCTTTCCACAACCGGCGACACATGCGTGATCTTGCTGTCCTAGTTGAAAATGATTATCATAATCAAGTGGGGGGCAGTTCAAATATGACCGTGATGCATTCTTCCAAGAAGCGACGAGATTTGATTGCTGCCACCGTGTCAGAGATCGAAGACTTGGCACCCAGAGTTCGTCGTGTTCGTTTTGCTGGGTCATCGTTGGTCGGAATCGACTGGAAGCCAGGGCAGAAGATCAAGGTTGAAGCTGGAACCAAGATGCGGAGCTACACGCCTGCGAGAGTGGACACCAAAGCGGGGTGGATGGATGTCGTCTTTTTCCTTCACGGAAATGGTCCAGCAAGCCTATGGGCCAGCTCGGTCTGCGTTGGCCAGTCAGCCCGATTCAAACGCCCAGTAAAAAGTATGCCCAGCGCAAAAAAGACCCCAGATTGGGCGATGTTTTTGGGGGATGAAACCGCCATTGGTTTGGCCGCAGCGCTGTTGGAAGATTTGCCTGAAACGGTTCAGGTGGTCGGTGCCATTGAGGTCGATGCGTTGGACTCGGAGGCCGTAGAAGCCTTCGGGTTGACACTTAATGTCGCGATTCGGCAACAACAGCATGGTGCGGCATTGTTGAAGTGGCTTTCTAAGACCAAATTTCCAGAAGGCCGTGGAATGGTCTGGCTGTCAGGTGAGGCGAACTCTGTTCGGGCTTTGAAATTGGCTTTGGCAAAACGGAGTCCTCCAAATGTGAAATTCAGGACGAAACCGTATTGGAAGAACAAGGGCCATGCGCATCGCAAAGCCCTTGAAAATATGGATCATTTGTCCCACCACTAAGCGGTCGGTTTTCGATACAACTGACGGCTATTCGGGGACNGACACAGAACATTCAATGATGTTCTCAATCTTTTTCTGTTGTTTCTTCACCGACATTTTTTTGCCTTCTAGAATGTCTCCAGCCAGTCCGAAGAGTTTGGAGTACACGCGGTCTTCATCACAGTACTGATCCACTTTCACGATCGGTGCCTGGCCGAGATGTGTTGACCATGTCGACCGAACGGAACTCCAGTAATCGGAGGTCTTTTCCCAGTAGGTGTCTGCTTCACTAAAGTCGAAGCCNTCGATTCGATCATATCGATTCAATCCGAACTCTCTTGCCAGCGCAGGGTTGTCTGCATCGATAGTTTTTGGACTCGATAGGACTGTTTTGATGTTGTCCTGGCTGTGTACCCATCCCAGCGGATGTACCGTCAGTCTGTTGGTCCCAATCAAGGTTTGGTAGTCTGATCGTGATGTGTATTCACGGCGTGGCAAAGGGCGCCAAGCTGAAGCACCATTCCAGGCGGAATAGCTCTTGTTGTGTTCCCACACTCCTCGCATTGCATATCGTGGGCTGTCATCGACTTGGTAGACGGTTTGTTGCCATTGACCCTTGCGTTCTGTCTCCGATAGTTTCCGTGTTTCCCAGTGTAGTTCACCGATGAATTCAAGTGCGGTGGATGGTTCATATTGCCAATCTTGTCGCCAGTGTTTGACCAGCATTGGACCCACAGTTTCTCCATCTTCTTTTTCAATGAACATCACGATGATGTGTTGTAGAGANATTTGTNTGTCCGTGTCTTCCAATACATAGACTTTTTCGGTGGCNCATGACCGATAAGGTGCGGTGGGTTTGGTGCTGGGTCCGTAGAGTTCTACCTCCAGAAAATCAAAGGAGATGCGATACTCTCCGGTCAAAGCCAAGATGGCTCTCCGGTCTTGTTCTTTGGGGCTAAGGCCTTCTGCTTGGAGATCTTTCCATGCTTGGCTTGGCTCAGTGGAAAGAGTGACGGGGATACCTTTTGTGGTTCCGCCACGGAGCTTCAAGCTAGGCTCTGGATAATCCATCCATCCAAAGACATAGGTTTCTCCCTTGGCATCCTTTTCTGGTGCGTAATCGCTCTTCTTTTCCGATTTTTTTTGTTCCGAAACTTCGGTCTGAGTTTTCGTGTTTTCAGGGTTGGCCATGGACAATGTTCCAAAGAGAATCCAAATCCACATGTTGTACTCCAAGTTGTAATGGTGAAATCCACGTTCAAGGGGTCTCGACGGGTCGCGACGCCCATTGCACGTGAGTGGGTTTTTTTGATGGGTTGCTTTTTACCGGTGTGACTCAACAGCAGCCCACTGGAATGTGGGGAAGTGCAGGTCACCCGTGTCGTCGTAGTAGGTCAAAAACTGGAGTTTCCAGTGATTGTCAGNGGCGTCTTTCAGCACATAGACTTGGTCTTTGGGGGTCAGTATGTGCGTGCTGGGATCGTAGTCGTACCAGCTGGACAATAAGGATGTGTCACCAGCTACGATTGCATCGGCGGGCGCTGAAGTCAGAGTCCCAAAGTCCTCGCCCGGAAGGGTGGCTGCAGAGACATTTTCGGAAAGTACAACGGTCCATTGTTGCCACGCCATGTCCCAATCAGATTCTACTTGAGTGCCCGTTCGCAAAGAGAAACATGTCCATTCGCTTGTCGACGCCGTATTTAGTGTGGTTGTGAAGGTGTCACCGTCCGACGATGTGGTGGCCAGTGCATCACCTGCAGCACAATTGAAAGTGCTGTCCGCATCAGCGTCTGCGTCTGTATCGGCGTCTGCGTCTGCGTCTGCGTCTGCGTCAGCATCGGCATCAGCATCGGCATCGGCATCCGAGTCGTCTCCGGTGCCCGGTGCCCCGACAAAGCCCCACGAGAATTGTATGAAACCTGATGTGCCTGCATCATCATAATAGTCTTCAAATTTCAGCTTGACGTAGCCGCCTTCAACGGTCCGGATCACGTACACGATGTCGGCAGGACTCAGGGTGTGGTTGGTGGGGTCGTAGTCATACCAACCTTCCATTGCGTATTCGGGGATCCCGTCATCATCATCATCATCAGCGTCTGTAATGTACTCAGTTTCTGGAGCTGTATTGATGGATTCAAAGTCTGCGCCCTGGAGGATCGCAACCTCCATACCGCCTCCACCGCTGACACCACCATTTATCTTCGGGTTGAAACGTTGGAGTCCCAGATCCCATTCCGAGTTGGTTTCTGGAGAAGCCGTAATGGCGACCAGTTCTCCGCTCTCAAAGTCGAGATACACCCATTCTTCTTCGCTTGTGGCGTCGATCACGGTTGTGACTGTTCCAGCTTCATCTGTGACGCTGGCGATTCCTGAACCTGTGTCGCCACCTGAACCTTTGTCTCCGCCGATATCGGGGGCGCAAGCCATGGCATTGATGAAACAAAGAGTGATGAAATACTTGTTCATAAGGTCACCTTTTTGAGGGATTACTCGGGGTGGTTTGATTCATAGGGAACCGACCGGTCAGGCCGGCGAAGTAGCTGCGTGGGGGGATGGGAAGGGCATAGGGTTCACCTTCATCCAGCAGATTTTCTCCGCCGACGAACAGCCGTACCCGCAACTTTCCAAAGCGCAGATCTTGTGCCACTCGCGCATGGAGGATTGTGTGAGGATCGGCGTCGAACCGCTCTTCTTCACCATCATTGTCTGTGTCTTGGTAAAACGGTCGGGGTCCGTTCCAGGCGCCGCGTAATGAGATGCCTGTGCCAGATTGTTGAAATCGATGGCTGATGTGACCCGTTAGTCGGTGTACAGAGCGACCTTCTAATGGCAGATCTGTTTGAACATCGAAGGCGTCTGTATATGAATATCCAGCAATCAAGTGCAGATCGTCCACCGGCTCCACCGAGGCGTTAATCTCGCCCCCTTGGGTGACAGCTTCCTCAATATTGACGTAGGCGTAGCGAATGGGAGCGCCAGCGACATCATCTTCAAAGGTTGCAAAGTCAATGAGGTCATGCACGTCGTTGCGATAAACCGACAAGGACGTCCACAGTGTGTGTGTGGGTGTCCATTCCATGCTCATATGCATGTTTTGTGATGTTTCGGGTTTCAGGTCAGGAGAGCCTTCTACGCGGTACCCAGCGCTTGGGTTTTCGAAGGTGAGCAGCAGTTCCTTGAAACTGGGCGCGCGGTATCCCCAGCCGATTCCTGCACGCAGGGCAAGGGTGTCGATGGGTTGATACCGTATGGCCAACCGCGGTGTTGGGTAGAAACCAAACTGCGAATCGAGATCGAATCGAACACCAGGCAATACGACCAAGGGTTTTGTAGAAGCCGTCGTCCATTCGTTTTGTAGAAAGAGGCCAATACGGTTTCGCTTTCCTTGGCCTGGACCGAGCCTATCTGATTCCATGTTTTCATTCAGTACGTCCACGCCCATGGTGGCTGCATTGTGATCGCCAATAGAGCGGTCATATTGGATGCTGCCTTGGCTCAGTACTTCTTGAGTGTCTTGATATGAATCAAGCGCATCTGAATCCCGTTGGTTGTTGTCGAACTGATCTCGATACCAGGTAGAAAATGCCGCTACCCGTAGTCTTGATGTTCCTGTGAGCCAAGTGTCTGATCCGAGCGCCGCCTGTACTTCTTCGCTGAGGTTTCGTGCATCGAAAACCGCTCCAGAACCACTTTCGGAGATGTTTCGTGAGTCTTGTTGGCGATATGAAACACGGGGCGTGAGTGTCCAGTCGGGTGTAAGCTCAATTTCCGTGATGTTGCCCGCATGAAACATGGTTCGAGCTGAGCCATCGGTACTGATGCTTGTTTTGTCCAGATCGTATCCGGGGGAGGTGTGGTACCCACCGTGTACACGTGAACCAATGGCGCCGTGATGGACGCTGATGCTACCGCTACCGTCGATGTCTTTCGGTGTTCCGTAGCTGCCGTATATATCGCTGGAAAAATGCCCTGTGGGTTTTCGCGAAATGATGTTGATGACACCACCCATTGCATCTGATCCATACAGAACCGAACTGGCTCCTTTTACGATCTCGATTCGTTCGATCCAATCCACTGGATATCTGGACAGATCGATGGCTCCATCTTTTCTGCCAATGACGCGTTGACCATCGATGAGTACCAGTACATGTTCTGGGTTGAGTCCTTGTAAGCGTATCGCGACGCCGGCAAAGGATTGCTCAATGGATATACCGGGATGAGTTTCGAACAAATCGGCGGCGGTTGTCGCTCCAGACAACTCAATTTGTTCGCGCCCGATGACCTCTGTGGCCACGACGCTTTCGGCCATTGTGGTGTCGGTTCGAGTTGCGGTGACGATGATTTCTTCACCATGACTTGTGGGTGTGTCGGCATCGCTACTTTCGCCGTCATCACCGTCTGTGGAGTGTGCCACCAAAGGACTGGCCAAAAGTACAACCACGACAGGCCATTGCTTTAGATATGCAGCGATTGGCTGTGCCATGAATGTGTTACCCAAGCCGACTATTGATTTAAATGAAAATGATAATCGTTTTCATTTGGATAATCAATAGAGCAAATGGCTTGTGTGGAGAACGACGAAGAGGGACTTGAACGACACGTTTGTTTCAGTTGGTCGGTTGCAAGTTCCAGTTCTTGATGGTTCTGACACAAGTCACCCCCACCAAGAAACCTTGGTGGGGGTGACGATTGTGGAGTTTACTCTCCGGGATCGGTTGGGGTCGCTCCGGCTGCTGCAGCCGTTGCTGGTGCTTCAGAACGCGTATTTCGGGCCACGTCCTTGATAGACAAAACGTTTTCTGCGAAAGCCACCATAAANGAAAGCACGACGTAGGTGAGGTACACCCCGACTGGTGCTGCCACACCCGCCAAGATGGTACCGATTCCGGCACCCACACCCGCTGAGTATTGNTACCCTTCCATTCCGTCTGATACCAAGGCCAGAAGAAGAGAGAGAACCGTAGAGGCAGTGGCAATGATCACCACAAAATATGAGACCGGTAGGGCGATTCGTAGCACTGCCCGCAAGGTGATCGAGTACAAGGACAGAAGGTCGTTGGACGCTCCAGATCCTGTGTCGATGTGAACACCCAGTCGATCTGGGTTGCTAAATGTCCATGCAATAATCAGGCAGATGAACCCCCCAGACCAAGTCGCAGCGGCCTGGCTAAAGTCGCCATCGATCATCATCTTCAATCCACCCAAAGCCGCGCCGAGGGTGGCGAGGGAGAGCGCAACAATGATCACATCCAAGTAAACGCCCAGACTCAGTGTGGAACGCTCCCCATTACCGGCGGTACGGCAACCTTCAGAAAAGCGATGCGAAAGGTAACCAAGAATGACTGCGCCAATTGCAGCACCGATTCCTTTGCTGACCCATTCACTGTCATCCATTTTGACGGACATCGTGATTCCGGAAAGAACCAAGACCCCGATGGCGACCGGGAGTCCCTTGTCCGCTAAGTCACTTAGTTTGGCATTGAGCGCATCGAGTCGTTCACCACTTAAGTGACCTTTTAATGATGCGAGTAGTCCATCCATTAGTACCCATAATTTTTGCATTCTTACTCCTTGATATACCGCGATTAAACATCAGTATTCGGGGAATGGTACCACGGATTTGGATTTCGTAGGGCGGTTCTTCGCAATTGGAGTCACGTACAGCATTTATTCAGTGGTAAATGGCCACTTAATATGGCACGATTGACTCATTATTGGCCTTTATATAGGGAATTAAAGTGATGCTGTTTGCTGGGACTTCTTGGTGTCTTATGTCGGCCCAATTCTCAAGGCGTTTGCTGGGCTGAATTTCTCTATCGAAGAGTCATCGACCGGCCCATTTCGACCCTTTTTTCATCACGGCTTGGAAAAGTTCGCTGTTTAGGCCTTGGTCGAGCCAATGTTGTAGAACAGGTTCGGTTGTGGCGTCGAATCGGACTCTGTCGATATTGGCGAACTGTCGAATGAAAGGAAGGAGGGCCCAATCCAGCAACACGGGCTTGGGTCCAATCAAGTATGCGTTCACGCTTAGGCGATCAGCCAATTCAGATAGAAACTGGTTGGCTTCACTCCTGTGTTTCTCCGGGTCTGCACCTTCGTATCGGACCGCATATTTCGTTCGATCAAGATGGTGTTTGAAGTCTCCATCATTGGTTTCGATGACCGATAGCATTTCTTGTAGCGTTGTTTCGTTGCTGCCAAGCCATTGATGGGGGTCCTTGTTTCTCAGCGTCCAAAGCATGATGTCCAAACTTTCTTCCAACACCGTTCCATCATCGAGTTCGACGACTGGGACTGTGCCTTTGGGAGATAGCTCCAGCATGCGTTCTGGCTTGGCTTTGAGAGAGACTTCCACCAACTCCATTTCAGCACCGCTTGCGGCAAGGGCCAGTCGCGCCCGAATGGCGTAAGGGCAGCGTCTAAATGAGAAGAGTGTCGCCACTTAGTTCTGCTCTTTCGGTGAGCCACCGATATGAATTTCATCGCGTTCTTTGGCGAGTTTGAGTTGCTTTTGACGCTCTCGGTAGCCTTGTTTTTGTTCTTCAGTGGTTTTGTCTACACACAGAGGACAGGAAACGCCCGGTACAAAGGCTGGATGGGCTTTATCGGCATCGTCGATGGGTTCTCTACATGCGTAGCAAATATCGTAGTCACCCTGGATCAAACCGTGTTTGACGCTGACACGCTGATCAAAAACGAAGCACTCCCCATCCCACTTGCTGTTGTTTTCAGGGATGGTCTCCAAGTATTTCAGAATCCCGCCGTGTAGATGGTAGACCTCGCCAAAACCTTGTTCCAGCATGTATGCGCTCGCGCGTTCGCAGCGGATTCCTCCGGTGCAGAACATGGCAATTTTGGTGGCCTGTGTAAGCTTCTCTTCATTGGCTTTGACCCAATCAGGAAACTGGCGAAAGTTGTCGGTTTCAGGAAGGACGGACCCTTCAAAGGTGCCAATACGAGACTCGTAGTGATTTCGTGTATCGATCACCACGACTCCCGGTTCCGAGATGAGTTCATTCCAGCTGTCCGGTTCTATGTAGGTCCCAACTTGAATCCTGGGATCCGCAGAGGCTACGCCCATCGTGACAATTTCAGGTTTGTGATGAACCTTGATTCGGAAGAATGGTTGGGAGTCCGACCATGATTCTTTGATCTCCAGACTTTCAAAGCCTGGAATTTCACGAATTGAGTTTAGGACGTTTTCTATTCCCTGGTGTGGCCCTGCGATGGTCCCATTGATTCCTTCTTCGGCGACGATCAGTGTTCCACAGACTTCGTTGGCAAAACACAGATCCTTCAGGGGCCGTTGATACTGGACAGCATCCTCAATGTGACCAAACTGGTACAGTGCGGCAATGCGATAGTCAGATGGAGTCATGGTCGCGACCTATAGAGGTGGCAGGGGAAGGTCAATCTTGATTGTCCACAATCACCTCGCCTAATCTGGTGTGTAAATGCGCTGATACTGTTTATATTGGTCTTTTGATTTATGGGTATTTCACCCAATGAGCCTAGGATTTTCTCATGGAAAACGTCCACGAAGAAGACACCATGATGACTCGGTTCACGATTCGACGAGACTTGGCGTGGACCCCCTTCTTGTTGCTCCTTGGGGCGATTGAATCAAACAGCTTTGTTGAATTTGATGGTGATCAATTGAAACTACGATTCGGTGGGTACAGCGCGATGGTGCCCATCAGCGCTGTCGATTCGATTCAATCTACGAATTGGGCCATTTGG
>PALY01000020.1 GCA_002707085.1 Deltaproteobacteria bacterium
ATCTTGTTTTGGTTTGCCTGTCAATCAGGTTCTTATGCCCCCACTCCCCAGTCTGGAGATCCCTTTGTGTTCGGTGATCCTCAGATCACCTCCCTTTCATGGGAGTGCCAAGAATCCACAGCACGCTGGAAGTTCACCATTCGCACCAATGCCTGGACCAGCAATGGCCACATCTGGATGGCCGTCGCCATTGAAGTCATCCAACATCGTGACGGCAGAACCAAACATGGAGCCTGAATCCACTCCAAAGATTTGAACAATCGACTCATCATGGTCGTACTCTCCCGCCGCCAAGTCTCCTGAAACGATGACCGCGGAGTTTGCTGAGTTGCTGCCAATCAACAGATCTGGGGTACCGTCGTCCGTCATGTCGGATCCACCGGAAAGGACGTACCCAAAACCAGAGGCACCGATTTCGCCATTGATGCGGATATCGGCGTCATAGACCTTCAAGTCGTCGATTACACCGTTGCAGTCGTTATCCACTCCGTCCAAGACCTCGATGCCACCCGGAAAAGCAGACACGTCGGTGTCATTGCAATCGGTATTGTCCGTTACAAAATCATCGGGCTTCGAACAACTATCCAAGAAGGTTTCGGGATCGCCGTACCCGTCACCATCGGAGTCCGCATAGTAACGGTACAACTCTACATCTTCGTCGATTTCGGAGTCACAGTCGTCATCTTGGGAATTGCATACCTCTTCGGCACCAGGGTGAACCCAGGAATCAGAATCATCACAATCGGATGAATCCTCCACTCTCTCGGCGATCACATCGCAAGACGACAGAACATCGGATGGATCCCCATACCCGTCACCATCAAGATCCGCGTACCAAGATGTCGGCGACAAGCCTTCGTCTACCTCTTCGTTGCAATTGTCATCTTGCTCATTGCATTGCTCTTCTGCGCCTGGATTTACCTCTGGATCGATGTCATCACAGTCTCCGCCTTGGGTCACATGCCCTGCAGGTGCGTCACAGGTAGAAACCATCAGAGCATCATCGCCGTACCCATCGCCATCGGCATCGTAGTACAAGTCCACAGGGTCATCACACCCGGTGTCCACAACTGAAGCACCTGTGTCATCGGTGGGATCCACAACCGCACCACCTGCGGCCGTGTCATCCGTTTTCACGGACGAACACGCCACTCCGGCAATCCAGAGTACACAGCTCCACTGTCGAATCATTGGGTCACTCCACTTGGGTCTAAGGGTACACCGAAACTAAAGTTTCAGGGCAAACTGTTGATTCGGGACTTGGCAAATGCGCTCCGTAGACTGCAAAATGACGTGGGGGTTCCATGGTTTCAATCTGGTTCATTGGTCTTCTTGCAGGTGGCTGCACAGAATATTCCATTGCCAAATCATCTGATGGGGACGAAGGAGATCTGGCGACAGACTCTGGGGAACCGGATGTTGCAGATGATCCTGATGACCCGCCTGGCTCAGACACCGGAGACACGGACACGCCTCCGATAGATACAGCCCCTCCAGACAGCTGCCCCGACTTGGAAACCAACGAATCGGTAGACGTCAATGACAGTTGCCGGGCCGACCCCGAAACCGGGGAACTCAACTGGTGGATGGAGTGGAACATTGTCGGATTTGAAGAAGAGCCCACCTACGAACAAATGGTCACACCTCCCATTGTTGGACAACTCACCGACGACAATGGGGATGGGATCATCAATGAAGATGACATCCCCGACATCATCGCAACCTTTGATGACGATGGCGTCGTAGAAGAAAAGCACGGTGTACTCCGACGCATCAGTGGTGACGGCCGAGACTCCGACATCATCGCGACTGAATTTTTCCACGATGACGAAAGTTGGGGTCCGTATCGGTACGCCACTTCTGCGATTGGTGATGTCGACAACGACGGTGAAACAGAAATCATCGTTGTTTTGGCGGGTCCACCCACCATGCCCGACGCACCCCCACCCGATGGACCGGGCGTAGAAGACCCACCTCCAGAAGATTCACCCATTGGGCCCCCACCACCGCCCACGGATCCTCCCATTGCAGCACCGGACATCTCGTGCCACTTGGCGGCCTACACGGTCGATGGCACCCAAGAGTGGATGTACACCGACTCGTTCGTCGATTGTGGTGGACACGCGCCTGCACTGGCAGATCTTGAAGGGGATGGCACCGTCGAAGTCATCCTTGGGAAAGTCATCGTGAACGGCGAAGACGGAACACTGCAAGGGGAAGGCTACAAAGGTGATGCATCGTATGGCGGCGCCTATTTAGAGGTGGGTCAAATCCCAGCCATTGCCGATGTCGATGGAGATGGCATCCAAGAGGTGCTGGCCGGAAACACGATTTATGATGCAAACGGCAATGAAATCTGCAGTCTGATGGAGCCATCAAAAGATGGATTCACCGGGGTCGCCGATCTCGATGGTGATGGTGACGGTGAAATCGTCATGATTTGGGATCACAAGATTTCGATACTCGACCACACCTGTCGTGAACTCGCAGAGTGGCCGATGGTGGGCGAAGGAACAGGAGGCCCTCCAACCATCGCCGACTTTGATGCCGATGGCGTCCCTGAAATCGGTGTCGCAAGCGCCCTGGACTACTGTGTGTACGAATCAACGGGCGCCCTGTTGTGGGCNTTTGGNACCACCGACGAATCCAGNCATGCAACCGGTTCAACCGTCTTNGATTTCGAAGGAGATGGACGCCCAGAAGTGGTGTATGCCGACGAAGTCACCTTGTGGGTTCTCGATGGCCCGACGGGTGCCGTCCGACTCGAAGATAGCTACCACAGTTCCCGAACNCTGCACGAGTACCCAGTTGTCGTAGACGTCGATGGCGATGGCTATCCAGAGATTGTGGTTCCCAACGGTGGTGGTCACATTGGTCCTGCGAACAATGGTCTGTATGTGTTGGGAAGCACCCACGAAGACTGGATTGGTGGACGACAAGTGTGGAATCAACACGCCTACAACATCGTAAACATCAACGATGATCTGACGATTCCCACCACCCCTGAATCGAACTGGCCGCTTCACAACAACTTCNGNTCCGGNGACATCAANCCNGTNTACGGAGATGACTCACCGGATGCAGTCCCACTCATTGACTACTGCACGAGTGATTGCGACGAAGATGTNCTNNGNNTNCAAGTTCGNNTGGCCAACCAAGGGACAGCGATTCTTCGCTACGACATGAAACTCACCATCTACGATGCNGACACAGAAACGCCGTTGGTGGTTCAGAATGTCAGCCCGCCGCTGTATCCGGGGGAAGCATCTGAAGCCTTTGAGTTTGAACTCGACCCTGAGGATGTTGGAGAAGACGGCCTGCTCGTGATCGTNGACGACGACGATGGTGTAGAGACCGTTCGTGAATGCGACGAAGACAACAACATCGTCCTTTTAGAAGACGCCACCTGCCGCTAACGCTGGCCTACTCTGCGTACTTCCCAGGACATAGACGTCGCGCAGCTTCTGCAGGGTCTGACGCATTGCGGACGCAATCGAAGGTGAACGGCATCAACAGTTCGGTCACAAACTCTGGTGGTTCTGGGTCCAAGACCAACTGACGCAACAAGGTGATGGCCAGCGGGTACCAACGGGCAGCTTCATCTTCCCATCGGACTTCCACGCGCTTGTATTCGGTGTCGATTCCAGTGCGAATAAAGTCGACTTCTTCTGCCAAAATCTGTTCAAACAAGTCCTTGCTGACCCGGCCATGTGCGATTTCGGCCCACACTTCCCAACGACTTCGTTCTGTGGTCGCCAAGTCATCCATGATCCGCACAAAGACGGTTTCTCCTGACCCATTCTTCATCTTGGCGGGCAAGGCCACACACCCATTGCCGCGAAGCCAATCTGCCAAATACTGCAAAGCCTGAAATACGTTGTAGCGGACTTCTTCGGGGTCATCGTTCGCAATGACATTGGACACCCCAAGGTTGGATGCCAATACAGCCCGCAAGTACAGCGGGTCGTCTTCAGAAAGCCGTTCGATGTCNGGNCCNTCAATGAAGGCNATGAGCGCATCGTGTTCNGCCGTGTCNGGAACCAACACCCGGACCAAATCATGGACGATGCGATTGCTGGACGCCGCTTGTGCTTCTTCCCAGGCTTGGACCAATGCGATGCCAATGCGCACAAAGTCGGGGTGAGCCACCCAAAAGCCATCCAGGCCGCGTTTAAGCTGGGTGATGACATCACGAATGTAGCCCACCATGCATACAGAGAAGCTTTTCACATCGCCGGANTGGTACAACACACCGTACATTCCGCCGATTTTTAGGGCGCCGGATTCAGCCAAGTCCCCCACAAGAATCGAGTGTGACTCTCGGATGTTTCGAATCACGATGTTGGGGTCTGCTTTCACTGGAATGCGGTAGTCCGCATCGTGACGAAACAGTCGGGCGGTGGATGCCAGAAAGTCGTGCCATCCCAGAGAGCCTCCCAGAAAATAGGGGAACAGCGCTTCTGCCATTTCACGAATGCGGAAAATCGCACGGGGATTTTCAAACACCAAAATGACCCGGACGGTATGAATCTGAAACGACGGTTCACGACGTTTTACGGCCTGTTCGGTTTCATGAAGAAGGGTGGCCAAGTAGGCGGCTTCTTCATCGTTTTCGAGTTTGGGTACGTACAGGACCTGTGCTTCTGGGCGGTGGCGGTTCAACCAAACGTGTTGCACCAACTCCACCAAATGAAGCGGCATGGGTACGCCGTCCAACAGATGGTCACCATCGGGCAAGGCAAAGCCAGGGATGCGCTTGACCGGTTTGGACCGGCCNGATTCAGCCAAGGTGTACTGCTTGCCATTGTTCGGGTCATCAAACTGAAGTGTTCCATCNAAACACCCGGCCAAGTTGATGCTTGCCCGGCGCAAATCAGCCGCCATGGGTGTTTTTGAGTCTTCGGAGTCTGCACCCCAACGTGGCACATGTCCGCTGCGTTCGACCAGTTCTGCCACCAATGATGATTCGCCCGGCAAACGCCGGTGAAGTGCATTCATGGCGTTGATGGACATCTTGGCAGAGTCCGGTGGGCCAANCAGGGTGACTTGGGGGCCGTGGAGATGTTCTGGAATGGTGACGGGTCGCTGTGTGCAGGGTTGTTCCGCGGGTCCCACCACAATCCGGCCGGTGGCGTCTTTGGCACCGATAATGTCGGTGTCCACATCATTCTTCATGTGGGTGTCAACGAACACACGATCGATGGCCCGCTGCTTCAGCAGTTCACGCAAAGGCTGTTCGACGGTGCGAAACACCTCGACCACCATCTGCAGGACCTGTTCGTTTTCCAAGCTTGGAAAGTCATCCAACAGTGATGGTGTCACCTTCAGTCCCTGAACGCCTGGCACCTCGCGTGCTGTCTCGTCCAAAACCTGCACAAGTGGCGGGGGNAGGNAGTCANCGTACATGGNTTAGCTCCCNCGGTAGGTCGAGTAGCCGAACGGACTGAGCAACAAGGGAACATGATGATGAGAGTCAGGTTCTGTGACTTCAAATACAACTTTTACCGTGGGGTAGAATCCCCGGGTTTGCTGCAATGCAAAGTAGGTCGCTGTATCGAATGTGATTCGGTAGACCCCAGACGACCATTCCCCTTGAACCAATGGATTCGATAAGCGGCCATCGTCATTGGTGACCCCTTCACCAATCGGTACAAAACCCGAATCAGTCTCTCGTTCCAGGGTCACTGGCAAGCCCGCGGCGGGCTTGCCCGAACTGGTATCGAGAACATGGGTGGTCAGTGGATTACTGCTCATGAATGCTCCAACTTATCGAGACGCAATGCGGTAATCATGGCCTGTTGGCCTGCGGCGATGCGGATCTCGTTTTCGGGTGTGTGTCCCATTCTGTTCGTTAGCTTCGCCAACATTTCGGCTGCCGAAAGCCCGGATGCACATACGATGAAGATGTAGCCAAAGCGTTGTTCATAGTCCTTGTTGCCTTGTGCAAGTTGGTCAATGACATCTTGTTCTGCATCCCCAACTCCGGCCTGCTCACCGGTACTCCAGTCGGCTGTGGAAGCGAACTTTTCGCGAAGGGCTTCGGGGCTTGCACCAATTTTTGGGTGATGGGTAAAGGCTTCTTTCCAGTCGGAATCATCGAGTTCCCACCACAAGGTCTGTGCCACACCATGAAGATGCGTCCAACTGGGAAACGGTCGGGCGGCCACCATACGGTCAGCCCAACGGGTGGAACCACAGCATCGCATCAGCGATGCCACAAACTCTTCGTCCGTGATGCCATTAAGCCACCCGAGCCGGGCATCATCGTCAGCCGGCACGCGTTCGGTGGGTGTCCCGTAGACTTGCAGGCGGCTCACACCGCCATCGGGGTAAATCCGCAGTCGCACGTGTGTAAACGGGCCTGACTGGTCCACAGTCCGTTCATGTGCGGTATCTGCCTGGGTTTCAAACCGAGGCACAATCTCAGTCCAATCGGAACAGTTCACCAGTTCATGTACAGGGGCGTCGGGCCAGAACAAGCCGTCGAGTGCGACGGTATCGGGGAAGTTCCCTTTGAAGTGACGGGTGTCCACGACCGCACGGCTCAGCAACGAAGGGCTGCCCAGTTGAACGATGATCCAGTCGTCGCTGGGTGGGCGACTTCGCTTGGTTTCCCAACCGCCGCCCATGTTGACCGCAGGGTCGGGCAAAACCAGGTTGTTCATGGGCGAGAAGAACATGTCGCTACAGGCCAGGGCTCGACCACCCTGAAGCACACAGGCCACATCAACTTCTTGACCTTCGTTTTGAACCGGTCGCGGTTCTCCCCACACGCGAAGTCTGGCGACGCCACCATCGGGGTAGATTCTCAGTCGAACATGGGTCCAGGTTCCCACAACCGCAACGGCTTGTAGGTTGTGACTGCCACGCTGAAGGGGCATGGACGGCACAATTTCTGTCCATACTTGTGATTCTTTTAGTGTTTGAACAGAGACGTCACCGGACACATTGCAGGCTTCTACACTCGCATATGGGGGGTGATTGCCCATAAAAAAGGATGTGTCGATGTCTACACCGCGGACCTGACCACGCACACCGAGTTGGATGATGGCCCAATCGTGTCCTGGGACCCGTTTGCGGCGGCTTTCCCAGCCATCCATTTCCTTGCCTCGTTCTGTGTAGGCGTCCGGGTCGAACACAGCGGGGGCTGGATTCACGAGATGTTCCACTTCTGCGAAGAAGTCATCTGAACATGCCAAGCATTGTCCNCCCACAGCGGAACTTGCGAGATCCACCTGTCCTGCGAATGCAGCAGGGGTGTTTGCAGAATCAGCCATCNGTCCTCCGGAGCAGTATGCTGCCACAAGGNTCGTCCGAAGGCACNCCGTCTTTCAATGCACGGTGTCCGCGCACCCATGTGTTGTCGACACAGCCACCCAACTCTTTTCCCAAATACGGTGTGAGTGGATNGCGCTGTAAAAGGTCTTGGGCNTCTACGGTAAAACTCGCGTCGGGACGCCAAGACACCAGGTCTGCACGCGCCCCTATTCGTATTGCACCNGCACGNGTTCCCATCCCCANAAGNCGGGCGGGTGCTTGGCTCATCCACCGGCTCAAGTCAGCGATTCCATGGCCTCGTCTTCGGNCTTCAGTCCATACGCTAGACAGCCCCAACTGAAGCGATGCTATGCCACCCCAGGCGCCTTCAAAATCGCCNGTTTCAGGCANTTTCAAGCTGGGAACACAGGGGCTGTGATCGGTCACNACTTGGTCGATGGTGCCGTCTTTTAGGCCCACCCACAACGCTTCTCGGTTNTCGGAACCGCGGATGGGGGGTGCGCATTTAAACTCGGTGGCACCTGCCGGAATGTCTTCGGCTTGCAGGCACAAATAGTGGGGGCATGTTTCCACCGTGATCGGAAGCCCNCGGGCTTTGGCTTTGCGGANCATGGGCANGGCNGTGGCCGATGAAAGATGCACAATGTGGGCAGGACAGCCCGTTTCTTCGACCATCTCAATCACCAGCGCTATCGCACGGTCTTCCCATTCACGGGGGCGGGCATGGAGCCAGCGCAGGTAGTCTCGAACCGAATGGGTTTCCACCACGGCGGGGACCTCTCCTTCCAACTCTGCGTGGAAGAGAAAAGGAACACCACAGCCCCGCAGCACCGGCATCGCCCGGCGCAAATCGGCGCGGTCGACGGCTGGGAACTCATCGATACCGGAGTGGCACAGAAACGATTTGAAACCCGCGACACCGTCTTGAACCATGCCTTGCAGTTCATGGACATTGCCGGGGATCACACCACCCCACAGGGCGCAATCCACCCATAGCTTTCCGTCCATCGAGGCTATTTTTTCGGCCAAAGCACTGCGAGTGGTTGTGACGGGCATGCTGTTGAGCGGCATATCTGCCAACAAACTCACGCCACCGCGGGCTGCAGCCTGGGTGGCTGTTCTCAAGCCTTCCCATTCGGTACAACCTGGCTCATTCACATGCACATGAGAGTCGATTAGCCCCGCCATCAAGACAGACTCTCCCAAGTCTTCAATCGCCGTACCTATCGGTGCATGATCATCAATCCCGACAATCTGACCGCCCTCGACCATCACCACACCGGGACGAATCCCGTCTGGGTACAACACCCGTTGACTCCGAAGAGCGAATGATGGTCCACAAGCATGGTTGAGTGGGTGAAGCATGCCCAAGCCTACCTCAGGTTGAGTTGCTCTCGCTCGGACCTGTTTGTATGCTGACCTCCTACAGGAAGGAGTCTGCATTGTTTGATGCCTACACCATCAACTGGCTTCACTTACTGGCCCGTTGGTTCCACATCATTACGGGTGCTGCTTGGATCGGCACCTCGTTCTACTTTATTTGGCTGAACAACAGCATTCGTCCACCGGAAGCCCCTGAGGACGAGGGAGAGAACGTCAAGGGTGTGGTCTGGAGCATCCACGGTGGCGCGTTTTACCGAACCACCAAGTACGATGGCGCCCCTAAAACACTTCCAAAAACCCTTCATTGGTTCATGTGGGAGGCCTATCTCACCTGGATTTCGGGCATTGCGCTGCTGGCATTGATCTACTGGTCTCAGGCCCATGCCTACATGGTGGACCCTCAAATCGCAGACATTTCAACAGGCGCAGCGGTTGGGATTGGTGTGGGTGTCATTGTGGGTGGCTGGGTTGTCTACGATGTGTTGTGCAAAACCCTTTGGCGTCATCCGAAAATCTTGGCGACTTTGGGAATCATGTTCTTGGTTGGNCTTGCATATGGGCTGACNGCATTGCTGTCTCCGCGTGCGGCGTACATCCATGTNGGTGCGGTGATCGGTACGATCATGGCGGCAAACGTGTTCTTCAACATCATCCCCAACCAGCGGAAGATGGTGGATGCGATGATGGCGGGCGAGACGCCGGACACAAGCAAGGGTGCTGCCGGTGCCTTGCGTTCATTGCACAACAACTATCTGACGCTTCCCGTCTTGTTCATCATGGTGAGCAATCACTTCCCGTTCACGTTTGGCTCTGAAGAGTCGTGGGCGGTTTTGGTGATCATTTCTGTGTTGGGTGCGGCCACACGGCACTGGTTCAACCTGCATGGGCGTGGCGAGAACAATGCCTACATTCTTCCTGGTGCGGCGTTGGGCATGATTGCGCTGGCATTGGTGATGAAGCCAGAACCGGTCGCAGCACCGGTGGTTGTGGCCGATGCAGCGCCACTGTGGTGTGAAGTGGAAGAGGTGTTTCAGAAACGGTGTACAACATGCCATTCTGCTACGCCCACACAAGCTGGATTTCCGGTGGCGCCNTTGGGNATGATGATGGACACACCCGAACAAATCGTGGCGAAAAAGGATTCCATTTATGAACGAAGCGTGGTCTTAAAAACCATGCCCATCGGAAACATCACGCAAATGACAGATGACGAACGACAGTTGGTGTCTGACTGGTACAACTCCGGTGCGAAAACGCCGAAGTGTACGGACTAACGAGTCGTCCANNAACAGNTCNTAGTTGGCGGTGTNGCTAAGNCATCTTTCAGTGGGGCTTTACTTGAACATGCACGAAATTTTATCGCCCATTTCACAGGCCTTCCCAAAGTAGCGTTTTGCCGTCGCCCGGTTCTCCGTGACTCCTTTGCCTTTACGGTACAGCCAGCCCAACTGGAAGCAGCCAACAGGAACCTGACCCGTACACGACTGCTCATAAAACTCCACTGCGCGGGACAAGTCCTGCGTGACGCCTATGCCCTTACGGTACAGCACACCCACTTGGTAGCAGCCAACGGCAAACCCACCCGTACACGACTGCTCATACAACTCCACTGCGCGGGACACATCCTCGGTGACTCCTCCGTCTTGGTGGTACATCCAACCGAGGTTGAAGCAGCCTCTGGCAACCCCACCCGTACACGACTGCTCATACAACTCCACTGCGCGGGACGAGTCCTGCGTGACACCGTCGCCAAGATTGTACATTATACCCAGGGCTAAGCAGCCATTGGCATACCCGCCCGTACACGACTGCTCATACAACCCCGCTGCGCGGCCATCGTTCTCCCCAGTACCAACACCAAGGTCTAATGCACTTCCCAAGTGAAGACAGGCTCGCATATTTCCTTGCTTGCAGCCCTCTTCAAGAGCGGGCAAAGAAGAACGCATCAGGTTGCTGGCCTGGCGCTTGTTTTTACCATCACTGCCTACGCCGAACCAGAAAATCCCAGCCAGTTCCGCGCAGGCTTCAGCCAAACCAGATTCACACGCTTTCTTGTACAGTGGCTCCGCTTTCCGGCGGTCCATCGGGACACCACGGCCGTACATAAACGCATCGGCCTCGGCCATGACACCGGCCCACGTATCGTTGGCTGGTTTTACCTCAGCCTTTACCAGCGGCACATCAACCACCCGGAGTTCCGGCTTGGGCATCACATCAACGACCGGCACCACCTTATAGGCCACAGCCACAGGTTCTAAGCTGGTCTGCGCACACATTTGCTGGACTTCCGCATCACCTGAAACCACAAAGCCGCCGGCAGATGCACTGTAGCTGCCGCACTGTTGTTTCTGAATCACCGCAGAGAGCGCTTCTGTAATCACGTACCAGTCCGACATATCGATGCCACGCGCCCTCGCTCCTTCCAGTTTCTTCAAACACCCATCGTTTGGCACCAAGTCAAGTTGGGCAATCTGCTGATAGGTGGGGGTATCGAACACGAGCTTTTTCTCAATGCCCATCCCTGCTCGAACGCCGGTCACCATTACGCTCATGCGCACACCGGCAGTCAGACTCCGGGTGACCTCCATGCTGGTGTACGCCCCCTCCCGGGGTTTCGCATCAAAGCAGTCTTTGCCGGCGGCCTGAAGACCGTGCTTGGCGTCCAGAATGTCGCCCGGTGTCGAAAATGCTGCAGACATTTCGGGCGTGATGGTCCAACCCGCATTGGTCAAAACCTCATTCAAATCCGGTAGCTTTTCAGCACTGGCAACCGCATTCTTGGCCTTGTTTCGCTTGGCCAACGCATCCGTCGTGGGCATCGCGACGATGACGGTAAACAACAGCAGCCAAAACGTACGAATCAAAACGACTCCCGGCGGGGTGTGCATCTTACCCCAAGGTCACTTTCCGTGTGGTTGTGGGCGTCGCACCGCTTGAAAATGCCCATGCGCTACAATGGCGCCATGTTTATTTTCATGTCGCTGCTGGGTCTTGCGCAGGCTCAGGAGCGCTTCTCTTTCGTGGTGGTCGGAGACACGCAGTCCAACGGCACCGACTGGTCTGTCAACTGGACCGAAGTGCCGGCCATTGTCGAGGCGGCCAACACCCACGACCCTGTGTTGATGCTGGTGGCTGGCGACCTTGTGGCGGGTTCATCTTCGATGTCGAACACCGTGGCACAGTGGGAGGAGTTCAAGCTGGCCACAGCGGACTTCGATGGCACCATCTACCCCGTGCCTGGAAACCATGATGTCTACGGTGGGGCGGACACATTCGCCTGGTGGCGAGAGACCTTTGACTGGTTGCCCGTCGATGACAGTCCAGAAGGAGAAGCCGGTGTCAGCTATTACGTCGACTACGGCAACACCCGCTTCATCAACATCACCTCCGACCACCCCACGAACAACTACCGCACCAGCTCCGCGGGCCTGGCGTGGCTCGATCGGGTGCTGGCATCTTCCGATTCCTTTGAACACGTCTTTGTCACCACCCACCACCCGGTGAGCTTTTCCGCTGAAAGTACTTTTGGCGGTGTACATGGCGACTTCTGGCAGCTGCTGGTGGCCTATGGAGTGGATGGGATTTTCACGGGCCATTGGCACCGCTACCAGCCAAGCCAACTCGGCGGCGGTGGCGATACCTGGGAGACCATCATCGGTACGGGCGGCGGCTGGCGGGGTTTTGAGCCGATTCGCCCCTACCAACAGATCCCAGGGTTTTTGCTGGTACAGGTCGATGGGGGTGAAGCCACGGCCACCTTTTATGCAGACTTAGAGGGCGATCTTGCCTACGACGACCCGGTGGACAGCTACACCATGGCCTATGCCGGTATGACCCCGCGGGGGCTTCGGGGCCGGTACACNTTTGAAGAGGAAAGCCCGGAAGATTCGGCCCCTCTGGAACTTGGTGGTGCGGTACACGGAAGCCTTGTTGGCGATGCTGAGTTGCTNGACGTGGGTGTGAGTGGACGCGGTCTTTCCCTGGGTGGNGGGTACGTCGAAGCGGGTTCGATTGGCGACTATGTGCTTTCGATCAATGGGGACCTGACCCTCTCGACGTGGATTTTACCCACCGAGATTTCCNCCGATCCCAGCTATGGCAGCGCCATCGTGAGCTACTCAACCTCGGACTACTACACCGAGGATGAGGAAACGAACTTCAGCTACCTGATGAGCATTCGAAGCGATGGCANCCTGGTGGGATTTTGGGAGTATGGCGATGGCACCAATGTGNTGGTGTCTTCGTCAGAAAGTGCGGATGTGTTCGATGGAGACTGGCATCACATTGCGATGGTTCGGGAAGCATCCGAAATGCAGGTCCGGTTTTATNTGGATGGGGTTCAGCTTGGNAGCGCCCAATCGTTTACCGAACTNCCGACGGGCGGTGGGCGCGGCATGGTGTACATCGGANCCGATAATCCGGCGTACCCCGGCTACGAGTTCGGCGGGNACATCGATGAAATCTGCATCTTTGATTTGCCNCTGACNGTCAGTGAGGTGGGCAGACTGACTGCACTGGAGAACTGTGAAACCGTCACCGGCGACGATGAACCTTCAGATACCGGGAGTCCTGAAGATACNGGGGANTCTGGCGACTCTGGGGAGCCTGAAGATTCCGGTGGCTCCGGGGATTCTGGTGGCGCTGTACCGCAAGATACNGNAGAACCNGTGGNTNGCAGAGACACAGCCATNGCAGCGACAACTGAAGCTGCCAAAACCGAGGGNTGTAGCTGCAGCAGCGTACGGCCCCGTGGACTNCCAATNGGTCTGAGCGTACTGGGTTTTGTGATGCTGGCCCGCAGGNGGCANACCGGGTTCAGTCCCCGGCCGAATGGCGTTCGCAAACTATGACGAGCAGGTCATGTACGACAGGCCACCGACCCGAAAGAANTCCAAGGGCTTCAGNCGATAGTATTTCTCCTCCACNTCCTTCGACTGNTCGGCGTATGGCTGNGTCATGACTTCCTGCAGTTCTCGAAGTGGAGCGTAATTTCCCGCAGCCGCTTGCTTGTACCCATCCACAAGGAACCACTCTCGCAGACTGTATTTTGGGTTCACGAGTTTCATCTGCGTGGAAAGTTCCTCACGGGAACGGNTCGNCGCCGCATTCGGNTCGGTCGCACTGCCGCTACCGACAAGCGACTTCCATTTGGCAAGCCACNCGGGCCAGCGCGGGTCCACCCCATCGGGGTCTGAACAACTCGTNGATGGTTGGTAGAAGCTCTTCTTGAGTGGACCCATGTCATCCGGNACATTCGAGAGNTCACGGAAGAANATGGTGTANTCCANAGGCGTTTGCATCATGAGCGNTTGAAGCTCACTGAACANNNCCGNNTNAAAAGCANCCAGCCCAAGTTTGGCCGCCCACATCTGCTCCATNTCTGCNNGCATCNCNGTCGAAAAGCCATNGCGAATCTCTTGAAGCTGNTCCANANAGGACGGANTCGNCATCAGCAAAGGCGCCAACGCCGTGCANAACATGTGGNAGTTGAGTTCNGCTGCNACNGGTTGGTTCANGANCGNGAANTGCTCTCCGCCACCNGTCCATGGCTGGTAGNGCGGNTTGAACAGCTCACAGAATCCGAATGGNCCGTAGTCGAGTGTGAANCCACCGGCNGCACAGTTGTCGCTGTTGAAGTTGCCCTGGCAGTAGCCAACNCGNATCCAGTTCGCGACCANCGANNNNAGGCGGCTGCGGNACNCNCGCGCGAGCNGCAGNACCTTCTCTGTGGTGGGGAGCTGCNTGTCGACCNCNTCNGCGTACTCACGNTCNATCAAGTGCAGCACCAATTGTTCGAGNTCCTCCATCGCTGTNGGGTGNTCCNTNNTGCGGGCNCGNCGAGCGAAGAGTTCNAGCTGGCCNACCCGAATGAANGACGGTGCCACGCGNGTCGAGATGGCGACGGNTTCNGATATCANNCGGTCGGGGTNCGGNGAGCNGGAGCCCTCCGAATACCANGGCCGNCTNACCNTCTCCGTTTTCGAAACNTACAAACTCAGNGACCGTGACGTGGGNACNCCAAGCGCGTGCATGTGTTCCTGAGCCAGGAACTCCCGAACACTCGACCGCAGGACAGCACGACCGTCCGCACCACGGCAGTATGGGGTAGGACCGGCACCTTTCAGCTGCATTTCCCAGCGCCGTTCGTTGATGACAGTCTCCAGCACGGAAATTGCCCGACCGTCGCCATACCCGTTGCCGGTTTGGAACGGACACTGCTCGGTGTATTCACTGCCGAAGATGGACACTGCATAGCCAGTCGCCCAACCGACCTTGCGCAGCGGCTCCGGAACCTGCGAGATGTCGCCAGAGAACATCCGGACAAAGTCGGGCGACTTCGCCATGCCGTTTTCGAAT
>PALY01000021.1 GCA_002707085.1 Deltaproteobacteria bacterium
GATTGAAGGCCATAAAGTTGAGGCTGGCGGCGTTCATCATCAGTTCGACGCCGATGAGCACCGCGATCATATTGCGCTGCGACAACACCGCGACCAGCCCAAAGCTGAACAAGGCCAGCCCTAGCAACACGAAGGCTTGTAGCGTCATGGCACCGGCCTTTCCCTTCGGGCGATGAGTATCGCGCCGACAATCGCCAACAACAGCACTAGTGACAAGGTTTCGAATACGAGGTTGTACGCATTGAGCAACAGGTGACCCAACTGCTCCACCTGCCAGGCCGCGGCCGGCGCCTGCTGCGCCAATTGCGAAAATTCGACCCCGCGTATTACCGTGGCCATTGCAGCAAAGAAGATCGCGGCGCCGACGATAGCCAAGGCGAACTTGCGCGGCTGGCTTTGTGGTGGTCGCAGCGCCATCGACAGCGACAGCATCATAGCAAAAACGATCGCCACAGTGATGCCGCCGATGTAGATCAATAACTGCATCGCCGCAACAAATGGGCTACCCAAATAGAGGAACAGCCCCGACAGACCTAACAGGCTAATACCCAGGCCAATAATTGCATGGAGCACCTGGCGCATAAAGGCGGCCATCAGCCCACCCGCGACAACCAGACCGGCGAAAAGATAGACCGCCAGTTGCTCAATCATCTTCGATCTCTCCTGAGCTTGCGTCCGGTTGTGTTTTCGCTTCGGCGGCCTTTTTCGCCGCCGCCGCTTTTTTCGCTTCGGTCGCCCGCTTCTTCTCTTCGGCCTTTTCCGCTTCGAGTTTGCGCAGACGCTCCACCGTATCTTGTTCCCCGTCGCGCCAGTCGTCGAGCAGATCGTAGAGGAAATCACTGCGTTTATAACCCGCCTCATCATAGGTCCGGCTATAACCCAACGTGTCCGTCGGGCAAACGTCCAAACACAGTCCGCACTCGCTACACAGGGCAAAGTCAACGGTGAATTCGGTGACACGCGTACGCTTCAAACCCCCTGGCCTTTCGCCTTCAAGCTCAATGCAAAAAGAGGGACATACTCTTTCGCAGGCTTTACAGGCGATGCAGTCATGCGAAGCGATATCCTCTTTCTCGATTAACACGATCACATTGCGATAGGCCTCGGTCATCTCCAGCCGCTCACGCGGATATTGCGTGGTGACGGGAGGGCGCAGAAAGTGTTGTATCGTCACCCGCATCCCCACCAACAGGCTCTGTGCACCGGAAGATATCTGTCTCAATAATCCCATATCTATACCAACTTTATCACGACAATCGTGACCAACAAATTGAGGATCGCCAGCGGCACCAGCACGATCCAAGCGAAACTCATCAACTGATCAAAACGCAAGCGCGGGAAGGTCCAGCGAAACCACATCATCAGCATAATTAGTGCGTATACCTTGAGCAAAAACCACATCCAGCCGGGCAAAAAAGGCCCGCGCCAGCCACCCAAGAACAGCACTGTAGCCAAGGCGCAGACAATGATCATATTGGAATATTCGGCGAAGAAGAATAGGGCGAAGCGCATGCCCGAATACTCGGTATGAAAACCGGCGATCAGTTCGGACTCGGCTTCGGGAATATCGAAGGGCGCGCGGTTGGTCTCTGCCGTCGCCGCGATCAGAAATATCAACGCAGCCAATGGCTGTACGACGATAAATGGAAAGGACACCTGGGCGAGGCTGATCTGGTAGAGACTCATTGATCCGGTCATCAACACAATAGGAATGACCGAGAGGATAAGCGGTATCTCGTAGGAGATATTTTGCGCCACCGAGCGCACCGCTCCCAGCAGCGCGTATTTGTTATTGGAACCCCATCCAGCGAGGAAGATGCCAATGATCGTCAGACCGCTTATGGACAATAGCAGCACCACCGCGATATCGAAGTCGTGGAAAATCCAAGTTTCCGATAGCGGAAAAAGCGAACACAGCGCGATAACCGGCGCGAAGACTAGCACCGGCGCTAGCAGATAGAGCGGCTTATGCACGTGATCGGGCGTCAACAATTCCTTGCTCAACAGCTTGCCCATATCGGCCACGCTCTGCAACAGACCGAAGGGACCGTGCTCGGTCGGCCCCAAACGGCGTTGAATGCGAGCGCTGAGCTTGCGCTCAAGCCAAATAAGCATCATCGCGTTGATCGTCAGATAACCCATAATACCCGCGACCGCCGCCGCCAGGGCCAACCACGGATTGTCCAGGATCTGCGTTAAGTCATTTTCCATTGGACTACCGATCTATCTCGGGGACGACGATATCGATGCTGCCGAGAATGGCCACCGCATCGGACAGCATCGTGCCCGGCATAACTTCGGTCATGACAGAAATATTAACAAAAGACGGCGTGCTCAGTTTGTGACGCACCGGCACATCGCTGCCGTCACTGACGATATAGTGCTGATAGCGGCCTCGAGCGGATTCTACTGCGAAATGGTATTCGCCCTCGGATGGCCGAATTCGCTTGGGCACTTTTGCCGCCATGAAGGGACCTTCAGGGATCTCTTTTAACGCTTGTTCGACGATGATCAAGCTCTGCTCAATCTCCTGCATGCGCACCATACTCCGATCAAAACAATCACCATCCTGACCACTGGCAACCTCAAAATCGAAGCGCTCGTAAATCCCATAGGGCTCGTCTTTGCGTACATCACGGGCAAAACCCATCGCCCGCAAACATGGGCCGGAAAGTGCATAACTCGCCACTAGGTCAGCGGCGAAAACACCCACTCCCTTGGTCCGTTCCTGAAAAATCACATTGCCGATGACTAATTCCTCGAATACTTCCAGTCGGCCACGAAAATAGCTACAAAATTCGGCGGTGCGCGCGAGAAAGATCTCATCGACGTCCATCGATACACCACCAAAACGGCCGTAACTATAGGTCAGTCGCGAGCCGGTAATCGAGTCGAGGATGTCGAGAATTTTCTCTCGATCGTCAAAGCCGTAGAGGAAGGGCGTAATGCCGCCCAAATCGAGCAAAAAAGTGCCCAGCCANAATAGATGGCTCGATATGCGGTTTAGCTCGGCGGCGATAACNCGGATATACTCCGCCCGCTCCGGGACCTCAATGCCCAGCATCTTCTCCACCGCCTGACAGTAGGCGATATTATAGATCATGCCCGAGAGATAATCGACCCGACTGGTATTGGGCAAGAACTGCAAATAGTCGCGATTTTCGGCCATCTTCTCGTGTGCGCGATGTCCGTAGCCGATCACCGGTTCGACGGCTAGTATGGTCTCGCCGTCCAGATGCAATTTGAGGCGCAACACGCCGTGGGTTGAAGGATGTTGCGGCCCCATGTTCATGAAGTAGGTGTCCTGGTCTTCGGCCACCAATTCGATATTATTCTGCGACATCACTGGCCATCTCCTCGCGGCGCGGGTCCCGATCGACAAAATCCTTGCGCAAAGGATGTCCGATATAGTCCTCCTCCAGCAAAATCCGCTTCATGTCGGGGTGGCCGTCAAAAGAGACGCCATACATGTCGAATACCTCGCGCTCGTACCAGTCCGCCCCCGCAAAAACACCANTGATGCTCGCGCCCGTCGCTTCGGGTACGACCGCAACATGCAGCAAGTGCCGCTCGGGCTCGCCCTGACGGTTAAACTGATAGACCAGGCGAAACACCCCCTCATCTTCGCGCGCGTCGACACAGGTGAGCATTTCGAGATAGAAGCCACCTTCGCCAAATACCTCTGCGATAGCGGGCATCTGCTCGGCGGTAGCTCGGTGCAAATAGTGATAGCCCCGATTCTCGTAGTCCACCCCAGAAGAAGCGTCCGCCCCGACGAGCGCTTGCAATTTTTCCTCAATCAAGCCTTGTCCCCTTCGAATTTGTCACCGGCTTTGATTTTCTCCCCAAGCTTAAGCAAGGCTGAATAGAGCGCTTCGGGCCGCGGCGGGCAGCCCGGTACATAGACATCGATTGGGATGATTTTGTCGGCGCCCTCGACAATCGCGTATTGCCCGGGGTATTTGAACGGGCCACCGTCGATCGTGCAACCGCCCATGGCGATCGCCCACTTGGGCGCCGGCATCTGATCCCATAGCGTCTTGATTGGGTCGACCATCTTGCGGGAGATTGTGCCNGCTACAATCATCACATCNGCCTGCCGAGCGCTAGGCCGGAACACCCCGGCGCCAATTCGGTCCAAATCAAAACGCGCGGCACCCACGGCCATCATTTCTATGGCGCAGCACGCTAGCCCGAAAGTCAAGGGCCAGAGTGAACGCGCCCGCGCGTGGTTAAGCAAGGTCTCGAGCGAATTCAGATGGACCAACGGCCCCACCTGTCGCAGCAAGTCGGCGCTATCACTGCCTGCTGAATCCGCATTGTCGATCTGGACCAATCCATCCTTAGAACTCATGATTATCCTTTTGACAAGTCGCGCAGTTTATCGCCAGTGCAAAATGCCTTTGCGCCAGGCATAGGCGATGGCCAGCAACAAAATCGACACAAAGAGAGACAACTCCAACAGATCCCGCCACACGTAACCACTACTGTCAAANACTAGGGCGACGGGAAGGATATAGAGTACATCGACTTCGAATACGACAAAAATCAACGCAAATAAATAATAGGAGATGTCGAAGCGGATCCATGCGCTGCCAATGGTATCGACGCCGCACTCATAGGTTTCGAGTGCCTTCTTCCCCCGCGACCGTGGGGCGATAAATAAAGGCAGCACCACGGGCAGTGCGCCGAGGATAAGGCCGGCTCCCAATAAGCCACCGAAAAGTGCGTAATCTGAAAAATATTCCATAGCAGTTCGTTTCGTCTATAAACTTTCTAAACTCCAATCTAAGCTCTGCAACCATGACCGCCAACTAGTTTTCATAGTGAGTTTTTTGCTGATAGATTTAGCAAGTGTTATGCACCCACCATCGCCGGCCAAAATCGATTTCCCAGTCACCGAACAAGACATTGCACGTTCTTAATAAGCTCTCGCACAAGCAACCTCAGGGAGTCTTGAGCATTATTCATCGTCTATCCCACAATAAACCCACTGCCGAATCTATTTCGGAAGTGAAACACAAATTCGAAATCTAAAAAAGATTACCCGGCATGAAACAAGCGCAGCCGGTGTGCTGACGTGGCCTCGTTTGCAAAAACCTCAATTATGAATAGGTCAGGTTTTAAGCCGCATCCGATGTGCACCGGACCTGAAAACACGGCAGACGCAAAAATATACAAGTCATATCGCGAGTTTATTTTCAAATACCACCTGCTTAACCCGCACCTGCGATCATACAATTGGGGATGTTGTGAGTTGAGTCGGGAACCCCGTTTCCTCGAATACCTTGTGCAACAGACCACTCATAACAGAAAATGGGGGTGTGCCGCATTAAGCACGTATCCTTCGCACAACTTTTACGCAAGGCATGAAGTGCTGTGCCTGTGCCAGCAAAGATGAGCGCATTAGGGCAGTCGTCGGATTGCGGTTCGGTAGGACTCGGGCCCGGATCTTTCGGAATCACCCCGATTATTAGCTAGTACCTCGGTGTCATCATTGCCCCCTACCACCCAACCGGTTAGCTGTGGACGCCGCAGGTACCGATCACCGGATGATCCTGCCGTAGCCTTCGGTCACGGATTGTAATCTGCCAATTGACGGCTACCTAATACTGATACGCGTCGAGCCGTGGCGGCGGATTTATGGCACGCCGTACTGCATTGGGTTGGCAATAGCCTTACGGGCGGAGGCTCGGCCTATTGGCCAAGGTCGCACCGGGCGAACCACCGTTACTTCCCGGCACGCCCCGAGCACTTCGACGGCTCCCACCTTCTCACTTAACTGGGTGTGCTGTGGTGGGCACTGAGCTCTGATTATAGGGAGATCCTAGTGCTGGCGAAGCGATATATATGACGGGCGACGCGGGTGACGCCATGCTACTCCACGTCATGACTACGCACAACGGCTCAGCTAACGCAGCGAAATCACAGCAACCGCGGGTGAGCCAATTTGCACGCTACTCCCACAGGTCATAGTCGTGTTTCCCGATACGGATGGCACACTATGGTCTTCGCCGCCGCACAATGGCACCACCGTCAAGTCGAATGAACAATCGGCGACCGGTTTTATACCGCCGGGTCATCCAGGACGGAAGCTCTCACGAAACGACGTGCCGGAGAATCTCTGGGAATATTGTAGCGAGGCACTCAATAGCTAGCTGCAATACCCCAGCGGCAGCCCTTATAGCAAAAGGTTTCGCCCTCCGCACCCATACAAGTATGAGTCTCTCATCGGAGCCCGTATACGATCCAGCATATGCTCGTTGAACTGTTGTGGGTGCTAACGCTAGATCGACAATGAAGAGCAGCGCTTATTAAAGCATATACATCGGAGCATGAACGCGGAACATTGCGAAAGGTATTGCGCATCTTGCACCCTTTTGCAACAATGGCTGCGCGCCCGAATGGGTTGTTAAAACAGCAGATTCATCCGCCCTTTTTTATAACCGCGCCCAACGAAATTGAGCACCCACCGTATTTGACGTAACTTATGTGTATAGCTATGGTTTGCCTATCCATATAGGCACCCAGATGTGCCACCGCGTTTACATTTCAGCCGTTCCGTCTGCGCGCAATCCATCGCGATGCGCAGCATAGCCCTTAGAGATACGCTCATTGCCCTATCGCTCAGCACTGCATTTTTTGCGCCGCTTGTTATTCGTTGCCCTTAGCCTTTTTCTGCTGACCGAAGCCCTGGGTTACCTCACCTTTTTTCTCTCTGGGGCCGGCCAAGCCGATCTGAGCAGCCTTCAGGCCCTGTCTGCACCGGCTCGTGCAGACCGCGCACCACAAAGCCTCAACCAAGTTGCCGAATGGCCCGTAGCCAATGGCCGCGCCTTTCAACAAGCACCGATGCTTGATTCCCTGGTCCAAGCAGGGGCATTGCCTCCGGTCGAACAACGCCTGCCGCAAAACCCGCTGGTCATCGTGCCCGCCGATCAGAACGGTCCTTATGGCGGCACTTGGACCCGTTACGGCACCAGCCCCTCCGATATCGGCATCTTCAGCCACCGCTTGGCCTACGACGGCCTGCTGCGCTGGGGCCAAATGGGCCGCGAGATCCGCCCGAACCTGGCCACGCACTGGGATATCGCCGATGAAGGCCGCACCTTCACCTTCCATTTGCGGCGCGGAGTGTATTGGTCAGACGGACATCCCTTTACCGCCGACGACATAATGTTCTGGTATGAGGACGTGCTGCAAAATAAAGATCTGACCCCGGTGATCGCCGTCGAATATAACAAGGGAGGTCGACTAGTCCAGATCGAGAAACTCGACGACTACACCGTACGCTTCAAATACGCCGAGCCCTATGGCCTATTCCTAAAGATGATGGCCTCCAATCTAAGCTATCAATTGGTCAGCTACCCAGCACACTACCTCAGACAGTTTCACCCTCACTACACCCCCGAAGAAGAGCTCTTGCGCCAAGCACGGGCGGCCGGCAAGGATTTTTGGTACCAGTATTTCACTGACCGATACGACTATCGCAATATCGACTGTCCGCGTATCTGGCCGTGGGTGGTGACCAAACCGCCGCCGACGCGACCGGCCGAGTTTATGCGCAATCCCTACTACTGGAAGGTCGACCCCGACGGCCAGCAACTACCCTATATAGACCGTATGACTTTTGAGATCTTCGATATAGAGACGATCAATATCAAGGCCATCAATGGCGAAGTCGGCATGCAGGGCCGGCATACCACCTTCCAAAACTATCCGCTATTTATGGCCAATCAAGAGCGCGGCGGTTACAAGGTGCGCCACTGGCTTGATGGCGGCGACGGCACCATGGCCATCACCTTCAATCTAAATCACAAAGATCCGGTACTGAAAAAGATCTTCCACGACCGCCGCTTCCGCATCGCCCTGTCGCACGCGCTCGATCGCGAGGCCATACGCGAGGCGGCCTATTTGGGCCAGGGCGAACCACGCCAGCTCTCACCGCCGCCGGCATCAGCCTATTATGTGCCCGAGCACCTCTATTCTTATTTACAGCACGATCCCGGCCTCGCCAACCGCCTGCTCGACGAAATGGGCCTGAGCGCCCGCGACAAAAACGGCCATCGCCTGCGCCCGGACGGCCAGCCTCTATTTCTCAATATCGAGACCTCGTCGACCATGCTCGGCGCCGGCAAAACCTTTGAATTGATCGCCGCCAACTGGACCGCAGTCGGCGTCAAAACCATCATCAAACACCAAGCCCGCCAGCTCTACGCCCAACGTCGCAACGCCCTATTGTGTGACGTGCTGGTCTGGGGCGGAGCCGGCGAGATCATCCCGACGCTCGATCCACGGTGGTTTCTACCCTATAGTGCCTCTTCTTTTTTCGGCCTCGACTATGCACGGTGGTTCCGCTCCAATGGTAAAAATGGCGAAAAACCACCGCCGGCCATGCTGCGCTGCATCGAGATCTTCCGCGAAATTGAGCGCACCATCGACGAGAAAGAACAGATACGCTTGTTCAAAGAAATTATCGAGATCAACCGGCAAAACTTGTGGACTATCGGCACCATCGGCGCGATACCGCAGATCTTTATTGTCAGCGACAAATTTCGCAATGTGCCCGAAGTAGCTGTCGGCTGCTGGCCGCTGCGGACCCCGGGCGCGACCGCCCCGGAATCCTACGCCATCGTAGCCAACTGACAACCAACTGACGGCAAAATCCTATGTTTCATCTAATACTCAAACGCATGCTGTGGATGATCCCGACGCTCTTCGCGATCTCCTTTATCTCCTTCGCACTGATTCAACTGCCCCCCGGTGACTACCTTACCTCGTACGTAACCGCGCTGGCCGAGACCGGCGAGCCGGTCGCCGAAGAGCAGGTCGAAGCACTGCGCCGCCGCTACGACTTAGACCGGCCATTTATGGTCCAGTATCTGAAGTGGCTCAATAACATGCTGCCCTTCGGCTTTGCACGTCAGGACACCGGCTCCTACTGGCAGACGGAGTCCGGCGACTTCAACTGGCCCTCTTTTAAATGGCCCGATCTAGGCATGTCGTTCGAGTGGAACCGCCAGGTCACTGAATTGATCGGCGAACGCCTGCTGCTCACCATGTTGATCTCCGTCGTCACGCTGCTCTTCACCTGGGCGCTGGCCATTCCCGTTGGCATCTACTCGGCCGTGCGTCAATATTCTTGGGGCGACTATGCTTTTTCGGTGCTCGGATTTATCGGACTAGCGACGCCAAATTTTCTATTAGCCCTGGTCTTTATGTATCTCGGTTATTCGTTTTTCGGCATCAGCGCCGGGGGCCTGTTCTCACCCGAATACCAGGACGCGCCATGGTCGGTAGCCCGTTTCACCGATCTGTTGGCGCATTTGTGGATCCCGGTCATCGTCATCGGTACGGCTGGCACAGCCGGCCTGATTCGCGTAATGCGTGGCAACCTGCTCGACGAATTGCCCAAGCAATACGTGATGACCGCCCGCGCCAAGGGCCTGGCGCCGTGGAAGCTGCTGCTCAAATACCCGGTCCGCGTCGCGCTCAACCCGCTGGTCAGCACCGTCGGCTGGGTCCTGCCCGGCATTATCTCCGGTTCGGTGATCACCGCGGTGGTGCTGGGCATGCCGACCACCGGCCCGCTGCTGTTGCGCGCGCTGCAAAACCAGGACATGTACCTGGCCGGCTCGATGGTCATGATATTGAGCTTTTTGACCGTCATCGGCACCCTGGTCTCGGATATTCTGCTCNTGTGGCTCGACCCGCGCATCCGCTACGAAGGCAAGGGCTCCGCATGAAGATCAAGGACGTACNGGCCCAGGTCCTGCAATCGTACGAATACCCCACCGGCGGCTGGGTCNTGGTGCGGGTCCGCACCGAAGACGGCGTCGAGGGCTTAGGCGAGTGCTTTGTGCCCGACAANAAGGGCCGCGCCGCCTTTGCCGCCCGCGACCTCATCACTGGCAGCTTCGCGCAATCGCTCNTCGGCCGCGACATCCTCGACATCGCCGCTAGCTGGGAAGCCCTCTACGGCGTCTGCTGCAGCATCTACGACCGCCGCGGCCTGGCCATCCACGCGCTGTCGGGCGTCGATATGGCGCTCTACGACGCCGCGGGCAAGAGCCTCGGCGTGCCCGTTCACAAACTGCTCGGCGGTGCCTTCCGCGACCGTATCCCGCTCTATATCAGCAGTGTCTTTATCGACCTCGACCGCTTCGACGACGCGCTGCGGGCGACCGCCGACTATGTAGAGCAGGGCTTTGGCGGTATCAAGTACTACGGCTGGCCCGACTTCGGCCAAAAGCCCACCCGCGACCAGGACCTGCTGCGCCAATTGCGCCAGGCCGCCGGCGCAGACGCCGATCTCATGCTCGACCTCGGCCGCCCCCATGGCCTTGCCGCCGCGCTGCAGACGGCACAGATGATCGAAGACAGCGGCGCGCGGATCTTCTGGTGGGAAGAGCCGCTGTCGACCTCCGACGATGCCGACAATATGGCGCAGCTGACCGCCCGCACCGCCCTGACCATCGCCGCCGGCGAATCCGAACTCACCGCTTTCGCCTTCCGCGAGTTGGTGCAAAAGCGCGTCGTCGATCTTTTGCAGCCCGACCTCTCCTGGGTCGGCGGCCTGACCGAGGGCCGCCGCATCGGCGAACTGGCGCGGCTACACCGCATACCCGTGGTACCGCACAATTGGGGCACCCAGATCAACTTCGCCGCCAGCGTCCACTTCGTCGCGGCACTGCCCGATGGCTTCCTCTGCGAATACCCGATCACCCCGCGCACCCGCGGTGCCGGCCACCCCCAGGTGTTCGTCGCCGACACCGCGACACCGCAAATCCCCAGCCCGATGATGACCGCGCTGGCCAGCGTGCCCGTGGTGGTCGAAAAAGGCCACGCTTGGGTGCCGCAGGGTCCCGGCCTCGGCATCGAGCTCGACGAGGCCGCGGTGGAAAAATACACCCTACCATGACCGCCGAAGTCTGGTTGCTCGTTCTGGCGGCGGCACTGGGCCACGCGCTGTGGAATTTCGCCGCACGCAAGGTCGCTGGCGATATGGCAGTGCTGTGGCTGGCCTTCGGCACTGGTATGGTGGTCATGCTGCCGGTCTCAGCTCTTTTCTGGTGGCAGGGCACGCCGCTCAACCTCAGTTGGCCAAGCCTGCTGTGCCTGGCGGCGACCGGCGTCTTCCACGCTTTCTACTTCGCCTTGCTCGGCTCGGCTTACGAGCAGGGCGAAATCTCGCTGGTCTATCCGGTCGCCCGCGGATCGGGCATAGGCTTGACCGCCTTCGTCGCCTGGCTCTTGTTGGGCGACGAGATTTCGCCCATTGGCGCCATCGGCATCGTGCTGGTTTTTCTGGGCATCCTCTCGCTTGGCTGGCCGGCGCTCAGGCAGCAGGCCGGCAGCTTGCGACTGGCCCTGGGCGTGGGCATGACGATCGTTTGCTATTCGCTCGTCGACAAAATAGGCGTCGGCTACATGCACCCGATCTACTATATCACCGGCATGTGGATTATCGGCACCCTGCTGCGCGCGCCCTTTGTCATGCGCCGCGCCGAGCTTCCGATGCTGGAGGTTATGCGCATCTATTGGCCCCATATCCTGTTGATCGGACTGGGGTCGCAAGCCACTTATCTGCTGATCCTCTACGCCTATACCATGGGGCCGATCAGCTATATCATCGCCGCACGCGAATCGTCGGTGGTCATTGGCGCGGCGCTGGGCTTCTGTTTCCTCAAGGAGCGCCTCACGGCGTTTAAAACCATCGGCATCCTCGCCATCTTCGGCGGCCTGGTGCTGCTCAAGGCCGGGTGAGCCGTGGAGCGCCAGACCTTCCGCATCCAGCCGCCGCGCCGCGCGATGTTGCGCGAAACCGCCATCATTGTCGGTATCCTCGCCATCTGTATCGGCGCGCCTTTCTTCTTTTTTCCCTACGGCGACGAGGACCGCATAAACTTCGCGCTCTCGATCGGCTCGCTGGCGCTGATCTACATCGTCGCGCTGGTCTATATGTCGCTGTGCGTGGGTTGGTTTGCAGACTACTACTCCACCGGCAAAAAAACCCTCTTTGAAGTCGACGACGAGACCCTAACCCTGCGCCAGNACCNGGAGCGCACTCCCTACCGCCTGTGCGATCTTCACATCGACCGCATCCGCATCGTCAACCTCAGGAAAAAACCCGAATACAAACCCATCCTGCACGCCTTCGACTTGCGTTCGTGGCGTATTGTCGCCCTATTTTACAACGCTGGNGAATTCGAACTCCACAATGGCGACAGCGCCCAAATCTGCCTGACCGACTCGCGCTTCGTCGTCCACATACCGACCAAACTCGACCACGTCTTGATGCTCAGCCCCGACGACCCGCAGGGCCTGCTGCTGGCCCTGATCCGGGCCGCCAGTCTCGCGCAAAAGAANTGAGACTCCATGGAACCACGCGTCTTTCCGATATACCCCCCTTCGTCCGCNCTCTTCGCCAAGATCCTGGTGATTATCTTCCTTGTAAACTGCTNTTTTTTCGCTCTGCTCTCGTTGGGCCTCTACGCACTACTCGACCCCAACGGCATGGTCGCGCGAGTCGCCGCGCCGGTGGCGCTGATCTGCTCGCTGCTGATCATGCTGTTTATCTTTTTTTCGGTCTTNNTCTGGTTCTGGTTGTCCGCTACCAGAACCGACTTCGGCCTGATCGAAACACACCTCGTCATCCGCAACAACGCGCACGGCAGGCATTTCGCCTACGCAGAGCTCAAAGCAGACGAAGCCAGAATCGTCGATTTGGAGACCGAACCGGAATACCGACCCCGGAAAAAAATCTTCGCCATTAAGGCGTTCTTCTTTTCCGGGGGGGCGTTTTACCTGCGCAATGGTCTCAAGGCCCATGTCTTCATCACCAGCATGGCGCGGGCCGTGCTCATNCCGACCACCGGCGCCCATACGCTGGTGCTGGAGCCGCAAGATCCAGAGGGCTTCCTGCAGGAATTACAGCNGAGNACAACGGCCGAGGGATAAACGATAGATGGCACGCACTATGGACCCGGTCCAGGAAGCAAGCGGCGAAGACCTCTACACCGCCTCGCAGTGGGAGTTGATGCGGCGCAAGTTTCGCAAGCACGGTCTGGCGGTATGGTCGGGGATGGTGGTACTGGCGCTGTATCTGGGTGCCGTATTCTGCGAATTTCTCTCTCCCTACGCCCTGGAAGACCAGCACCTCGAATATATCTACGCCCCACCCCAGCGACTGCACCTGATCGGCCCCGACGGGCTGCACCTTCGTCCCTTCGTCTACGGGCTCAAGGGCACGCGCCATCCCGAAACGCTGCGCAAGGTCTATGTCGAGGACGAGAGCAGGATCTACCCCGTGCGACTCTTCGCCCGCGGCTCGACCTATCGCTTNTGGGGACTNTTCGAAACCGATATCCACCTNCTCGGCGTTGATCGGGGCGGCACGCTCTTTCTGCTCGGCACCGACTCGCTGGGCCGCGACCTCCTCAGCCGCATCCTCTACGGCTCGCGCATTTCGCTGACGGTGGGCCTGATCGGCGTAGCATTGAGCTTTGTCTTCGGCCTGAGCATCGGCGCGGTATCGGGCTATTACGGTGGCTGGATCGANAATATCATCCAGCGCTTGATCGAAATTCTCCGCTCCTTCCCGTCAATCCCGCTGTGGATGGCGCTGTCGGCGGCACTGCCGGCGGNTTGGAGCCCGTTGCAGATCTACTTCGGCATTACGGTGGTATTGTCCTTTCTCGCCTGGACCGGCCTGGCGCGCGTGGTGCGTGGCAAGATCCTGGCGCTGCGCGAGGAGGACTACGCCACCGCCGCCATCCTGATCGGCGCCTCCAAACCGCGCATTATGGCCCGCCACCTNCTGCCCGGATTTACCAGCCATATCGTCGTCAGCCTGACCCTGGCNCTGCCGGGCATGATCCTCGGCGAAACCTCGCTGTCCTTCCTCGGCNTAGGCNTGCGCCCACCCATAACNAGTTGGGGCGTCTTGTTACAGGAGGCGCAAAATGTCCAGGCCGTGGCGATGCAGCCGTGGCTGTTGACCCCGGCGGTCTTCGTGGTAGTGGCGGTGCTGGCCTTCAACTTCGTCGGCGACGGCCTGCGCGACGCCGCCGACCCCTACGGACGCTGATGTCATGCCGCCGCTGCTGACGATAAAGAACCTCCACACGCATTTCTTCCTCGACGAGGGCGTGGTGCGTGCCGTCGATGGCGTCGATCTCGAAATCCCGCGCGGCAAAACCCTCTGCGTCGTTGGCGAAAGCGGCTGCGGCAAGAGCATTACCGCCTTTTCGCTGCTGCAGATGATCCAGCGCCCGGGGCGCATCGTCGACGGCTCGATCACCCTCCACCGCGACAATGGCCCGGTCGAGTTGACCGAACTCGCGCCGGACGGCAACGAGATGCGGCGGATCCGCGGCGACGAGATTGCGATGATTTTCCAGGAACCGATGACAAGCCTGAGCCCGGTTCACACGGTCGGCGCACAGATCGCCGAAGCCATCCGCCTGCACACCACGAGCGACAAAAGAGAAGCCCGGGACCGCACCATTCACATCATGGCGCGCGTCGGCATCCCCGACCCCGAGCGGCGCTATGGCGAATACCCGCACGAATTGAGCGGAGGTCTGCGCCAGCGGGCGATGATCGCCATGGCGCTTTCGTGCCAGCCCCGCGTCGTGATTGCCGATGAGCCGACCACGGCACTCGACGTGACGATCCAGGCCCAGGTCCTCGACCTGCTCAACGATCTCAGGACGCGGTTGAACACGGCGGTCATCCTCATCACGCACGACCTTGGTGTTGTTGCCGAGTCGGCCGACCGGGTCATCGTGATGTACGCAGGCCGCAAGGTCGAAGAGGCATCCGTCGGGGAACTCTTCGCGAATCCAAAACATCCGTACACGCGCGGCCTGCTCGCTTCCGTCCCGCGGCTCGGGACACTCGAAGGCGATTCCGTCCCCAAACGGCTGACCGAGATCCCGGGCATTGTCCCCGCGCTGACCCAACTGCCGGTTGGCTGCTCGTTTGCGCCCCGCTGCGCGTTTGCAGACGAAGCCTGCGGGGCACAGCCCGAGTATGCCGACCTCGGCGACGGCCACTTCTCAGCCTGCTGGCACATCGCGGAAGCGGCCGCCTCATGAGTGATTCCGGCGCAGCAACGACAGCTCACGTCCTCGAAGTGCAGGGGCTGCGCAAATACTTTCCCGTTGGCCGCAAGCTCTTTGGCGGCCACAGGCAGC
>PALY01000022.1 GCA_002707085.1 Deltaproteobacteria bacterium
AGGTGGGGGCTTCTTTGTGTCTGGCTGCAATCTGTGTTGTTTACACCCAACACAAATAAAGGCGCCGCTCCAGCTTAGTGCTGGAGCGGCGCCTTTATTTTAGTCCGAAGCTTAAACGCCGCAGACTGTCTCAAGGATCATGCGAGTGACCAAGTATGGGTCACAGTTGGCATTGGGGCGCCGGTCTTCGATGTAGCCCTTCTTGTCGAGTGCGACTTGCCAAGGAATACGAATCGATGCTCCTCGATCCGATACACCGTACTTGAACTCTTTGTATGAGCAGGTCTCGTGGTCGCCAGTCAGTCGAAGTTCGATCTTCGCACCGTAGTTGGCGATGTGCTCATCGGGGCGAGTACTCAATGCTTCGCATGCGGCAATGATGGGATCATACCCATCACGCATGGATTGGGTCGAGAAGTTTGTGTGTGCGCCTGCACCGTTCCAGTCTCCCAATACGGGCTTGGGGTGCAAGGTTGCAGATACACCGTATTCCTCGGCAATCCGATACAGCAGCCAGCGTGCCACCCACAACTCGTCCGATACTGCGAGTGCGCCGATGGGTCCGATTTGGAACTCCCATTGGGCGGGCATAACTTCTGCGTTTACACCGCAGATATTAAGGCCGGCTTCCATGCATGCATCCATGTGATCTTCGACGATTTCTCGTCCGTAGACCTCGTCAGCACCAACGCCACAATAGTAACCGCCTTGGGGAGCAGGGAATCCATTCTCAGGCCATCCAAGGGGGCGTGCGCCTTCGAAAAATGTGTACTCCTGCTCGATTCCAAACCATGCATCTTCACCAGCAGTCTTTTCAGCCACTGCGCGAAGAGCCGCACGGGTGTTTGAACTGTGCGGTGTCATGTCCGTGTTGAAAACCTCACAGAGGACCAACTTGTTTTCGCCACCGCGAACAGGGTCGGGGCAGGTGAATACAGGCTTAAGAACGCAGTCAGAGGCTTCGCCCACTGCTTGTTCAGTGCTGGACCCATCAAAACCCCAAACTGGTGGTTCTTCACCGATGTTTAGGATGCGTGTTTTACCGCGCATCTTCGCGGTGGGCTGTTGCCCGTCAAGCCAAATGTAGTGTGCCTTGTACTTGCCCATGTTGGGTGTCTCCTTGAGGGATGTGAGCGCCCCGTTTAAGACGTTCTCGCGCACATGAAAAGGATATTTGAAGGCTTTATTTGAGCAATTTTTCGGGTCCCCGGAAAAGGTCTTGGGAAGGGGTTTTTCCTGTACTGCAGATCGCACGGTTCATGTGGGCAAGATGCGTACACAGTCGCCAAACACATTGGGGCGAGAGGTTCAGTTGCTGAGCCAGTGTATGGGCTGAGGTCGGTATCTCATTCAGCGCATTTTCTACGGCCTGTAAGCGGCCCAATTGTTCCTTCGCGGCTATTTTTGCTGCTTCCACTCCAGGTTGATCGTATGCGTTGATATCTGCGAGTTCTGCTGCGATTCCGACTGCACGTTCAAAAAGGGCGATAAGGGCGCCCAAGGCGCGAGGCCCTTGATCGGGCAATGTAATTGAGACGATCGGTCGCCCGACCTCGCTGAGTGCAGACCGAACTCCCGCCAAAAAAGCCTGTTGGGTGTCTGCGGCGTCTTGTAAGAGTGGGGATGATGCAGGTTCCGGCAGGCAGTCGATCAAGTGCATCAGAATGTTGTCGGGACCATCTCGAAGTTGTTGAAGGATGGCGTGTTGATCGGCGCTGCCTTTGTTTCCGTAGACAGTGAGGCCGTTACAAACTTCCGTCCCCTGTCGGTTGTGGCGTTTGCCCAATGATTCCATCATGAGTTGCTGTAAGTAGCGCCCGAGATGGCGCAGATGGTCGGCATAAGGAATGATGACTGCCGCACGATCTTTTTGGTGAGTCCACTGTGCGGCCAAGAGTGCCGCTGGGTTGTTTTCAATGGGCTGTCGTGTCCATGCATCCATCGCTTTTGCTCCTGAGAGAAAAGCTTCTGTGTCGATACCGCACAAATGCATGGGCGCGAGTCCTACAGCGCTGGTGATACTGGTTCGTCCGCCCACCCAGTCCCAAAGGGGCAGTATACATCGCCAGTCTTTGGCCATTTCTGCCAAACCTGAGTTGGGGCTTGTGATGGCGATTGCATGATCTGGGAAACAGACTCCGGCGGTTGCGAAGTGAGCCTCTACGGTTCGGAGAGCCACCAGCGTTTCCGTTGTGCGGCCACTTTTGGAAACAACCAAGACAAGGGTGTCTTTGGGGTCGATTTCTTGAAGTCTTCGCTCTATTGCTGGAGCGTCGATGGTGTCGAGCAAGACGAATCGGCGGCCACTTGTTGGTCGGAGTGCGTCGATGGCCAGTTCTGGTCCCANTGCAGAACCACCGATACCCACCAACAAAACGGTGTTCAGTCCAGAGGCGTCGAGTTCCTGCACGGCTTTGTTACANTCAACAATGGCGCTCTGAAATTCGGATGACGGAGCAATTTCAGNATTGCGAAGCCANTAATGNCCCACTTGTCTGTTTTCGTCGGGGTTGGCAATGGCNCCNGCTTCAAGTGCTTCCATGGCNTTCAAAGCTTNTTGTAGACCTGCACNCTCGGTCATTGCACCGAGGTGGAAGTCAACAANAAAACCCGTGTNTGNATCGCGTAGAATTCGGTGGTCAAATGTCATGAGAAAACACCATGTAAGAAGCCTGGCGGGTTCTTATCTGATTTCCGCAACTCCATTTGCAATCACNACTTTTCCGGACTCATCCTTCACGATAAAGTTTGAACCCTTTTCTGTGTTCCAACCTTGTGTTGTCAATGTGGCAGAGTTGAANACAGGGCTTGCGAAACGAACGCCGAGTCGATGAAGTCGGCTTGGATCTCCGTCTGCAAGTTGGTCAACAACACTCTTTCCNCTCATTGCCATGGTGCAAAGTCCATGAAGGATAACGTTTGGCAANCCAGCTGATTTCGCGGTGTCNGGGTCGACATGGATGGGGTTGTCATCCAAAGAGGCCTTCGCATACCGGTACGACTGGTCATCATCNACTTGGAAGCTGATTGAGAAGTCNGGGGTTGGTGGTTCTGCTGGAGGCGCCTTCTTCTTTGGTGCTTCCTTTCCAGCCCCATCTNCACTCTTCTTTTTCTTTGCGCGGACGAAGTATGCGGTGGTGGCTTCGACNGCGAGGGTTCCTTCGACGAATCCATAGATCTTGGAGGTAACGAGGAGACCCGATGANTTCTCATCCACTGAGATCAANTCCCCGCGTACTTGNACCAAGTCCCANGCTTGNAGGGGCTGATGGAATGTGGCGTCGTGTTCACCATGCACCAAGCGCAACAAGTCCAAGTCGAGTTCAGGATCGCCAGCGATCTGAAACATGCAGTCCTTGAACAGCCGAGTATGCAGCATGTGGGGCGCGATGGCAGCGCTTCCTTCATACGCTTTGTTGTTGTCGTTTGTTGCTGCGGCATAGTCGGACATGTGTTCGGGGGTCACCAGGAAGTGGCCNCCGTCGTAGCGCTTGCCGATGGGCCAAGACTTGGGACCATCATCTTCTGTGTCTGCGCCAGATGTGACGGCAGNTTCCAAAAGNCCGGCAGCTTCACCAATCTTGTCGAAGTCGAACGCCATNGCCATTTTCATCAGATCGCTGAAGTCGTCCGCTGTAGCTTTTCCTGACATGAACGCTTTTTGTGGATCAAGTTCACCCTTGAACATGGAGAGCAAGATTTCTTCGGGAATCTTGATGGTNGTGGTTGGAGTGCCGTTGAGTCCGGTTTCCGTTGCACACTCACCATCGTTGATNGTGACCGTTTGATCGGTGCCGCCTTTTACACACCAGTGCAGAACAGCGGTCCATCCAGGGATGGCTTCGCCGTTGAAACCAGCAGAGAAGTTGGCGAAGACTTTGGTGACCAAGTCTTCGGAACCACCNGCTTGTGCTTCATATGCNGCAGCGACGGCGTCGAAGTCGAACGCCATGGCCATTTTCATCAAATCGCCCATGTTGTCTGCAGTGGCCTTTCCGGTCATGAAGACTTTTTGTGGNTTCATCTCGCCGGTCAGGAGACTGATCATGATGTCAGCAGGAATTTTAACGGTGCAAGTTGGGGTTCCGACCTTGCCCGATTGAACGGTACACGCATCGTTTTCGATGAGAATCGTTTGGTCTGTNCCGCCTTTCACGTCCCATTGAATGTTGGCAGTCCATCCAGGTGAGGCGCTTGGCTTGAATCCTGTTGGGAAGAAACTAAATGCTTCGGTGATTTTGTCTTCACCACCGCTGGCAGCTTCGGGTGTGGCAAACGCTGTAATCCCGTTGAGTTGTTCGGCGATTTCTTGTGCNGTCCANAGGTCGGCGCCAGGCTTTTCAATTCCATCATTNGTTTGTACTTCGTACACATGGAGACGTTGGCCTTGAATACCAAATACTCGGCCAGTCACACCCTTTGAGAGGTCGGAAGCCAAATAGATCACCATTGGGCTGATTTGTTCCGCAGTCCATTCCGCATCAACCATGTCAATGTCATCTGTCATGCGAGTTTTGGCGATGGGCGCCACAGCGTTGGAGCTGACGCCTGCTTTTCTCAATTCCATGGAGAGGACGCGGGTAAGGCCGTACACTCCGGCTTTGGCTGCAGCGTAGTTTGACTGACCAAAGTTTCCAATCATTCCTGAATAACTGGTGGTGTTGATGATCGCGGCATGGCCATGCTCTGCGGCGGCTGCCGTAAGCGCTGGAAGTGCAGCTGCACAGATGTTCTTGGTTCCGTTGAGGTGAACATCGAGAACCAAATCCCATTGGACGTCTTCCATCTTCTTGAATGTCACATCGCGAAGGATTCCTGCATTGTTCACGACGGCGTCAAGGCGGCCCCAGGTGTCAACGGCTGCGGCGACCATTTTGGCGGCGCCAGCTTTGTCTGTGACAGAATCGAAGTTGGCGACTGCATCCCCACCCATTTCTTTGATTTCTGCAACGACTTTGGCTGCTGCTGCATCATCGGAGCCTTCTCCGTGACGAGAGCCACCAAGATCGTTGACAACGATTCGCGCCCCTTCTTTAGCGCACGCCAGTGCATGACAACGACCGATACCGTTTCCAGCACCTGTGATGAGAATGACCTTTCCGTCCAGCAATCCCATGGGTTCCTCCATTGCAGTTGGACCCGGGTCCTATGGCGCTGTACCAGCGACGGCCAGTCGAAAATGAATGGTCATTCAGCGCAATGTAGGCTCACTGTAGGATAAGGTCCCAACACTGTGCGTGTTTGTATCTTGACCCGCGGAGATTTATTTCCCACTGACCATGGCGCTGCGGTGAAAATTGTTCGCACTGCTGAGGCACTCTCACGTCTGGGCGAACCCTGCATGGTTGTGACCGATAACCGTGACACGTATTGGCGGTTTGTGGATGGTAAACCGCATGCTGTTTCATACCCTGAGAGGTTTAGAGCCGCTGAAGAATGGCCCGGTATCCAAATGGCGGGACGTTTTTCAGAGCGTTTGTGTGGAGCGCTTGGGTACCCATCGGAAGAGTTCTTTTTATACCGTCCGATGTTTGATCCGGCTTGGTGGATGCGGGCGGTAGCCGTCGGCGTTTTGGAAAATGTTGATGTGTTTCAAGCGGAGTTCCCAGGGTATGGCGTCCCAGCATGGCTTGCTGCTCGCGCTGTCGGCCGAGAAAGAGAGGATGGTCGGCGGCCACGTTGCAGTTTGGTGCAGCACAATGTGGAGTGGGACCGGTTGGCTGAATTTGGACATGACGTGGGCCGCGTGAGACAGGCGGAACAATGGGTGTTGGACCGCATGGACGAAGTGATTGCCGTCAGTTTGGATGACAAAAGACGGATGGTGGCGGCGGGGACAGACGCATCAAAGGTGACCGTTGTTCCTCATGGTGTTGATGTGGGGCGATTTGAACGGGGGCTTGGCTCAGATATCCGAGAACGACATGATATTGATCCGTCTGCACCGCTGCTCTTCTTTCATGGAACCCTTCATTATTGGCCGAACACAGAGGCTGTACGTTTTATCGCCGAGCAATTGTTGCCAAAGCTCCAAGTGGGTTTGCCCGATGTCCGTGTGATTATCGCAGGTCAAAACCCTCCCCAGTACTACAGTCATCCGGCGATAGTATTCCCCGGCTCAGTCCCCGACCTTGAATCATACACAGCCGCTGCAGACGTGTGCCTGTGTCCCATCTTTGCGGGGGGCGGGACGCGAATGAAGCTGTTGGAGTACATGGCGGCCGGTCGTCCGATTGTCAGTACCAGCAAGGGGGCGGAAGGGATCCAATACACCGATGGTGAAGAACTCATCATTGCGGAAGATGCGGACACCATGGCCATGGCCGTGACGGACTTGATAAAGAATTCGGATCGCAGACGCATGATGGGTCGTGCTGCACATCGTTTTGCGAAGGCATACGATTGGTCGAGTGTGGGGGAGGCCTACCTTTCTTTGTACGGTGAAGGTGAGGGTCGAGGAGAGGATTGGAACCCACGTTTTCACGCCAAGGCAAAGGGTGCGATCGATGGGCATTTGCCACCATTGCGTGTGGCATCCAAGCCACTGACCATGTTGTTGCTGATCAACCGTGGTTGCAATCTGCGCTGCAGTTTTTGTGATTTGTGGCAGGACTTTGAGAATATGGATGTTCAGACGAAGCTCCTACCGTTGCTGGATGAGGCTGTCGCCATCGGTACCAAGACGTTGGTAATTACAGGGGGGGAACCCTTTCTTCATCCCGATTTGTTTTTGGCGGTTCGTGAGGCCAAAGCTCGCGGTTTGACAGTCAACATTACGACGAATGGAACATTGATAGATAAACGTTGGGATGAACTGATGGCATCTGGGGTGGATTCACTCAGTTTTTCCTTGGACGGTATGGCCGAAACCCATGACCGAATTCGTGGTCAGAAAGGTGCATGGAAGCGCACCATGAACGGGTTGAAGCGTATACGGCGGGATGCGCCGGAAGTGGCGACCAGCATCTATTTTGTTGTCACAAATCAAAACGTAGCGGAACTTACGACGGTCTACGATTTGGCCCGTTCGATGGATGCCCATTTTGATTTTTGGCCGGTGAATGACGCCCCTGATTTGTATCTGAAGTCAGAGCATGAGCAGACGGTGTGGCGGGATGCGGTCGCGCACATCGCGATGAACGACGAAGCGGTGGCTGCGCGGGTTGCCTACTATGAAGAAGGCTTGGATTATCACGCAGGTCTTGAAGGTCCCGTTCGCTGCTTGGGGCTGGTAGACCAGTATGGGGTCACCTACGATGGGGCATTGTTACCCTGTTGTGTATGGGGTGGTGACGGGTTGGAAGTCGGCAATGTTTTTGAACAGCCACTTCGTGAGTTGTGGTTTTCACCGGAGGTTCAGGAGCATCGTTTGGGATTGTATCGGGACGGATGCGAGGTAGGCTGCTACAACCACTCACTGTATGAATTTGGGGTTGCCACGGGCGACTCGTTCAGGGTGGAGAAAACATGCGTTGGGTCGTAGCGGATTTCAAGGGAAAAAGAGTATGGGCCGGTGTTCTTCCAAGTGGAGAATTCGTTGTAGAAGGCGCCCGGGTACCCATACGCTATTCGGACAAGGCGGGTGCCAAGATTTATCGTGCGGGTGTGGCCAACATTGCTGCCCAAAGCGATGTTGCTGAAGAATTGCCGGAAGGGATCAGCGCTGACGCAGAACCACGCAAGAAGGCATCCGGAAGAGGATCCGGTTTTGGTTCCGCCGGCACCCGTACCCAGGCGCAGGCCGCTGCAGCCAAACAGTCTGCAGAAGAACTGATCTCCAGTTTTCGACCCGATGCTGCTGTTTGCTTTACCGATGGTGCATGCAAGGGGAATCCTGGACCTGCTGGGTCTGGGGCTGTCGTTAAATTGCCTGACGGTGAAGTGCTGGAAAGAGCAAAAGCGCTTGGCGTGGCCACCAATAATGTGGGTGAGTTGACGGCGATTGATGTGGCCTTGGACCTGTTGGATGAAGCCGCATTTCCACTGGCATCGAAGGTCGAGATTTGTACGGACTCCAAATACACCTTTGGTCTGCTCGAACTTGGTTGGAAGGCCAAGTCCAATCAGGAATTGGTTCGCGGCATCAAGAACCGTTTGCGGGATCGGAATGTGCAGCTGCATTGGGTCGCAGGCCATGTGGGCCTTGAAGAAAACGAGCGTGCGGATGCCCTCGCAAACCAAGGCGTGGAAGAGAGCATGCGTGGCTGAAGCCTTGTGGGTGACGAATTAGTCGCCCCAGATGGCCTCACAGTCTTCAAGCACTTCGGCTGGGTGGGTGCCGAAACCCCATCCGACGTCGTAGCTGAGGATTTGGTTTCCGTTTCCATCTAGAAGTACGGTCACTCGACCTGGAGCGCTGCTGCTGGTGCTGCTTGCGGCACCATAGTGGACGGCAAGGGTGCGATTGGTATCCTGCCAAAGTTCGTATTCGAAGCCTTCGTCGTTTGCCCAGCTTTGGAGTAGGGAAACGGCGCCGTAGCTCACACCAATGATTTGCACGCCCAGGTCATCAAAACTGTCTTGGAGGTCGCGGTACCCGCAACCCTCGACAGTTCAACCATATGTCCCTGCTGCTGGGTAAAACCAGATCACGGTAGGTCCATCCGTCAGATCACTAAGGCCTCGACTGGAGCCGTCTCGGTTGATGGCTGTGAACTCAATGGGTGCCAGGGGTGGATAGACCTGGGTTCCATTGACTCCCGGGGGGATCACGACCTCATCGGTATCGGCATCGGCATCGGCATCGGCATCGGCATCCGCGTCGGCATCTGCGTCGGCATCTGCGTCGGCATCGGCATCGGCATCGGCATCGGCATCTGCGTCGGCATCGGCATCGGCATCAGCGTCGGCATCCGCATCTGTACTTGAGGCTGAGGTGTCGCCGGACTCTTTGCCGCACGCGATGGACAACGCGATCATAAAAGGGAACAAAATCATTTTGGATGTCATGGCCATCTCCCGAGGGCCCACTCTTACCGGTTTTGGACGGACTAGCCATGGCTGTTTTTCTATGATTGTCATTCAGGTGGAACTCAGGCGGCATGCTGCACTTGGGTCGGGTTCCAGACATTCAAGGTGCTACCGTCCTTCTCGCTTTGGCCATGTACCGGCTATAGGCCACGCAAAGAATGTGATGTGAGGTGAGTATGAATGAAGAACAATCGACTCCCATAGACCTGAACCCACCGCCATACCGTGAGTTGACGTGGGCTGCGGTGATTTTTGGTGTCGCCATTGGTTCGGTCATGACGGCGGCATTTACCTATGTGGCCTTGAAGCTTGGCTTCACTCTTTCCGGCTCCACGGTTGCTGCGATCTTGGGTTTTGCTGTTTTGCGTGGTGCTTTAAAGAAAGGCAGCATCGTAGAGAACAACATCAATCAGACCATTGCATCGGGTGTCAATAATGCTTCGGCGGGTGTGGCATTTACCTTGCCTGCACTTTTTATTCTTGGAGAAGACTTCAATATCTGGGCGGTCATGATGGCGGCGATAGCCGGGTCCTTTCTGGGGATTGTGGTGATCATTCCATTGCGAAAGCAGATGATTGAATTTGAGCGGCTTCGTTTTCCGAGTGGAATCGCCGTGGCGAGTCTTCTTAAATCCCCTGGTGCGGGCGCTCGGCAAGCGAAATTGTTGGCAGGTGGATTTGTAGTCAGTGCATCCATTCACCTTCTGCTCGGTATGGAGATGCTTCCAGAGGCCCTGAATTTTGGTGGATGGATGGGGCTTCCCTCATGGATTTCACTGTCCATTGCGATTTCCTTTGCGAGTTTGGGTGCGGGCTTGTTGTCCGGTCGTGGTGGTCTGCCTTTTGTCTTTGGTGGAATGTTGGCTTGGTGGCTGATTGCGCCCTTGGCTGTTCACAATGGGTTTGTGCCGGGTGCTTTTGAGATGACCGAACTTTCAAGTCATCCCGGCTTTGACGATTGGGTGACCTGGGACGTTTTGTATGCGCAGATGCTGCGGCCCCTTGGAATCGGCATTTTGATTGGTGGGGCACTTTCGGGTGTAGTTGCGAGTTTTCCTGCCCTCAAGAGTGCTGTGACCAGTCTTTCGCAGGCCAGCCAAAGCGGCTCGGGTGGCTCGGATGAATTGCCCATACAGGTTTTGACCGTTGGTGTTGGTGTGGCTTTTGTTGTGCTGTTTGGTGCGGCCATTATGGCCGATCCCAACCTGGGGATAGGTCGGCACATTTTGATTGCTGTTGTGGGTACTGTGTGGCTCGCATTGGCAGGTCTGATTGTGGCCCAGGCATCGGGAATGACGGACATCTCTCCGATGTCTGGAATGTCGCTCATTGGCGTGACGCTTATGTTCTTTCTTTCAGGCGGAAACGTTGTGCCTGCCATCATCCTGGGTGTGGCCGTCTGCATTGGTATCGGTCAGTGTGCAGACATGATGGGCGATTTGAAGAGCGGCCATTTGATTGGTGCCAAACCCAAGCGTCAGCAAATTGCGCAGTTTCTTGTTTGTTGGGTCGGTGTTCCTGTGGCGGTAGGCACCATTTTCCTCTTGTGGGGAGATGGTGGCGGATTTGGCCCAGGAAACCCAGAACTCTCCGCGCCCCAAGGTTCTGCATTGGCGGCGATCATGGAGAGTTTGCAGGCCGGTGCGGCGCCTTTGGATAAGTACACAGCAGGAACGGCCATTGGTTTGGCGCTGGGCTTGTACCCAGTTGGTGGTGTGGGTGTTTTGGTCGGGTTGGCGATGTATCTGCCATTCGACATTACCGTGACCTACGGCCTTGGGTGTGCGGTCAGTATTTGGCTTGCCAAGCGCAAGAGTGAACGGTGGATTGGGGACACAGTCGTCCCCGTGGCTGCCGGATTCATCATTGGGGAAGCCCTCACCAGTTTGGGTGTGGTTTTGTTCAAGCTGGCTGTGGGTTGAGGAGTACATCATGAAAAAGAATCTTGGACTTATTCTTCTTACGATTGGCATCGGTCTTTCTGCGGGTTTCGGTGCTGAACTTGCGCCCAACTTTCGTCATGAAACGAAAATCAACGGTATCGCTGGCTTCGGTGAAGCCATCGCTTCTCAAAAACATGCGGACTACTGCAAAACACTCACGGTCAACAAACTTCCACCCGTGGAAGGGTGTGCAGATGGCGATGGAAACCCCGTCCCCTTCGTGGATGAAGAGTCCTTGGCAGGAGCTACGCCGGTTGAACGAAGACGGGCCGAAATCTCTTCATTGCGTGCCAATAAAGAGGTTCGATTACTGGATGTGACGCAAGCCAGAATCTTTTGGATTGCTTCCTTAGAGAAAACCATTCCGCTTTTAGAGAAAGTGCAAAACACAAGAACTCAAGCGCCTGCTGCCAGACTGACTGGATGGTTCGCTTCATCAGGAATGGGCTTTCTGTTGGGTTTGGTATTTGTTGTGATCGGATCCGTCTTGTGCCGGAAGGCTCATGGGGAAGGGATCTCAGTACCTGAGGGAGCAAGTGAAGATGGCCCATTGGACTTCGGCGTACTGTTAGAGGGCATCATTGCTGGTGTACGACAGATTCAATCGGACATGAAGGCTCTTGATGCACCAACGACAGCAGATTTGGATGCAATAAAGGTTCGTTTAGAAGACATTCAAAAGGGCGATATGGCACGAATTTGTGCCGCGGGACCCCAGGTTCAACAGCGCTATGGTTTGGGTGCTATGGCCGCAATATTCTCGCCCTTGTCGGGTGCTGAACGTCGTTTGAATCGGATGTGGGCGTGCTTGGTCGACCGTCACTGGCCAGAAGCGATGGCTTCTGTTGATGGAGCCGCTGAAAATCTGGAAGCCGCGCACGAGGCGGTACAAAAGGCCATCGCTGCTTGATGACTATTCTTCGATGTTGTCAATCCAGCTTCGCACCTTATTGATCCGGCTTTGATCCATTTTTCCGCTGGGTGGCATGACATCGCCTTCAATGTCGGATGCGCCTTCTATTTTCTTGACCAGGTAGCTGGTGGATGCACTGCCCGCCTCGATCAGCATGGTGCCTGGGACTGCGCTCGACTCAAATGTCAGCCATTCCGCTTCGGTTTGGCCCTCTGCGATGGTCAGAAAACCTTCGCCTTCCCCGTGGCATGCGTTGAACCCGCAGGACGGTATCAGCACGTCATTGAGAACCTCTTCATAGGTGACAGTTGGTTCAGTTCCTGTGTCTTCGGTTTTGTCTTTACATCCGGTCACGGCCACGCAGATGGCGGCAGCACTCAACACTGTAGGAAGTTGAAATCTTGTCATCGTCATTCGGCCCCGAGTTTCAGCACTGTTTGTAGCGGATGATTTGTAGACTCACAAACGGTTTTGAACGCGCCAGCGCGCCAGGTTCCATGCAAATTCACCGAGCGTAGTCCATCGGACTTTAGAACGGCCTGCAGTCCGCGGCCGCATGGTGACCTGCTCTGTGGCTATCTCCCATCCTCTCGCTTGGGCTCCAAGAACAACTTCGGCATCGAGAAACCAGTCTGTGGAGCTTGGTTGTAGCGTCAAGAATGCCTCCTTGGTCATTAATTTGGGGCAGCCATTAACATCAGAAATGGTACATCCAAGCGTTTTCATGACCATCGAGTAGGAGGTCGTGACCACTTGTCGTAGGGCGCCATCCTGCCGTTCTGTTCGAACGGCTTTGGCGATGGGAGTCCCTTGTGCGCAGGCTTGGAATAGCGGAGGAATGGCTCTTGGGCTGATTTGTCCGTCCCCCCAGCACCAACCAATGACATCGGGCAGTCCTTGTTGTTCCAGAAAGGCAATTCCTGCCAGAATTCCGCCACCGTATCCGGCATTTTGTCGCAAGTGTAAGGCCTGAATGGATGGGGCTTGGGCCAAATCGTCAACCAGCACACCGGTGTCGTCTTGGCTGCCGTTGTTGACCAATACAAGCGTGTAGGGGATGTTCGCTTGCTCTAAGGTCGCATCGATGCTCGCGACGACCTCTGTGATGAGTTCGGCTTCGTTGAACAGCGGGATGATAAGGCCAAGCTTCATCTCAGAAAAGGTTCTGTTGGCGAAGTGCTTCAATGGTTCCCCAGCGTTTTCGTACGCAGTCAGGGAAAGGCTCTTCTCTTTGGATGAAGCCAAGTAGCCAAGTCCGCGTTTTTGGATCGGATGGATACCCCGATCCCACTTCTCCCAGGCTTTTGATGTGCGCATCTCTGTGCACTTTGGCAAAAATGCTTGCAGAACCACAGGCGGCGAATGTTGCGTCTGCCTTGGGTTGAATTGTGAATGAAGGGATTGTGCACCCAGCTTCGGCAAGCCTCCCAGATAAACGTTTCTGAAAATTCGGGATTCCGGACGGGTGGCAGGGGGCATCAATGATCACATGATCTGGAGATGCTTCAATGATGATGGATGCAAAAGCTTCTTCTTCCAGGGTGTTGATGTTTCCTGCATCGATGGCTTCCGGTGTGATTTCCCGGATGTAATGGATGCCCATTGGAATCAAGTCGGCACGGATTTTCTCCCGTTTCTTCGCCGACAGTTTCTTGGAGTCATCCGCACCCGCATCACGCAACGGTTGGTCGTCGTCTTGGTCCCATAGGAAGCCCCCAACAACCAAAGGCCCCAGTACGCATCCTCGGCCCGCTTCATCTAATCCCAATGTCTTCATGCCTCGTGTTGTAGCCGAGGGTCGTTTTTCGTGCGAATCGAAGGAAGTTGACAGACTTGACCAATGGGTGGTTTTTGGGTACTTGATACGCCAAAGGATAGGCGCGATGTGCGTCGATTGGAGACCCGGTGGTTCCCCTTGGAAAGCAGGGTCTGCTCTTTTCCGAAAGTTTGGCGTTTCAAGCTGATTTTTAGGAATAGAGATCTTAGAGAGTCAGTGTCATGGAGAAATCCTAGTATGAGCGTTCATTTTATTCGAAAAGGCCTCGACCTCCCGATCAACGGAGTCCCAGAGCAGGTGGTTCATGCGGGAGCCGAGGTTTCTCACGTGGCGATCATGGCGGATGACTATCCGTACATGAAGCCCAAAATGCATGTGCGTGTAGGCGACACGGTCAAACTCGGTCAGCCTGTCATGGAAGACCGAAAAGCCGAGGGAGTGGTCTTTACGGCTCCTGGCGCCGGAACTGTTGTCGCCATCCATCGAGGTGAACGCCGTCGGTTGATATCGGTGGTGATCGAACTGGCTGAGTCTGGTTCAGGTGAAGACAAGCATGCATTCTCGCATTTCAACGCAGATGCCGAGTTGGACGACGATAAAGTTCGTGCGCTGTTGGTCGAGTCTGGATTGTGGACAGCGCTTCGCGCAAGGCCGCATGACCGGGTACCCGCCATCACAGAAACCTGTTCCAGCATTTTTGTGACGGCCATTGATTCCCGTCCCCATGCTGGAGACCCCGTGTTGGCCCTGCAAGGTCGGGAAGAAGACTTCCTTCGCGGATTGGGCGTGTTGGAGCATCTGACAGAAGGCAAGATTTGGTTGTGCAAGAAAACGGGTGCAGAGGTGCCCAGCAGCAAATCAGACCGAGTCAGCGTAGAAGAATTTGAAGGGTGTCATCCTGCAGGTTTGGTGGGAACCCACATTCATGCACTGGACCCTGTCCATCGTGGAAAGACGGTATGGCATGTGGGCGCTCAGGACGTTGTGGCCATCGGGTCTCTGTTTGCTACAGGTACGCTGGATGTTTCACGCGTTGTGTCCTTGGCAGGCCCTGCAGCCAACACTCCTCGGCTTCTGAAAACTCGTCTTGGTGCGAGCATCGACCAGTTGGTTTCAGGTGAAACGGGCGAAGGCGAGATTCGCGTCGTGAGCGGGTCGGTCATTGGTGGTCGCCAGGCGATGGGTGAGCAAGAAGGTTTCTTGGGTCGCTACGACATGCAGATATCTGTGTTGACCGAAAACAGAGAACGCGAGTTCTTGGGTTGGTTGAAGCCGGGTGGGAACATCTATTCGACGGTGCGGGCGTTCGTATCTTCTCTTTCACCCAACAAGACCTACGACATGACGACAACGACCAATGGTTCTCATCGGGCCATGGTGCCGATTGGGATGTTTGAGCGCGTCATGCCGCTTGACATCATGCCGACATTTCTCCTCCGCTCCTTGTTGGTGGATGATGTCGAGCGTGCTGAAAAACTTGGCGCCCTGGAGTTGGCAGAGGAAGACCTCGCCCTGTGTTCATTCGTGAGCCCAGGCAAGGAAGACTACGGTGTGGCATTGCGTCGCAACCTCACCGACATTTGGAAGGAAGGCTGATGAAAGCTTTGCGGAAATTGCTGGACTCTCAAGCCCATCTTTTTGAAAAAGGTGGGAAGTTTGAGAAGCTGGAAGCGCTGTATGAAGCGCCGGACACGCTGTTGTTTACCCCAGGTCATGTCACCAAGGGCAACATTCATGTTCGAGACGGACTCGACCTAAAACGGATGATGATCACGGTGGTGGTCGCCTTGTTGCCCTGTGTGTTCATGGCGATGTACAACACGGGCTACCAAGCCAATCTCGCGATTGGGCCTGGTTTGGCAGACCCTCGGGATGCATGGCAGATGGACTTATTGCTCCTGTTGATGGGCAGTGAAGCAGCAGCGTTCAACCCCGACAGCATTTATGCGAACATCATGCATGGTGCCGTTTGGTACGTCCCCGTAATGGTGATCACCGGTGTTGTGGGTGGTCACATTGAAATGTTGTTTGCCATTGTGCGGAAGCACGAAGTCAACGAGGGCTTTTTGGTCTCGTGGTTCCTGTTCCCGCTGATCCTGCCGCCCACCATTCCATTGTGGCAGGTTGCGATTGGGATTGCCTTTGGTGTGTTGTTTGCCAAAGAGGTCTTCGGTGGCACAGGCATGAACGTGCTGAACGTGGCACTGATGGCTCGAGCCTTCCTGTTCTTCTCATACCCGGCACAGATTTCTGGTGACCAACCTTGGTATGCCATCGACGGTATTGCAGGAGCAGGAAATCCAGCAAGCATCGATGGTTTGAGTGGAGCCACCTATTTGGCCGGTGCTGCAGCCGGCAATATTGATTGGGCTTCTCAAGCAATGGCTGTGGGTGGAGAACAATGGATGACCGCATTCCATGGCTTCATTCCCGGATCGATGGGAGAGACTTCAGCCTTGGCTTGTCTGATCGGTGCTGCCATTTTGATTGCAACCGGAATCGGTTCCTGGAGAACCATGTTGGGTGTCACAGTGGGAACGGCCGCCATGGTTTTGTTGCTCAATGTGGTGGGTTCTGACACCAACCCAATGTTTGCGATGCCATTGATGTGGCACTTGGTTGTTGGTGGTTGGGCTTTCGGTACGGTGTTTATGGCCACCGACCCAGTGACCTCTGCCTTTACCAATAATGGCAAGCTTATCTATGGTGCAGGGATCGGCCTCATGGTGGTTCTTGTGCGTGTCATCAACCCGGCGTACCCAGAGGGCATGATGCTCGCGATTTTGTTCATGAACATGTTCGCTCCATTCATCGACCACTTCTTTGTACAGGCCAACATCAAGCGGAGGGTTGCCCGAAATGGAGCGTAGTACCAGCTATATTTTGGTGTTTGCATCGATTATCTGTTTGGTGTGTTCGGTCATCGTGTCCGGTTCTGCCGTATCGCTGAAGCCTTTGCAGACCATCAACAAACAACTCGATCAAAAGAAGAAAGTGTTGAGTGTTGTAAACCTGTACACGGCGGGCGAGGAGATTACTCNCGACGAGATCAACAAGCGGTTCAGTGACAACATTGAAGCCAGACTGATTGATTTGAAAACGGGTGAGTACGTCGACGCTTCTGAAGAAGAAATCGTGAACTTCGACCAGCGAAAGGCCCGGCAGGACCCCGCACGCAGTGCGACTGTGGAAAGCAACGCAGCAAAGGTGGCTCGGGTCCCGAATCAGGCGCTTGTCTACCTTCAGAAGAAGAGTGGGCGGGTAGACAAAATCGTTCTCCCAGTCGAAGGCAAGGGTTTGTGGTCGACAATGTATGGCTTCATTGCTCTGGAGTCAGACACCAACACGATTGCTGGAATCACCTTCTACGAGCATGGTGAGACACCAGGGCTTGGAGGCGAGATTGACAATCCTGAGTGGCAGAGCTTGTGGCCCGGCAGGAAAGCGTTTGATGTGAAGGGTGGTCAATGGACCCCGAAGATTTATGTCAAAAAGGGTAAGGCAGGAGAACCTGCGGAAGACCCCTACAATGTTGATGGTCTATCTGGAGCCACCATTACCAGTCGTGGTGTGGGCGAGCTTCTCCAGTTTTGGCTCGACGATGATCGGTTTGGAGCATTCCTTTCGAATGTTCGAAACCAGGGAGGGAATGGTTGATGGCCAAGCCCAAAGAAATAGTTCTTGACCCGTTGTTCAACAACAACCCCATTGCATTGCAGGTGTTGGGCATTTGCTCAGCCCTCGCGGTGACAACCAAGTTGGAAACGTCCATCGTGATGTCTTTGGCTGTGACGGTTGTGATGATGGGTTCCAATGTGACTGTCAGTTTGATTCGTAAGTTCATCCCGGCGAGCATTCGAATCATTGTTCAGTTGACGATCATTGCTTCTCTTGTGATCGTGACCGACCAGGTACTGAAAGCGTATGTCTATGACATCTCTAAACAGCTTTCTGTGTTTGTCGGACTCATCATTACAAACTGTATTGTGATGGGTCGCGCAGAAGCGTTTGCCATGCAGAATACAGGCCGTGACTCGATGCTGGACGGCATCGGCAATGGCTTGGGGTATTCGGTCGTTCTACTGGTGGTCGGTTTCTTCCGTGAACTGTTTGGTTCCGGCAAGTTGCTGGGCTTCTCTGTGATGCCCGAGGCGTATCAGCCCAATGGGTTGATGGTGTTGGCACCGGGTGCATTCTTTCTGATCGGCATCTTCATCTGGGTTCTGCGCTGGCGTAAGCCGGACCAGATCACCGCAGATTAAAGGGGGACAACGTGGAAGAACTTCTCAGTCTCTTTGTAAAAGCAGTATTCGTAGAAAATATGGCCTTGGCCTTTTTCCTGGGTATGTGTTCCTTTTTGGCGGTGTCCAAGAAGGTCGACACAGCGATGGGTTTGGGCTTCGCTGTGGTGTTTGTTCTGACGATAACTACGCCGCTGAACAACCTGATTTACATGTATTTCTTGAAGGAAGGCGCCCTCGCTTGGGTACACCCCAGTTTGGCACCTCTCGATCTGTCCTTTCTTAACTTCCTGACCTTCATCGCAACCATTGCGGCAACGGTGCAGGTTGTTGAAATGACTTTGGACCGGTTTTTGCCGGGACTGTACGCCGCCCTTGGCGTATTCCTCCCGCTTATCGCTGTGAACTGCGCCATCTTGGGTGCGTCATTGTTCATGGTGGAACGTGATTATGATCTTGTTCAAAGTTCAGTGTTCGGGTTTGGCTCTGGTGTGGGCTTTATGCTGGCCATTGTAGCCTTGGCCGCCATTCGCGAAAAGATGCGGTACTCTAATGTTCCAGCAGAGCTACGTGGGCTTGGCATTACCTTCATTGTGACGGGTCTGATGTCCATCGCTTTCATGGCTTTTGCCGGCATCCAACTGTAGTAGGGGGAAAGAATGCTTACGACGATTCTGACAGCCGTAGCGATCTTCATCTTGACCATCGTGGGATTGGTTGCAGTGTTGATGATCGCCCGATCAAAGTTGGTTCCATCTGGAGAAGTCACCATCATCGTGAATGGTGATGAGTCCAAACCGATTCGTACCAATGCAGGTTCAACGCTGCTCAACACGTTGGCTGCACGTGAGATCTTCATCCCTTCTGCCTGTGGTGGAAAGGGTACTTGTGGTGTCTGCAAGGTTGATGTTCACGCAGGTGGTGGCGCCATGCTTCCTACCGAAGAGAGCCACATCAGTCGAGGAGAGGCCCGTGCTGGATGTCGCCTGAGTTGCCAAGTGAAGGTGAAGCAGGACATGCACATCGAGTTGGAACCTGAAATCTTCAGCGTTCGTAAATGGAAGTGTACTGTGCGTTCAAATGAGAACGTGGCGACCTTCATTAAAGAACTCATTCTCGATTTGCCAGAGGGAGAGGACGTACCCTTCCGTGCGGGTGGCTACATCCAAATCGAATGTCCACCCCATGTGGTTGCCTACAAGGACTTCTTTATTGAAGAGGAGTACCGGGCGGACTGGGACAAGTTCAATATGTGGGGCTTTGTGTCCACTGTTGAAGACACCGTCGTTCGTGCGTACTCGATGGCGAACTATCCAGAAGAGAAGGGCATGATCATGCTCAACGTTCGCATTGCATCGCCTCCGTGGGATCGTGCAAAGAACGCTTGGTCAGAAGTGCCACCAGGCATCATGTCGAGCTACATTTTTGGCCTAAAAGAAGGAGATGAAGTCACCATCTCGGGTCCATTTGGAGAGTTCTTCGCCAAGGATACAGATTCAGAGATGGTGTTTATTGGTGGTGGTGCTGGAATGGCGCCGATGCGCTCTCACATCTTCGATCAGTTCCGTCGTCTTGAAACTGATCGCAAAGTCAGCTTCTGGTACGGAGCGCGTTCTCTCCGAGAGGCGTTCTACGTGGACCATTTCGACAAGATTGCCGAAGAGAACAAAAACTTTGAGTGGCATCTGGCCTTGTCTGAACCACTGGAAGAAGACAACTGGAGCGGCCATAAAGGCTTTATTCATCAGATAGTTTTGGATAACTATTTAGCGAATCATGAGTCTCCTGAGGATGTCGAGTACTACATGTGTGGCCCACCAATGATGAACCAGGCATGCATTGACATGCTGGAGAACTTGGGTGTCGAGCCTGAGAACATCATGCTTGATGATTTCGGCGGTTAGGCCGGCGTGCCTCCCAGAGCCGATGGCCCGCCTCCACTTCGTCGGATGATCATGCCCGCCCTCTTTGTGGGCGGCTTGTTCTATGTGACCTGGCGTGGTTCCCCCTTCGATGAACCCAAGTCAACGGAAACGGTGCTGAGCGGAAATGCATTGGGCACGACTTGGACCGTAAAGCTTGTTGATGGCTCAAATCCGGAGGAGGCAAAAAAGTCAGTTGAGTCTGCGTTGGCGCTTGTGGACAAGCAGATGTCGACCTATCGATCGGATTCAGAATTGATGGCACTGAATGCGCATACGGGCGCAGAAGTGGTCACAGTATCGCCCGAATTGGCCACTGTGCTGAACGAGTCCTTAGAGGTGGGTCGTGCTTCTGGTGGCGCTCTGGATGTCACGGTGGGTCCCTTGGTCGAACTATGGGGTTTTGGAAGGGATAAGCACGAACGTGTCCCATCATCCGTTGAGATTGAGCAGGTGCGCGCTCACGTTGGACTCGACAAGATTTCGATTCTCAATCAGCAGGTCACGAAGCTGGATGGCGCCACACAAATAGATTTGTCTGCCATTGCAAAAGGATTTGCAGTGGACCAGATTACGGAACGATTGATTGAGCTTGGCCACGCCAATATGATGGTAGAAGTCGGCGGCGAGATTGTGGCCCGTGGCACCAACATTCGTGGGGATGTCTGGCGGTTTGGAATCGAAGTACCCACGGAAGGTGAACGCTCTGTGTATACAGCGGTTTCGTTGCGGAACGGAGCGATGGCTACAAGTGGGGATTATCGGAATGTCTACTTTGTGGATGGACGGCGGGTGTCTCACTTGATTGATCCCCGTACGGCGGCGCCCATCGAACACAGCCTTGCCAGTGTCACTGTGATTGGTCAACGGTGTTCGACCGCAGATGCCTGGGCGACAGCGCTGTTGGTGCTTGGAGAGANCGAGGGCTCCACCATTGCAGAAGAGCAGGGGATAGCTGCACATTTCATTGTTCGCGAACAGGATGGAAGTTTCTCCAGTCGTACTACNCCCGCCTTTGACGCGCTTCCATGACCGTGCGGTGTTAAGAGGGGAACGAGTAAGACATGCAGGTTTTTATATTCACACTCGGGACCATCGCGCTGTTGATGGTCGTCATGGCAATCGGCGTCATTTTTAGTGGTCGTCGCCTGCGGGGATCGTGCGGCGGTGTGGGTGGAGAAGACTGCGTTTGTGATGAAAACGGTCGTCCAATTCTTCAGCAGCCCGACTGCGATGATGACATTCACACATGTGAGAAAGACCCCAGTACCTGTGCATTTGCCACCAAGGCGTGTGAGTTGCGGCATGCACGCGCCCGGGGCGGTGCGTTGTCTGGAGGGCTGTTCGGTGTGACAGGTGTTGATGTGGTCGACTACGGTTGATCATGGACAACACAGAGCTTCGACAACTGATTCGGGACCTCGCGAAAAAGCGTGATTCTCACGAACGTAAAAAGTTGTATTGGGCTCTGATCAATGCTGAACTATTGATGCCTGTTCGGGTCGATGCTGTCGAGGGTGAAGTCAACCCTGGGGATCTGCACCCATTGAACCGGGAAGCGCTGGGTGGCTTGGCCTCTTTTGCGGTGTTTACTCACCTTAGTGCAGCGGAAGTATGGCAGTCAGCCGAGGCGGAAGGTGTACCGTTGCGCCTTGAGCGCGTTTCATTTGAGAACGCATTGGATTTGATGTTGGCGGCCGGCGTGGGGTCGATGTTCATCAACCCAGAAGCCAAGTTTACGGGTGAGTTGTACCGGCATGAACTGGAGACTTGTCGGGATGGGATTCAAAAGCTCCAGGCACGACAAGCCCGCCATGAAGCGATGAGTCAGGAAGAAGAAGTGGTCCCTGAAACGGGCTGGTTTCAGAAATTCCTGGCTCGTTTTCAGTGAAGACACCTTAGTTTTTCATTGCTGCCAGCAGGATTCAGTCATGCGTTGGCCGTGTGGAAATGACATAGAAAAGGGACTTGGTCTTACAGTTGGCGCAGAAGAGTGATAGATTGGACGTCTGGGAGTCAGGTACAACGTGAAGCATCGTCTTGAAAATCTCGCCCATGTTGCTCGGCGAGACGGTCCACGCATCGGGATTATTTCCACATGGGATGTGGAGAATAATGCTGTGCGAATCCTCGCGTCCAGTCTGCGGGCATCGGGACATCACTGTGCAGAAATCTACTTTAAAGATTGGCTGTCCAACTTTTTGGATGCTGCGACGGATGTACAACTCGACAATTTGATCAAGGTGATTCGGCGAGAAGAGCTGAACTTGGTTTGCATTTCGATTCGAGCCTCTGCGTACTCCCAGTCGGCCCGGGTGCTGACTCAAAAGATTCACGAAGAACTCGATATTCCAGTCCTATGGGGCGGGATGCATCCGACATTGGTTGGAGATGAATGCATTGCCGATGCAGACATGATTCTTCAAGGCGAAGGTGAGTTGGCTTTGGTCGACTTGGCCAATCGGCTTCGCGACGGCGACGATACTGCAGATACCGAAAATGTTTGGCTGCGCATGTCTCCCGAGGAAATCTACAAGAACAAGCTTCGGCCATTGGTCCAGAACTTGGATGATCTTGAGTTCCGCGACTACACGACACACCAGCACAAGTACTTCATCATTGGAAACACCTATACCCAAGGTGATCCGATGCATGGTGACCCGGTTTTCCAGTTGATGGGAAGTCGTGGCTGTGTCTACAAGTGCAGCTATTGCTACAACTCGACCTATAAGAAGGACGTGTACCCGGGCCAGAAGTGGTTCCGTGTACGGTCTCCGCAGAACATGATCGATGAGATCAAGATGGTGCGAGAACATTGGCCCATGAAGCGAATCCGTTTCGACGATGAGGTCTTCAACTTTCAGAAAGACTGGCTCAAGGATTTTTGCGAGCGTTTCCCGCGGGAAGTGGGTCTGCCTTTTGAGATCTTTATCGAGCCGAAGTTGGTGAATGAAGACCGCATGACCATGCTGCGAGATGCGGGTCTGGTCAGTGTCTATATGGGCATTCAGTCATCGGAACGTGTCACAGGTCACTTGTACGATAGACGCGTGAAGAATCAGTCGATCGAAGACATTGCCGAGATGTACCATCGTCTGGGCGTGAAGCCTCACTTCCAGTTGATTTATGATGATCCGGTCAGTACAGAAGCCGACAAACGTGCGCTGTTTGAAATGATCGCGAGCTTCCCGCACCCATACGATCTGTACTTGTTTTCTATGACTGTGTTCCCTGGATCCGAGCTCAACAACAAGCTTTTGGCGAACGGTTTAATTTCCAAGTACGACATCGAAGGTTTGAACACGCGCGTCTTTTATCAGCACCGTGTGAACTTGCAGTATCCACGCCCAGTCGAGGACACCTTTTGGATTGCGCTCACACAAATGCTTTCCAAGCAGTTTGTGCCGCAACCCATGTTGAGAGCCCTCAGCAAATCCAGCTTTTTAAAGAAGCATCCGTGGCCCATCATTCAAATGGCTCATGCGTCAAACTACGTAAAGATGGGTACGACTTGCGCGAAGATGGTGGCCAAGGGCGAGATGACATCGACCATGCTGCGTCGGTGGATGAGCTTTGATCGCGTGATCACGACTTGATTCAGGCGGGGCTGTGTTGAGACGCCTCTCTTAATCAAAGCGTCGGGTTGAAAAGCAGGATGGTACGCCGTTTGCTTTGCCGGTGACGATGCCTTCAACGACCGCCTGTGCCGCACGGGGTGCCAGACTCCAACTAAAGCCGCCAAAACCTCCACATGAAATGATTCTTGGTCGTCCCGGAAGAGGGCCAATGATGGGGAGTCCATCGCATGTGGACGTCATGATACCCGTCCAGCGGTGTGTGATTCCCGCTTTTGCAGGGCCGGGGAAATGTTGTTCAAGAAAAGCGGAGAGTCTGCCATCTACCTTTTGATGAATCACAGTATCGTCTGTTTCGCCCACTTCAAGATGAGGGGTGGCCCACCTGCATCCAGACACAAACAGTTCTCCAGTGTCGAGTTGGCGAGCAGATGTGTACCCGTATTGGATGTGCATGGGGGCCGATAGGGTCGGTTCGGTGGGTGATGTCGCCACCGCTTGATGTCGTATCGTGTGAAATTTATCCTGCGCCCATGGTGTGATCTGAGCGCCACCGGTCATGACGACCATGTCGGCTCGAATCGATTCGCCGTTATCTGTGTGTACAACCAGATCGGATCCGTCATTGGTGATCTTTGTCGCCCGTGTTGCATAGGAGACGGGCAAGTCTTGACCCCACTGGCGAAGTAAAACACGGGGTCGCAGGGTTCCGCCCAGAGGTTGGTGCCAACCCGGCCCTGTGTCTGGAATCAAATCTGAGGTCCACGGTGTTGCAGGAATCCCCAGTGACTCCAAGGCTTCCAAATTGTGATCCACCTCACGGGCTTCGTCCGGTCCTTTTGAGGCGTATATGACACCGGTTGGTTGTAGGTGGTCTTTCAATATGTCGAGGTTTTCGGAAGTGAATCGTACAATTTCACGAGCAACATCCAGGCCCACGGCGGAAACAAGGCGAAAGGGTGGGTCGAGCAGCAAGGGTGAACAGATTCCCATGCCTCGAGTGGCCATTCCACCGCCGAGCCGGGTTCGTTGTTCAAGCACGTGTACCTGGGCTCCACTGTTCATTAAGCCTTGTGCGACCCTGGTTCCGGAGATGCCTGCACCGATGACCACAACTTCTGTGCGTTCAGGCAGGTCAGCCTGTGTCGAATCGACTCCCTTCCAGGCCGGTATGGATGCGGATGCAGAAGTACGGTCGCTGGTGGTCATGCGACAAACCTAACAAAGGGATGTTGTATACCAACAGTGCATCGGATCATTGGGCGGGAATGCGTTCCCATTGGTCCGGTGCATGGCATTGTAGGTACCGAAGACCGTCTACCATTCGTACACCATGCCAACTTGCATATTCACCGTTGATGAATCGAATGCGGTGAGGGGAGAGTTTGGTGGATTTGGCCAAGGCATCACGGTGGCGCTCTTTGAATGGAAAAGGTTCACTGGAAAGCAGCAATACGTCGGGGTTGGCTCGTTCAATCTCGTCGGCCGTAATGGATGGAAACCGGTCTGTATGTCCAGCAAACACATTGGTACCCCCGACGGTACGCAGCATTTCAGCGATGAATGTATCGTCTGAAATGCTCATCAATGGGTCGTTCCAAATCAGGTAGGCGTAGGTGAATGGCTGTGAATGTGTACGCGCATTCTCAAGCATGGTTTGCGCTTTGTTGGTCCACTCCTGGGCTTTCGTTTCTGCGCCCACCAACCTTCCCATGTGTTCAAGGTCATCGATTCCGTCTTCAACGGTCTTTGGTAGGGGCGCCCACACTTTTACATGGGGGTCGAGGGCATCAAAAATTTCTCGAGTGTTCTCTTCGCAGTTTCCGATCACCAAATCGGGTCGAAGGTCCAACAACTTTTGGAGTTCAATGTCTTTGGTCCCACCGACCTTTGGAAGCGTATCCACCCAGTTTTTTGGGTGGACGCAAAAGCGTGTGATGCCAACCACTTGTTCGGACACACCGAGAGCAAACAGGGTTTCTGTAGAACTGGGAACAAGGGATACGATGCGTTGTGCGGGACGCCTTGCAGTATGAATTGTTCCCCGAGCATCTGTAATCGACATGGTGGTTCCTCAAATCATTGGCTATCGTCTACAGCGTGGGTAAGCTGGTCTTTTGGGGTTCAGTGTTTACCTTGGGCGAGCATCGGATAAGGGAAGTGTATGCATATTTATGTCCTGATCGTTGGTCTTCTTGGAATGGGGTGTAGCTCCAAGTTTACAGACACCGTAGAGGGGGACGATGTACCGATTCGAGGTCGGTACGATTCCGATGCGGACACGGATGCAGACACGGACGCAGACACGGACGCAGATACGGATACGGACACGGATGCAGATACCGATGCGGACGCGGATGCGGATGGAACCCCAGAGCCTGCTCAGTATGATTTGTTGGTGACCCCTGAGGACATCAACTTNGGTGCTGTGAGTACAGATGGGATTGGCGTAGAGCTTGTTCGGATTGAAAATGTGGGAACCGATGCAGTTCATTTGAATGGCATTGGAGTTTCGGACACCACCGTGTTTGAAATTACACCGGACTTTGCGGTACCCGTGACGTTGAGTCCAGGAATGGAACGCAGCATGCGCGTGGAATTCTTNCCAAATGAAGAGACCAGCTATGTGGGCGAAATCACATTCATTACAGAAGAAGTGCTGGACCAAGACGTAGACATGGTGGTTCGTGGAGAAGGCGAAGCGGGTCCATGNGACATTTGTTCACCGGTCATTGATGTGTCGCCTCGTTCTCTTTCCTTGGATGCCTTGCTGACCTGTTCGGAAACCGGATCCGTCACGGTACAAAACGAGGGAGATCGGCCGCTCAATGTATCGTCGGTCACCATCATCAACGATCCCTTGCTCACCTGTGGAAACTTTACTCGCACGTGGGGTGGCTCACGAACATTGCCGCCTGGGGGTTCGCTGGACATCACCGTGACCTATCGAGCGACCAGTGAATGTGCGGACTACGTGAACCTTGATTCCGACTGGAACACGATGCACATCATTAGCAATGATCCCTCCACACCAGACTTCACNGTTGGTTTGACGGGTCTTGCGACTTGCCNGTTTTAAAGGGCGCCGCTGGTTATAGCGGCCGTATGGAGGACACCATGCTGCTGATTTGTACCCGTACCTGAAGTGCTTGTCGCAAAGCGGTCGCTTTGCTCAANGAACAGAACATCGAGTTTACCTACNGGGAATACACCAAGGAACCACTATCTGAAGANGAGATTCGNGATGTGNTGGGCAAGCTTGGTGTGGGTCCACGGGATGTGTTGCGNACCCGTGATGCCAACAAAGCGGGGCTGAGTGGCGATGAGTCNGATGATGCCCTGATTGCGCTCATGGCAGACAATCCTCGATTGCTTCAGCGTCCAATCGGTGTACTCGGCAACAAGGCGGCTGTNGGACGCCCTGCGGAGGCACTGCTCTCGGTTCTGTAGAGCAGGAAGGCGTTCACCGCCTATAGGTTGGTCCAANAGCCGCCANNNGAGNNNCAATNGTCCGCNCCNNCGGGTGANCCATCGTANTAATANNNNATGTATTCNGGGCTATAAAACTGGCATTTCCCATAGGCGCCGGATGGGCANNCNNTNGNGAAATGNTCTATCGGNGGNNNNCCANTTTCTTCTCCNTNNACACCCANNTCNTAGCAGNNGCTTTCCTCTTGGCCATCAAATTCTGACCCCGTCAAAGACCAGCAGAAGTAGCCANTNTANCCGCATCCATACGGAGTANTTGAAGAGCCTCCATCGCCGGAGCCTCCANTGCCGGANCCTCCANTGCCGGAGCCTCCATTGCCGGAGCCACTTTCGGTGCGCCTGCCGCAGTCTGCACAGTCGCTACCGAACTCACAGTAAGCGTAGTCAGAGCCAGTCCCACCATCGTCGCATTCGCCATCGTATGCGTATTCACAGTCGTTATTGCACAGAGGATCGCCATTACCGGATGATCCATCGTCATCACCGTAGCTGCCATATCCGCCATAATAATATGCCGTGTCATAGTAGCCGCTATTGCCATACCCGCAGCTTGGACTCCCATAGGGAATACTGCATCCGATGATGAACATGGTCAGCAGGTTGATTGGTTTTTGCACGACTCACTTCCTGAAAATGATGTTCGCATTTAGGGGAGTTTCACACAAGTCTTTTGGATGTATACGCCACACTTCTTGACTGCACTTTCGGACCGCAGTTCAAACGCGATGCAAAAAGGTGTAGTCTGCTTTTGGTGCTTGGTTGGAGCCTGTAATCGAGTGTGTAAGGGCCAATAATTTATGAACTGGAAGCTCAACATTCAACGAACTTTGTTGCTGTGTGCAACGTTGCTGGCATTTTTGGGTCCAACAGATGTACACGCGCAAACGGTGTGGAACACCAGCATGGTTCCACACACCTTTTCGTTTGGTGGTGGTCATCAGTACGGTGGTTTTGGGATGGCATACCGCTACCGAACGCCCATTCGTTTCGAAGTTGGTGCCGGAATGGGAACATCCAACAACTTCAATCTGACCGCGATGGCTCGGTACACGCCTCTTCCNGTCATCCNTGTGTATGTCCAGTTTTTGGCCGCTCCCAGTTTGGCTGGCGGATATCTGGGCGATCCGGTTGGATATGGTCCCGCGATTGGGCTTCACTCCATCCGCAACGACAGACATTTGGACATCAACATTGGGATTGGTCAGTCCGATGAAGGTACTCATCCCACCTTTTCTGCAGGAATCGGTTGGAACTATGGCAGCCCCATCGCGCGCAATCTCTCTGGCAGAGAAAAGCTCGCTTATTCAAAGAAGTGCGCCCACACACCAGCGAGGAGCGGGTGTTTGGAAGAGCGTACAAGGCTGTATGCCTCCGCAACCTGTGCCAGTCGTGCTGGAGGGTCAATCTCTGAGCGAATGGATGCCTGTACGTACATTCAAGACCGGTACCCCACAGCCGATGTGGCCAGCGATATTCGCCGCTTACAGGGTGAACAACGGGAACTGGAACGGCGTTTGGCTGAACAGGAACGCGCCAGGATCGAAGCGGAACGTCAGGCCCGGATTCGTGCCGAAGAGTTGGAAAGGCAACGTTTGGCGGAACTCGAACGGCAGCGCCAACTCAGGATTGAGTCGATTGGAAACATCAAAGAGACAGCAACCGGTGCTGCCAATCACGGTGTGTGGGGCGTGGCCTTTGTCGATCTTGGCTGTACAGAGTTGACCGAAGAGAGCGGGGACGAAGAGGTTCGTGGTTGTGAGCAGAAAATTGCCGAATACAAGGATGAGGTCACCCGTGTGAATGCATTGATTGCAGATATTGCTGATGCTTCAGAACGAAGTCAGGCCTACCCAGAATGGCGAAAGCGCTTTGTTCGATACGGATGTCATACCCAAACGGTTGATCAGTTCATGCAAGGAAAAGTGGATGAACAAAAGATTGAACGATGCCAGGAACTGAAGACCGGATTTGTGGCTTACGAGAAGGTAAAGGCACGTGAGGAGTATGGTCGAACGACGCACTGTATGAATCAATGCAATCCAGAGACCAGTTCAGGGTATGACTTAAGGCGGGCCAAAGAGGAAGTGTATGACCCCTGTGTCGCACGGGCGGGTACACTGCGCATGAAGTCATCGGATTTGGCGTGTCGAGAACGGTCTACCAACGCTTGCATTGATTTCTGCGACTAGCGCTTCTTACCAAGCACCCTTTTTCTTCATTTCGGCTTTATACAGAGCCGACCGTCCGCCATCGCCGGCCAAGAGTACGTCGGTGGAGGGCAGGGAATAGATCCGTACACGGGCATCCANAAGGTCTGTGGTCGCAAGCCACTTNCCGTCGGGTGAAACATCCAGACCCGTGGGTTGGTTTCCGCCAACAATTCCATCGAGTTGACGACCGGTTTCGGTATCAAAGAGAAGGATAGAGCCAAACTCAGGTCCCTTGTTGTAGTAGGTCTTTGGATTGTTTCGGCCCCTACAAGAAACGGCCACAACCTTGCTGTCTGGGGTCAGGTCGATGGTGTTTGGATTGGCNTCNGTNCGGGCAAGGGCTGTGCTTTTTCGTGTCGCGATGTCGTGTTTGATGATTTGCCCTCTGCGCATATCAGAGATGAACAGCGTTCCTGTTTCGTCATTGCCCACAATGTGGCGCATGACGCCCCCTTGGTACAGGTTTTCAATCTTGTAGGTTTTGGTGTGCATCCGTTGCAGCTGGCCGGTACCAAAACTTGCGATGTACAGCCATTCTTCATCTGGAGAGAGGTATACGCCTCGNGGAGTCTTGGCCGTGCGCACGCGTTTGGTGGGCACCTCTCCGGTGCGGTCCACCACAGCCACTGTGCTGGAAATCCACCCACTGGAATACAGCCAGCGGCCGTCTCTGCTTTCTTCAACCACCTTGGTCCAGCGGTTTCCTGAACTGTGGCTGTTCTTGATTTCATATGTTTTGGCATCGATTTCGAAGATGGTGTCGGTTTGCATTTGACTCACGAGGGCCGTGGACCCATCGCGAGAAAACAGAACTTCAACAGCGCCTTCATCGCCAAGCTTGATGCTTTTCAGCTTTTCTCCGTTTTCAACCGAGTAGACTTCGACGGCTGGCGATTCNTTAAGAATNCTNACCCAAACNGTTTTGCTGTCCGGAGAAAAGGCGACACCTTTGGGGCCTGGACCACAATCGATCANCAGATGGCATGGTGCCAACTGACCATCGGGTGTGTCACATGTGGTGGCACCTNCTGCGGGTGTCAACGGAGCGGGTTCAGGCGGTGGTGGTGGTGGCGTCGTGANCGGTGGNGGGATGGTCGCCGTTTCTGGTGTCTCNGTCTGTTGACTGGTGGCTGTGAAGCTCATGGTCATCAAGCCNGCCAACAGCACACAGGGTACAGAAAAGACGAGTATTTTCTTCATCATGACGGTTGTTCCTCAGATAGATAGCCGAAAGTATACCTGTGAGGTTTTGTTTGTCAGTTTGCCCACCTGGATTTGTCGATGTTGCAGTGGCCTTACCCGCGATCAAGCGNGTCATGCCGTATGGGAGTGCCAACAACTTTACTGGCGCACCTTTGCCTGGGTATGTGAACCANGAAGCCTGGCTTCACGAAAGCTGTATTGAGACCTTGTCGGAGATTGTCGATGTGTTCACAGCGAAGGGGTACATCCTTCGCCTATATGACGCCTATAGGCCGGTTCGNGCTGTAAATGCGATGGTCGATTGGGCGGTCCGTGTNGGNCGNCAAGACTTGATGGATATTGGCTACATTGTGCCAAAGTCACGCCANTGCAAAGGCTGTGCTGTGGATGTTTCTCTGGAACGGATCTCTACNGGAGAAATCCTCGATATGGGAACNCCATGGGACCATTTTTCAGATGAAAGCCATGCGCTCAATGCATCGGGGCAGGTGTTNGAAAACCGCATGTTGCTGCGCGAACCGTTTGTAGAACGTGGNTGGCGCGCTGCTCGCACCGAATGGTGGCACTTNGANCGGGAACGAGAAGGGATGGTTGATGTGGATGTGCCGTACCCGGGNTGAANGNGTGCNTGCGAGCCAGATGTAGTGGTTGTATCTGAATAAAGTCAGACCGTTGTTCTCGCATNGTGGAGTCTGTTTCTGTATGCTCGCCTTNNAGAGGTGAGNTTGATCATACCCGTACTGATGCTGGCCATGAATGTGGCAGTGGCTGAGTCCCGCACTGAAGTGGGTGCTGGGATTGGGTCTACAGGNTCNTCTATGCAAAAAGGCCCGCTGTATCGTGGTTTCTTTCGCACAGGGAGCGGGGCTTTNCTGCTNGAGGGTGGGGCNAGCTATTCTCCAGATCGCGGATTGGATTCCGTTGGTGGNTTGGTCCACACACTNGTGNNTATTGGCGCCNAGNGTGGTGGNGAAACCNNCTTCCAGGTACCGTTNGAACTCGACACATGGTCTGCGTATGCGCTTGCTGACTGGTCCTTTGTTCCACGAGAGTACATGAACACATGGACNGGTGGNCCGCGNNTGCTCGCTGGAGGCGGAGTGGCGGGGACAAANACCTATTACGCCACTTATGATGACAGCGCNGCGGANCCNCCGTTTACAAGGATGGANCCCCAGGGTTCGCAANTNCGAAAGTTTGTGATTGCGGGNGTAAGCNTNGANTTTTGGAAGGACGGAGATTGGGGATTGCGAATCACCCAGATTGATCGCATCCATCGTGATGTCGTAGCACAATATGATCCAAGCAGTTTTGATNCCTCAAAACAGTTTTACCACCGGTGGCAGGCCTCTTTGGACCTGCTGATCCGGCTGAAGTGAGGGATCGATGAGAACGTGGTCGATCAGATGTATGACCTTGCTTGGGTTGATGTTTTCACTGCCATCCATGGCTTCNCAACATCAAGGTTTTGTTGGAATTGGGGGCGTGAACAACGACCCATTTCTGAAACGACACATGGCGGCGGCGGGCTATGAATTTCGGCCGCAGTCCAACTTGTCNTTGAACGTCGATGTGCATTATTCGCCCGATCGTGGTGAAGCCGACTGGAAGCCACTCGTAGAAGGAACTCATCACCGAAGCGCATGTCAGTCCGGATATTTCACGGATCAATTACGCCGGTCGTTTTGGCTTGACGGTGTTTCCTGTGAATTTTGCTGCATCTAATATCGAGACGAAGGTGGGTTTTGGCACCAAGATTGGACTGGTGAACACCACCGATGACCTTGAGGCTTTGGACTCTGCGGAGAGTGACGACCGAGCCGTGGTCACACAGCATCAGATGCATCCATGTTTTGGGTTTGTGCTGAGCGGAGAAGTGTGGTCGGGCTCTACGGGTGGACGCATTCGAATGGATCAAATGGCCTACATCGAGATCGTCAATGCCACGACGTTGGAGATGAAGAACAACAGTGTTGTCATGGTGGACCTAATGAGGAAGTTTTGAGACGTATTTGCCCCCGTTTCAGATTGCGATGGACCTTGAGTCTGTTGTTTGTGCTGACTGTATTTTTCCGATCAGGCACAGCCAATGCGCAGCAGTACAGTGGGGACTTGGAATACACCGACACCGGTTGGTTTGTGACACCCCGTTTTGGAATGTCGATGGTTCTTGGAGACTATTCGCAGGCACTGGACAACGGCTCCGTTTATCGTCTGGAAGTGGGACGCAACATGGATGGGCTGGGCTACGGCGTCATGGCTCAAGGTACACTCCACAACGGCGCTCATTATGAGGAACAGGCAGCTGCAGGGTGCTTTACCCAGGGGACATGTATTCAAGGCGACACAATGATTTATAAATTGGGTGGTTTGGCACGATACATCCTTGTGTACCAAACCTTCCGTGTGATTGCCCAAGCTGCAGTGGGTGTAGCCCCGATTCCGTTGCTGATGGACGAAAAGTACTTTGAAGAAGAAGTCGTGGCCGCTGGATGGGAAGGGAATCGACCAACCGTTCATGATGAAATGCATCTATTCACGAATGCGGGTGTGATTGTTGAGTACCCGATGGAGGGAATGGGTGTTGCCCCCCAACTTAGCGTAGAGACCAGCTACATCACTGGGTTTGGGGCCGGCGCAGAGGTCCTGTTTGGTTTCAACGCAACGTTTTAATCTCGGGTGTCCGTACTGCTCGCACAGTACGTTTCTTGATGTTCTGAGCCAAATGAATGGAACTCTTCAAGAGCGTCGGTGCTACAGTTCACCTGGACTGAGTGACGCTGTGGTTGAACCCAAGAAGAGATGCAAAACGATTTGACTGTGATGATTCCAGCATCTGAACGATTTGCGATGGCACCAGCATCTGCAGAACTGATTGCTGATCGTGCATTACAAAAGCGTGTGGACACGAAAATGGTCCTCGATAAATCGAAGCTCGTCGATTTGGTTTCAAGTGTTTCAGAAGACTACGCATGGGTGTTGTCTTCCGAGCGAAGAGAAGCTCGATACAAAAACGTCTATTTTGATACCGCAGACTATGGTTGTTTGCGTGACCACCATCGTGGACGCAGGCCTCGCTACAAAGTGCGCATACGGCATCACATTGATCGTTCGATGAGTTTTTTGGAAGTGAAGCATCGGTTGAGCAACGATTCAACCCGTAAATATCGAATGGAGCTTCCCTTTATGAAGGAAGATTTGGGAGACGAAGAACTGTCCTTCATTGCAGAACACCTTCCCATCGTTCCCGAGAGTTTCCGGCCCAGCATGTGGATCAATTTTTGTCGGATAACCTTGGTGGGCGTGAAAACTCCAGAACGCGTGACCTTTGACTCAGCCTTGATGTTTTCGACTGGGGCTGCGGGTGTGGAACGCTGGTCCCACGGTGTCATCGTGGAGGTAAAGCAGGAGCGTTTCAAACCGCGAACGCCCATCATGCTCAAACTTCGTGAGGCGCGTGCATACCCAACTACCTTGAGCAAATACTGTACGGGCGCCCAACTCCTGTTGCCCCAGGTGACAATGAACCGATATCGCCCGAGACTTCGTTTTCTGAGGAGACGATTCCATGACTGAGGCTCTTGACCTCCATTCTCAACTGTTCGACATGCAGGGCATCATTCGACTCCTTTTGCGTATGGGCATCGATCTGGTGTTCACCTGCATTGTTGTGTTGGGTGTATATGCCCGGAAGCATGGAAAGAATGAGTACCTTTTCACCTACGTGATGTTCAACATCATCACATTCACACTCTGTTTTTTGTTGCGTCAAACACCCATAGAATTGGGTTTTGCTCTGGGTTTGTTCGCTGTTTTTGGCATCCTTCGCTACCGAACTGAGCCGATTCGTATTCATGAATTGACCTACTTGTTCGTGGTGATTGGGCTGGGCATTCTCAATGCTGTGGTCAATGAAACGGTCAGTCTGGGGGAGGTTTTGGTCGTCAATGGCGTGATTGTGGCCTCCGTTTCTTTTCTGGAGTTCATGCCATGGTTTTCGGGCTACTCGCAGATGCGGGTCACCTATGACGACATGGATCGCATTCGCAGTGCAGATACACAAGCGCTGCTTGATGACCTTCGAGAACGCACGGGTTTGGACATCCAAAAGGTCAGTGTGAATGACATCGATTTACTTCGAGAAACCGCTCGAATTACCGTGTACTACCAGCAGTAATAGGCGCTCATGCAATCCATCTTCAGTTTGTCGATCAGCCTATGGGCGCTTGCCTACTCAGGGGCTGCTGTGGCGGAAACTGACTCGATGTTGTGGACCAGTGCAGCGGTCAAGGTCGAACTCCCGCATGAGTTTGAGGTGGGCGTTGTACAAAATGTGCGGTGGGACCACGGGATGTCAGACTTGGAGAGTATTCTGCCTGAAGCCGTGGTTAAAGTTGAACCGTTGCAGTGGCTGAGTTTGGGAACGGTGTACAGGTACATCGCAGAACGAAGCAAGAGCGGTGATTTGGAATATGGTCATCGTGTTTTGATGTACACCGGTGCCGAACAGAAATTGGGACCCATCGAATTGGCATATCGGTTTGGTTTTCAGGTCAAGAACGAACTGGATGAAGAAGAGTTGGCCAAGCGAATCCGTAATCGACTCGGTCTGAAATATGACACGGATACGGCATTCACTCCTTATACAGCCATAGAGTTGTACACCGAACCTGGTCCACCCGATTTGGAACACAAGAAGTACCGAATCACCGTGGGCTGCGCAGCCAAGATCGCAGAACATCACCGGTTGAAGATTGGCTATCGGAAACAATCTGAGTTGGATGAGGGCGACGAAGGGGATCTCGAACACATCGTCTTGCTCGACTACACGTTTAAGTTTTCGTTGGTCAACGATTGAGCCCCTGTTGTGATGGCTCATGTGGGTGGTGTTCATGGGTGGGTGAACGTGCCGTCAAATGGGGTGTGTGTTTGCCAGTAGATGTCCAAAGAACGCTTCAATAAATGGGCAAGAGAATGCTACTGTGTGCCAGCCTTGNACTGGAGATGTTNCTATGGTCCGCCCATCCCACATGATTTTTGTAGCCGCCTTGGCTTCATTGTTTGCTTGTTCTGGAGACGATGAAAAGTCGGATGACACCCATCCAGACGATGTGGAAGACACTGGTTCTTCAGGGGATACGGACGATACCGGCGGTGCCACGGGTGATTGGTGTACGGACAATGGCTACGAAATTCAGCCATTTGGTTCGGGTCCGTATGGGACCAACTACGGTGAGTTGGTGGAAGATTTCACGGTTGGTACTTTGGACGGTGACTGGACACTGTCGGAAAACTGGTCTGGGTGCGACAACTACTTGTTTGTGAACTACGCCGATGGTTACGATTATCCAGCCCAGTTGTGGGCCTCGGACATGGGCGATTTCCTTGAAGCGTCGCCACCCAACGTTCATTACTTCTTCATGTCCTACGATGAAGGTTCCGAAGAAGAGCATGTGAACGACATTCGTGAGCGACTTGAGGATGCGCTTGGAGACATGACAACGGAAGACCAAGAACATTGGGCTGGTCGTCTGCATTATGTGACCGATACCGCCTGGTATGCGGGTTCAGTTGGCGTCTTTCTACAGTCTCGAGGCGCTTGGGCTGTTGGGATTGATCGTGGTCAGCATTTTCGAGAGATTGGGTATTTGGCAGACATGATGCGAACGGGTCGAGCAACCCTGGTTTCGCTGACCTATGAAGCCCGGTACTACGATTATGGCGTGACCCGAGATTCATTTGTCGAAGACCTTGGTGCAGATTCATACCAGAGTTTTGATGGCACCCGTGTTGGCAGTGGGTACGCTGATTTGTCTCTGCCCGATGCGGACACCATGGCTTCGTATGACACCATGCATATCGAACTTGAATTGGGCTGTGGTGACTCCTTTTCTGAAGATTGTGGNGAGTGGGATTATNTGATTCATGCCTATGTTTGTTCTCAGCCAGAGGAAGAAAACTCCGCCACAGACATTGANTGCCAGCCTTATGTTCCAGAGGTGATGGGTGCGTGCCTTGTGGNTGGCGAATACACGGGCGTAGAGTGCCGAGAAGATGTGGATTGCGAACCCGTCGAAGAAGAGCCCACAACAGATACCGGTAGTGCAGATACGGGTGGTTCAGATACGGGAGCGGCGGAAACGGAGCCTGTGACCGTGACGTGTGAAGCCTACGAAGGTGCGGTTGCTGCGGACACGTTGACATGTGGATGCGATGAGCCAGATGGCTCGTCAGCGGAGGCCACCCAAACCTGTAATGCTGAGGGTTCTGGCTACGATGATTGTGCTTGTGCTTGCAATACCGAGATTGGTCGATGGATTACATCCTATGCACGAAGCGGAAAATGGGTCATGGATGCCAGTCCAGCGCTTGCCTATCTAAAGGATGGTGGAGAGCAGAAGATTCGTTTCCAAAGTTCATATTCGTACTTCAATACGTTGACGTTCCATATGACCAACGAAGGAAAGGAAGGGACACCTGACGAGATTCACCCCTTGTTCACTGGGGGATCTTTTAATGCTGCCTACAACGATAGATACGAACCCATCGAGGTTGAGATTCCCGCGGACGCGAAACGTGTAGAACTTTTTGCCGTGATTTCTGGCCATGGGTGGGGTGCAGAGGTCGAGAACTGTGCGGAATTCTGTAACCACACACATCACTTCACCGTGAACGGTGTGGAATACGTGAAGGAACACCCAATTGCAGGTGTCATCGATGGCTGTGTGCAACAAATTGAACAGGGCACAGTTCCCAACCAATTTGGTACTTGGCCCTTTGGTCGAGGGGGTTGGTGTCCCGGTAAGCAGGTCGACCCATGGGTTGTGGATGTCACCGACGTTGTTGTTCCTGGAGAAACGGCGACTGTGACCTACCGGGGCTTGTTTGAGGGCGACACGTATGTACCAGAAGCAAGTGGATCGGGCAGTGGTTTTGGCGCGAACATCAACATGAGATCGAATCTTGTGATCTCTCGATAACGAAGCGTAGAGATTTACAACGAATGGGTCCGATACTTGGGTTCAGCGTACCGGTTCAAATGCGAAACGGGTTCTGAACTCTTGCAGCTGTTCGACCAAGCTTCGTGTGTCGAGCAGGTCCGTGGTGGCCAGTCGAGGGTCGGGTTCCACCATGAGGTTCCTTAGTCGCATGTCTTGTTGAATGTATAGCAGCTCGACGTTTGGGTAGATTTGAGAGATGGCGTTTGCGATCTCTTCAACGGTACCGCTTCTTTCTACAAGATTGGAGGTGCCGGAAAACTGTCCTTCCAAGCCAATGGAGAGCAGGCACCGGACCAAACTATCGATGTGGATGAAACCACGGGTTTGTTGTCCACTTCCATGAACCGTGAGACGACCCGAGAAATGTGCGTCAAACATGAAGCGATTGATGACCGCATCAAACCGCATGCTTTTGTTGTAACCGTAGACGTTGGCACAACGGACTGTATGGACAGGCATCTTCGAACTCAGCCGCTCCAGCATTTGTTCACCACGAAATTTGGAAATCCCGTACGCCGTATGTGGTTGGGGTTTTGTGTCCAAGGTGACGGGGGTATCGCTGGCGCCGTATACGGATGTACTGGAAAGATAGACGACCCGTCCGACGGGTTGAGTTTCCAGCAAGTAGCTGAGTTCAGCACTTCCCCAGTGATTGACTTGGTCGAGTCCGTGGAAATCGGCATCAGCGAAGGGGGTCGAAACCCGCGCCGCCAAATGGTACACGAGGTCCACGCCTTCCAACTCGCGGGTCAGAAGTCGGGTGTCCAGGACATCGCCACGGACNAAACGGATTTTNGATGACGGCAATGNNTCTGCGATGAACAGGTTTGCATTCGAGCGGCTTAAGTTGTCNTAGATGACGACCTGNTCCACNGNGTCCTGTGAAGCGAGTGCGTGTACCAGGGCTGTACCGATGTATCCAGCACCTCCGGTGACCATGATTTTCATTGTGCAGCTCCGGTGCTTGAATCNACATCGAGATGCAGTCCGCATTCAGTTTTGTTCATTCCGAACCANCGCCCACCACGNCCATCGCTCATCTTGTCTAAGTCGATCTTNCGGGTGCATGGCCGGCATCCAATACTGAAATAGTTTTCATCTTCCAATGGGTGCCGAGGAAGGTCATGTTCTTCGATGTAGTAATGAACATCGCGGGCGGTCCAATCCAACAAGGGGTGGTACCGCAGAATTCCATGACGTCCCTTCGCCTCTTCTCCCATTTGTGCGCGTTGATCGCTTTGGGAAGCCCTGACTCCGCTCATCCATACATCGTTCGATAAAAGAACAGGTTCAAGCGGAAGCACTTTGTTTACGTGACAGCAATGGTCTGGATCGGATGCAAATAGCAGTCTGCCTTGTCGGTCTCTTTGNTGGATTCGATTGACAGGCGACCGTAGAATTCGGATGTCTAATTGCAGTTTTTCGGCCAGCGCATCTCGGAAACGGAGCGTCTCGGGAAAGTGAAACCCGGTATCCATGAAATACACAGGAATATTGGGGTTCAGCTTGGAAATCAGATGAAGTAGAACGACGCTATTGCTTTGAAAAGACGATGTGGCGAAGACCCGAAGCTTTCGCTCTTGGTAGTCCGCCAAACGCATTGCGATGGGTTCGACCTTGGTTTCAAAATCAACCATGCTTTCCTCAAATCAGGTTTCGTCGCGCACCCATAACGAGGAATCACTTTTTACTCAGCCCCGGCGCCTATTTTTGGTACTCTCAGGCCTTAAAGCACGCAGTTTCATCTTTCCTTATTGGTTTTCCGCATACTGATTATTCGGACGGTTGGGCCCTTCAGGTGTTTTTTTTACGGTATGAACCCGACGCCCTTTGATGATGTCGGAATCCGTCATCATCTACGAATGTCCTCCCAAATCGAGAGTTTTGCGGCCCATATGTAAACTCTAAAGCAGAAAAATCATGGAAGAACCCCTTTCTTTCTTGCTTCGATCAGATAGTTACCGGCTGGATTGCAAAATTGAGACGTTTTGTGACACGAGAAAATGAAGGTCAACACGGAGGAGACCCCATGAAAAATTATTCTATTCTGGCGCTGGCAAGTCTGTTTGCTTTTGCCTGTGAATCCAAAGACGATGATACAGATACCGGAGACGATCACGCAGATCACGATGATGATCATGACGCGGACGCTGACGATACTGGCGATGCCCCACCCCCTACGTACTTCAGCCCTGAAGACGGCATCTGGGAAGCTTCTGGCTGGGTAATCGAATCAGACGAGTGCAACTTGGAATTGCTTTGGGGCTTCACTGCAGAAGCTGTTGTGGCATTCGAGGGTGCGACTGGTGATGACGGATTCACTTTGACATCCGGCAACAACAACGTTTGGGCCTGTACACAAGCTGCAGAAACAAACGACCTCGACTGTACAGCGACTCTGACTACGGACTTTTCAGCCGGNGGCACCTTGCCCAACGGTACAGAAATCCCACCACTTGCAGCTGTAATCACTCTTGAGTCCACAACGGACGGTGAATTGACCAGCAACACAAGCGTTACAAGTTCAGCCCAATGGGTTGGTTCATGTGAAGGTGATGACTGTGCAACTGTATTGGCTGTTGCTGGAATCACTGGTGAGACATGCACCACTTCAGTTTCGTCATTCGAAACCAACGTGATTGACTTCGCTCCTGCGACTGGTGACTGGCTGCAAGCTGGTTTCGCATGGTCAGANGATGCTTGTAATCTTGAAGAGAACATCGGACTTCCCGGGTTCCCTGAAACAACCATGACTGTAACAGCGAACGAAGACGGTACATTCACCGGNNNTTCATCCGCATCTGGTCTTTCCTACACATGCTCAGGTGAAGGCCTCANCTTCGCTTGTGACCCAGTGGTCCTNAGTGAGTTGGATGGTGGCGAATTGGTTGATGCTACGATCACGTTGCACCTTGGTGCCAGCGGTCGTTTCGGAAACACTGAAAGCTACTCCAGCGTTGTTTCAGTAAATGCAGAATGTGCTGGCGAAGATTGCGANGTCATGGCCACTTTGTGGTCTGTCGAAGCATTCCCATGCACATCTTCAGGTGCTACTGCTGCAGCCTTCATCGGTGAAGGTGGCGACGATGCTGATGCCGATGGCGGAGCCGATACNGGTGCTGCTGACGACACNGGTGATCATGCTCATGACACAGGNCANACAGNTGCTATCGATTCCGGTATGTAATCTGTAGTGTGTGAGTCATTCACACCTCAACAAANAACACCGAAAGGGTCATTCCTTTCGGTGTTTTTTTGTGCAAGATAGGTGACTATGCGAGCCTGTCCCCATCAAAATTGGGGATGNGTTAGCCAACGGTCATGGCATGGATTCGGACGATCAATGAAGAAGAGGCCAGTGGTCTTCTTTCTAAACAATANTCTGCAGCACGGGGCCGCTCTGGTGGGGTGGCAGGAATCGTAAAGCTTCACAGCAATCATGTGCAGACCCTTCGGGCCAGCATGAACCTGTATATGGCGACCACCACCACGGAAAACAATCCTCTTCCCCGATGGACCCGTGAACTCATTGCGACGGTGGTGAGCCGGACCAATGANTGTTTTTATTGAACGCTTTCGCACGGGGAGTCTCTCCGTAACGAAGGGAAATCAATCGATTTCGTGAATGCGATCATTGCCGACTATCGGTCTGCACCCTTGGAGCCATCCGTTCTTGCTTTGCTGGATTGGTGTGTCCAACTCACACGGGCGCCAGCGACAATGACAGAAGCGGATGTCATCACACTTCGTGGGCATGGTTGGTCCGATGAAGACATCAGTGCTGCGGGTTTTGTGTGTAGCTATTTCAACTTTATCAACCGTGTTGCAGACGGTTTCGGGGTTGATTTGGAGCCGTGGATGCNCGAGGCTCCNCCACTGGGTCCATGTCCATGGTGATGGATTGTTGAGTTGAACTTTGGGGTATACGCGTTGGCCCCGATCGGTGGTTAAGGGAACGAACCGAAAAGTCTTTCGTGTTTCCCTTTTGCTNCCCGGACCCTCCATGCTCGTTCAAANCATTCTTCCCTTTCTNCTTGCAACAGCACCCATGGCTCAGGCCGAGGAACCGCAGGANGCGACGCCTAAAACCAACTTGGAACAAGGGCGAGTGTTGCTTGCGGACAAGCAAGTGGCGCCAGCCAAGGCATTTTTTGCCAAGTGCATAGAGGAAGAAGANCCCAAATCGACAGAAGCATCAGATTGTCATTGGGAGATGGGCTGGGCTGCATGGCTTGGTGGGGANTGGCCGACCGTGATCAAGCATTGGGANGCTTCCAAAGTGGGGACGCCCAANCGNGAAGGTCTCTCTCAGTACCTTAAACAAGCNCGCGACAATNTGGGTTTGGATGGGTTGTTGAGTCAGGGNCGCTTGGATGCGGCCAAAACGTATAAAAGTGACGTNCCTGAAGGCACCACCGTACGCTTGCGTGCCGTGGGTGACATGATGATTGGAACCACGTTTCCGTCGGGTGTATTGAACCCAGACGTAGAAAANACATTTACAGNTGTTCAGGAGTGGTTGAGCGATGCAGATGCAACCTTTGGCAACNTGGAAGGGCCTGTGTGCGATGGCGGCAAAACCAGCAAGTGTAGACCCGGGGCTCCAGCAGGCTCTTGTTATGCTTTCAAGTCTCCTTATGCGTACAAAGACTTGTACAAGGCGGCNGGCTTTGATGTGGTCAGTACGGCCAACAATCACGCAGCCGACTTTGGTGAGTTCTGCCGAGATCAAACCGAACAAGCGATGGACGAAGTGGGTATCGCGCACACTGGGCGCCCTGGCGATATCGCAACGCTCGAGATCAACGGCTTGAAAATTGCTGTGGTTGGTTTCCATACCAGCAGGAACTCTCATTACATCAATGACCACAAAACTGCGGTAAAGATTGTACAGGCCTTGGATACAGAAAATGATCTTGTGATCGTGAGCTTTCATGGAGGAGCAGAAGGTTCGAAGGCTCAACATGTCCCACACGGCCGAGAGACTTTCTACGGAGAGAACCGCGGGCATTTGCGAGAATTCACACACACTGTGATTGATGCGGGTGCCGATATGGTCTGGGGACATGGACCCCATGTGTTGCGTGCCATGGAGATCTATAAGGGGCGGTTGATCGCGTACTCGTTGGGTAACTTTGCGACCTATGGGCGCTTCAATCTACGCGGCCAACAAGGGCTTGGGGTTGTGTTGGAGGCTGTGCTGGATGCGGATGGCCAGTTCGTCAGCGGTAAGCTTCTTCCCACAAAGCAGATTGGAAGAGGCGTGCCTGTCCAAGACCCAGACGGCAAGGCCATCGATGTGGTTCGCGCCCTCAGCGCCCAAGATTTCCCCAGTACTGGAATTTTGGTTGCTCAAGACGGAAGCATCAAGGCCCAGTAGCGGGGTTCTTTGGTTCGTTGAGCAACTGGTTCGATTGTGTGAAGTTGGGTGGTGAGTGTGGCCTCTTGCGCATACAGGGGCGCTCTTTGGGGAAACCATGAGTACAGCAACATCCACTGCACAGCGTTTGATGTCTGGCCTTGCGGTTGTGGCGGTTCTTTCGACGGCCGCGACATGGTCTGCTGAGTTGCCGTTTCTCAAGGCACTGCGCATCAGCCCACTGATTGTCGGTATTTTGATGGGCGCTGTGGTGGGCAACACTGCGGGCAGTCGACTGCCGGCTGCTTGGGGCGAAGGCATCACGTTTTCCGCCAAGAAGATTCTCCGTTTGGCGATCATCTTGTACGGGTTCAGGATTACCTTTTCCCAAATCGCTGCGGTGGGTGTGGGCGGATTCATCCTTGATGTGTTCATGGTCTCAATCACGCTGATTTTGGGTGTGTTCATCGGTACCCGCTGGCTGGGTATGGACAAAGAGACGGCCATCATGACTTCCGCAGGTGCGGCCATTTGTGGTGCAGCCGCTGTGGTTGCCACAGAACCTGTGGTGAAAGCAGAAGCCCACAAAACAGCGATTGCTGTGGCCACAGTGGTGATTTTTGGAACCACTGCGATGTTTCTTTACCCCTTGGTGTACCGCACGGGATTGGTGCCGATGACCGAGGATGTGTTTGGCATATACATTGGTGCTTCGGTGCATGAAGTGGCCCATGTTGTGGGTGCAGGAGAGGCGGTGAGTGCGGCCACTGCAAACACTGCAGTGATTGTGAAGATGACCCGTGTGATGTTGTTGGCACCGGCCCTGTTGTGCATTGGTTGGTTTCTCAACCGCCAAACAGAACAGACCGATGGGGCTGCATCGAAACTGGTGATTCCATGGTTTGCGGTGGGCTTTGTGCTTGTGGCTGGATTCAACACGATGGACTTTTTGCCAGCCGATGTGGTCACCGCCATTATCGATATCGATACCTTTTTACTCACCATGGCCATGACCGCGTTGGGACTCAGTACGGTCGTGAGCAAGTTCAAGGGCATTGGTTGGAAGCCCATCCAGTTGGCCTTCATCTTGGCTGTATGGCTGGTGGTGGGTGGCTATGTGCTGACCCAAGTGCTGGTGGGCTCTGGTTTGGGTGCACAGCTAAGTTGAGTGACGCCCATGGCGCGGTCATCGGATGACGGCCATGGTTTAAGCCATGCAGTCGTTGGTCAGGCGAGTGATTTCTTCGATGTCGGTGATTTCGCCTGCCGCGAGTGAACGGATGGTGTCTGGGTCTGCTTTTTTGGTGGCCACAGCCGCCGCCAGGTGGCCCATGAGCGCTCCAAACTTAAAACCGTGGCCCGAAAAGCCTGTCATGACCACCATCTTGTCTTTTTGTTCCATCACAAAACGTTCGTCTTGGGTCACGGTATAAAAGCAGGTTTTGGCACCGGTGACTTTGTATTGGTCCAAGTTTTCAAAACGGGTTCGGCAGGCTTCAAACAGCGCGTTGATTTCTTTCTCTTTTGGTTCCCTGTCTTTGTCTGGGTGTCCTTTGCGGCTGAAGCTGTGATCGCCCACTTTGAGCGGTGTGCCTGCGACCGGTGGCACCACGTAGATGCCACCTTGACCGTGGATGTCCAGCACCATGGGGCTTTGGGTCCAGGCTGTTTGTACTGTGGGTGATGCTTCCAGGTGAATCACCACTTGGCGACTGGGTTTGACCTTCGCTTCTGGACACAGTTCACGGACCCATGGGCCGGCTGTGACCACAATGGCATTCGCACTCATCCGTTCCCCATCGGCAGTGAACACGTTGCCTCGGACCGGATCGATATCGACGACCGGTGTGTTGGTCCGCATGGCCACGCCATTCATCAACAAGTGTGTACCCAATGCGGCAACGATCTGGTCTGCCAGCAACACACCACCAGAATCCACATATGCAGCGAAGGTGTCTTTGATGTTTTGCAACATGGGCGCCATCTCATGCAGCTTTTTGTCGTCCAGCATTTGTGTTGCGATGCCAAGTTCAGCCATGTCGGACAAGGATGCTTCTGCCCAGCTTGTGTCATCTCGAGCAAGAATGAGCGTGCCGGTGGGGTGGTACAAACTGCGGCCGAGTGCAGCCCAGGTTTGTTCCCATGCAGCAAAGGCTGGGTTGATCATTTTGGCGTAGCCCGTCATGGGTCCGTACGGATGGCGAATCAGTCTGTGGTCATCGACACTGGAACCGAGTGGGTTGGGGATGGGGCCTTGTTCAAGAAGGGTCACGCGATGGCCGGCGGTATGGAGAGCCAATGCGGTGCTGAGTCCCATGATGCCGCCACCCACAACAATGATTTTCATCTTCCACCTCCGTCTTGATGGGCTTAATTCACTGTTGTTTGGTGGCTGTGTAAATGCACCAATCTTGTGGCGGTAAACGTTCAAAGAAGAGGGGCGAGGTGAACCGGGTTAGACCGAGCGCCCGAGAGGAGTTCTCATGACCGTTCGCACCCGAATTGCCCCATCCCCTACAGGCGATCCCCATGTGGGTACAGCCTATGTGGCCTTGTTCAACTATTGCTTTGCGAAAAAGCACGGTGGTCAGTTCGTCTTGCGAATCGAGGACACCGACCAAAAGCGGAGTACGTCTGCCAGTGAGCAGATGATTTTCGATGCGCTTCGTTGGGTTGGATTGGAATGGGATGAAGGGCCGGATGTGGGTGGACCGCATGGGCCGTACCGGCAGTCTGAACGTTCAGAGTTGTACGCCAAGCACACAGCAGAGTTGGTGGAAAAAGGTCATGCCTTCCATTGTTTCTGTTCCACAGAACGATTGGCGGCGTTGCGACAAGAACAACGAAGCAGTGGCAGTTCAGTCACGGGCTACGACGGTTTGTGCATGTCTTTGAGCAAAGACGAAGTGGCAGAACGCTTGGCCAAGGGCGAGTCTCATGTGATTCGCATGGTCGTTCCACGAGAGGGCGAGTGTGTGTTTCAGGATGTGTTGCGCGGTGAGATTCGGATCCCGTGGACACAGGTGGACATGCAGGTATTGATGAAGTCTGATGGTCTTCCGACCTATCATTTGGCCAATGTGGTGGATGACCATCACATGGAAATCACCCACGTGATGCGGGGTGAGGAGTGGATCAACAGTGCGCCCAAGCACCAGTTGCTCTACGAGTATTTTGGCTGGGACATGCCGGTACTTTGTCATCTTCCTTTGTTGCGGAATCCGGACAAATCCAAGTTGTCAAAGCGCAAGAACCCCACCAGTTTGTGGTGGTATCGAGAGATGGGCTATCTGCCCGAAGGTCTCTTGAACTACCTGGGTCATATGGCCTGGACCATGCCGGATGAACGGGATTTGTTCACCCTGGAAGAGATGGTGGACGCCTTTAAAATCGAAAAGATTGCCTTGGGTGGACCGGTTTTTGATGTGCCGAAATTGAGTTCTTTGAACGCCCGTTGGCTTCGCGAGCAGCTCGACCCAGAGCAGTTCATCGACCGGCTCGTGGACTGGCGCTTGAATCGGGAGTTCCTTTCAAAGCTGGTTCCATTGGTTCAGCAGCGTGTACAGCGTTTCACGGATTTGATTGATCTCACAGACTACATGCTGACCCACCTTGTAGAGGTGGATGCAGAGACCTTGCAAAGTGGCCGAGAAGCCGAAGAAGTGATGCGCGATTTGTATTTTGCCGTACAGCGCTTCACGGCATTGGACGAGTGGAACAAGGAGAGCATCGAGGGTGTGATTCGGGTGTTGTGTGAACACAGCGGATTGAAGATGCGGGTGTTTGTGAAGCCGTTTTACTTGGCGATGAGCGGCAAACCCAGTGCCTTGCCGCTGTTTGATTCCATGGAGATCTTGGGAAGAGACATCACAAGGGACCGCATCAACCATGCCATCGCGACCTTGGGTGGCTTGGGCAAAAAGAAGCTGAAGAAGCTCGACAAAGAACTTGCGGCACTCGCGGTGCTTGCCGAGAGCGAATGAACGCGCCGTAGTTGTATCCAATGCGGTCGCTCTGGCGCCCTTGAGAAAGAGAAACTTTGCAGGTTCTATCTGTCCATTTTGGCGGCTGACATTTTGGTGTCTGCCGTACAAATCGGTGTGCGCTTCTGCTACAGTCCCTTCTCAATCATGGGTGAGGTGGTTCGGTGGGTGTGGATAAAAAAGCTGTTGTTGCCGGAGGGGCTGCGACCGCAGTGGGGGGTGCTGCTGTAGGTGGTGCGGCCTTGTATGCGATTGCTTCAGAACTTGAAGACCAGCTTCGTGCGGCCATGGAGGCCATGCAGGCGGAAGCTTTGGAGCTTATCGAAGCCAAACAAGGGGAAGCTGAGGCGGCATTACAAGCGGCTGTTGAAGAAGCCAATGCCCAGGTGGAACAAACCATGGAAGAAGCGATGGCCCGGCTTCAGGTGGCCACAGAAGAAGGGTCCACAGAGATTCGGACTCGGGGCGATGAGTGCTGCGAGGAAGTCACCCAACGAGGAGAAGAAGCCAGAAGCCAAGTAGAGTCCGAGTTGGAGACTGCGCGTGTGGAGTTGGAAACACAGGCCAGTGAGGGCCGAAGCACTTTAGAAGAGGTGGCTCAGAACTCTGAAGCGACCCTTCGTGATGTTTCAGAAGAGCAAGGCCGGGTACTGGAATCGACTTCTGAGGAAGGGTGTGCCGAGATTCGGCAAGTCAAGGAAGAGGTGAGTCGAGAATTGGAGGACTCATTTGTCCGCATTCGGGACGACTTCGATGAAGAAGGCGGCCGGATTCGAGACAGTAAATTCCGGCTTCGTGCCGCTGTAGAAGACATCGCCCAAGATTTGGCTGCACGTGTGCCGGGTATTGGCTCAATGTTGGAAGGTATTGCTGATCGCATTGATCCGAACGATTGATTCGAATGATGAACAGGGGTTTGTAAAGTATGTCGACAAAGCTAGATTCTGGATTGGAACGTGCGTTGCGAACGTACAAGGATGCAGTCCGAAAAATCGGCGTGAAAGAGGTCAATCCACCGGTATTGATCAAAGGCCCACAGACCCTTGTTGACTGGCTTCCTGGGGCAAAGAAGGCGCTCCGCACCGTCCGAAAAGGTGTGGAAAGAGACTTGGCGGTGGTTCAGGCGCAGATAGCGGCCAACAAAGGGGCGGGTTCCGGAAACACTGCGGCGTGGAAGCGGTTGGACGATGCCATCCGAAAGCTGGAGTCAGAACTGGTCAGCCCATCGACGGTTCGTCAAAGAATGGATGAAGGCAGGCGCAGCATGATGCCCCGTGTGGAAAAGGTCGTGGCTGAAAGGTTGGTGCCGATGGTCACGGATGCAGAGGGCCGTTTGGTGGCAGAACTGGACCAAGCGCAAATCAAGAGTTTGGAACAAGAGTTGCCGAGTTGGATCAAAGCTTGGTCTGAATACGCGTTCCGCTGGATAGAACAAGATCGAGCGATGTTGGTGGAGCAGTTGTGGAAGCCCCGGGAAGGGGACCTTCCGGTGCCACCGCCGACGATCCGGCCGCTGGAATTGCCCACATTTAATGCGGGTATTCAGTTTCCTCAGATTTCCATTGAACGGAAAGCCAAGGGCGGGGTTGGAAGCACCCTGAGGCACGGTCGTTCTGTCATGTACGGACTTTTAAGCGTTGCCATGCTGGGTGGAATCAACCTGCGCGGTGGAGGGGGCGACAAAGGTGAGATGTTGCCCTGGATGATTTTGGTTGCCGTGGGCGCGATTGGGATTGGCTTTGCGCAGGCCAAGGGCGAGCGGGCCCAAGAGGTTGTTCGTCTGACCGAAAATGCAGAAACCAAGGCCCAGCAGGCCATTCGAGACACCCTCAGGATTTGGCTGGACCGGTGTACGGACAAGATTTTACAGTCGCTGCGAGAACAGTTGGCTGATCGTCGCAACGAGATGGTGGACTGGTACCGGGGGCAGGTCATGCCTGCTTTGCAGCGCCAGCTTTCAGAGAGCGCTGCACGGGGCGGTGACGCTGACGACGCCCGCAGAAAGCTGCCGCGCCTGCAGGAAAAAGAACGCGACGTCAAACGTGCCGGCACATCGTTGGAAGCGCTCGAAACATTGCTGGCTCAGGCTACGTCCGTTGAAGCACAACCGGAGACATAGGGATGATCGGTGAACAAATCAGCCATTACCGGTTGGAAGAAAAGCTGGGTGCCGGCACCTATGGTGTGGTGTACAAGGGCGTTCATGTGGGCGACGAAGAATTTACGGTGGCCATCAAAGTGGTTCAGCCATCGTTGATTGACGACCCCAAATTTGTAGATTCGCTCAAGAAAGAATGCCGGCGCTTGGACCGCTTGGATCACTCGGCCATTGTTCGCTTTCGAGAGTTGGTGCTGGGCGACGATATGGTGGCCATGGTGCTTGAGTTGTTGGAAGGACAAGACCTTTACGACACGATGGTGGCGGGTTCGATGCCATTCGATGAGGCCGCACGGGTCCTTGAGTTGGGTCTATCGGGACTCGCATATGCGCATGGAAAAGATGTCATCCATCGAGACATCAAGCCCAGCAATATGTTCCTCTGCAACGACGGCCGAGTGAAGATTCTGGACTTTGGAATCGCCCGTGCAGCACAGTCCACACAGGCCACGCAAACGGGGACCATGAAAGGTACCCTCGACTATATGGCGCCTGAGCGCTTCACGGCCTCTGGCGGTGGTGCGGCTTCAGACGTGTATGCCATGGGCCTGGTCGCTTGGGGCCTACTCGCGGGCAAACCAGCCTGCCCAGACGGTGACCTGGCTGCAAAACTTGGCTGGCACATTGGCGTGGGTGTCTCTGATATTCGGGGCGTGCGTTCCGACTGCCCGGAGTGGCTTGCAGATGTGATTGGTATCCTTGCGGCCAAAGAACAGTCCGACCGTCCTGCGGACGGTGCTGCGGCACTGAAGATGTTCAAAGAGCGCCGTGCCCAAGGAACGCAGGCCCAAGCCCAAAGTCCGGGAACCACCGCTCGACCGGCCGCACCCAGTACGGTTGCGCTTGATCAGAACGCGGTGGCAGAAGCCATGCGTCAGGTCACAGACGAACAACAGGTAGCCGCCCCTGCGGCACCAACGCCTGCGGAAGTGACCCCGGCGGCTTCAGTGACTTCAGCACCCGTGGAAGCGAAACCAGCAGTCCCCAAGCCACTTACCGCTGCAGTGAAACCA